>SVBZ01000036.1 GCA_015058575.1 Pseudoselenomonas ruminantium
CATGATGTGAAGTTATTGTGTGAGACACTTCATATCGAAATTCCAAATGAGTATAGATAACTGCAAATAACAGTTTGTAGGGGAGTTCTGATACTCCCCTATAAAAATGGCTATTTATCAACTGTTTGTTGTGACATAGCCTTGCAGAATTATTTTCAGATCAAATGATTGCGCCAGCTCAAGTAGAAGAAGCTAAGGATACGAGTGGAAATACCATTGGGGTCAAGTTTATAGCCAGTCAATCAGGATCTAAGGGGAACAGTGAGAAGTTGTATATGTGGCAAGGTTCGCTTCGTTCGTATACATTAGATTATGGCTCATGGTTTGCGGCCAATCAGAATCTTTCCATTCCGGATTTCTTGAATAATAAAGGTTTCCGTGCCTATTGTGCAACCTGTGATAATCAGGTATTCAATTTCCATTTCATTACGGACGATTTACCGGAGGGACCGCGGCCGGAGGCTGATCCAAATGGGGAAGATATCAAGCATATCTATATCAATGTCTCGAATGTAACCGATGCGACATCTTTGGTACAGGCTATTGTTGATCAGGCCACGCCGGAACTTACAGGGGATGACCCGGATTTGAATCATTTCATGCGGCTGGTGGCTGATGGTGATAAGCTGATTATCTACGATGAACGGCGATTTACCGATAACCAGTTGCGCTATGGAATAGATAATAATTGGGATTTGCTTTACGAATACCAATGGGACGATACCTATAATGTCGGTGGTGCCAAGATTGCCGATGGTGTTTGGGATAATGTGGAGATTGGCGAGCGCAAGATTTATGCGAAGGATTTGATTATCCACCATACGGACCGTGCGAGCATGAACATCCATCTGAAGATTCCTCAGACCACGCTGGACCACCTCTTTGGCTATGAGCCCGGTTCGCAGGACTGGACGGATTTCAACGTGATGACCAGCAAGAGCCGTGAGGAGTTATTGGGTAATCGGGCAGGTACTACCCGCAGTGGCAAGCATATTACCAAGGAGGAAGAGGGGCTTTTGGACAGGGCGCTGAATTATCTTATCGGGGCGAATTGTCTGGTGGGCGCGCAGAATATGCGGCTCAAAATGACGGAAGAGAACATCGTAGCCCAGCGTGAGGGAACAGTCGCCTCGGAGTCTACCGTCCGCGATGCGAATATGGCAAAAGAGATGACCGGCTACACTAAGGCCAATGTATTGGCCCAGGCCTCGCAGTCTATGCTCGCACAGGCCAATCAGAATAGTTCGGGTGTGCTGCGTTTATTGCAGTAGAGAAAGAAGCTATCCGATTATAGATTCGTAGTATCTTTTCTTATATCGTGTTTTATAGTAAAATATAACTAGGAAAGTTTACGCTGGCTATTAAGGGCAGCGGACTTTTTGACGATATATAGATTAGAAATATCTGTCAGTAGCGGGCGGGGGCTTCCACCGCCCTTTGAGGTAAGGGTATATGAGCCTCGAGGAACCACAGGGACGGTAAGGACGGGGCTATCATGAGGATGTGACTAGGTAGTCTGCAGACTGCTCATCAGGGAGGATGTGTCGATAATGGCAATGGTGGTTAAGAATAACATGTCGGCGGTGCAAACCTTAGGGACACTGAACAAGAATTCTTCGGCATTGGCAAAAAGTTTACAAAAGGTATCGAGCGGCATGAAAATCAATTCGGCCGCCGATGATGCTTCGGGTTATTCGATTTCTGAGCGCATGCGGGTTATGGTGCGTTCGCTGGACCAGGCGGATGCCAATACGCAGAATGGCGTTAGCCTGATGAAGGTGGCCGAGGGGGCGGTAAGCTCGACGGTTGATATCCTGCGCACGATGAAGGAAAAGGCAATCAATGCGGCCAACGACAGCAATACGGACGCAGACCGGGCGATTATCCAGAAGGAACTCGATCAGTCCATCGACCAGATTGATGATAATGCCAATGTCACCTACAATGGCAAGACTTTGGTGGATGGCTCGAAGATGGCCGAGGGTAGTGCGACCAAGACCTCGATGACGAATCAGAGCCTGCATAAAGATACGGATGGCGCTACCCGGATCGTCGATCTGCAGAACCGCAATGGCGAGCGGCTCAATATCCAGACGACGGATACCTTGACGATATCCTATGTGATTCAGGGAGAAACCTATAGCTTCGATGTGGATATCAATGAGACGACGACCCTCGATAGTGCTTTGGTCGAAGCTAGTGACCCCTATGTCCGCAATAATCCGTTGATGCGGGTGGCCTATGCACAGTATGATGCATCGCGTGCTTCGGCAAATTCGACATATAATAGTTCGTATGGTGTGGCTAGCAGTACGTATAGTTCTGCTGTTGCAAATGCGCAGGGTACCTATAATGGTGTAACAGGTAATGCATTGTCGACTATGAATAGTGCCTATTCGACGATGGGGAGTGCTTCAACGTATTATCAAGGTGTGTATAATTCGCTTTATACGGCATATGGTAGCGATCCTGTGGTATTTTCTACTTTATTGGCGGGGCATCCGAGTGCTATGGCTGCGTCGACGCAATATTCGACGGCATTGCAGACGTACAATCAGGCATCAAGTTCATATGGTTCTGTCAAAGTTTCTGCAGCTGCAGTAATGTCGTCGTCGCTAGCATCAGCTACTACGGTACGCGATTCTGCCTATACAGCGGCGCGTTCGACGCTTACTGTAGCCCTTAGTACGGCGGCATCGACGCTGGCGGATTCTGTCGGCACCCTGATTCCCTATAAGCTGTCAGTGGATGCTGGCAATGTGGTCGGCATATCGGCTTCGGGCGATACGGTCTATACGGCCAATCGCGAGAATGCCATTACGATTTCCTCGGGTTCGGCAGGTTTGCAGTATCAGCTGTCGGGCATTACGTTCAGTGTCAAGGATTCGAAGGGGCAAATCAAGAAGTCTGTCAATTCCGTTCTCGATAACTTCACGGAGTCGGTGCGGGCCTTCAATAAATCCAATGACAATGCGATTAATTTGCAAGTCGGGACCAAAGCCAATCAGACCATCCGCATCGGTCTTACCGATATGCGCTCCGAGGCACTCGGACTCAAGAGCTCGACGGGCATAACCTTGGGAGTGGGCACCCAGCAACAGGCCAATGCGGCTGTCAACGTGCTTGACAATGCTATCCAGAAAGCGCTTGACCAGCAGACGGATATCGGCTCGATTGAGGCTCGTCTCGAGATGACGTCTTCGAATCTCGTGACGTCGAGTGAGAATGTCCAGGCGTCCGAATCCACGATTCGCGATGCGAATATGCCGAAGGAAATGACGGAGTATACCAGAAACAACATTCTCATGCAGGCCGCGCAGGCTATGCTGGCGCAGGCCAACCAGAGCAGTTCGAACGTACTTAGTCTGTTACAATAAAGATGACAAGCAAGAAAGTCTTCCGTGAGGAAGGCTTTTTTGCTGTTGTGGCGTATATATATTATAGAAATATAGCGTAATCTTGGAGACGGGGTGGGCGTAATGGAACGGAAACGGTTTGGTGAGGATGCGCATATGGTGCATGTCGCCTATGCGATGACCGATAAAAATGGTACATATAGCAAATACATCGGGGCATCGATATGCTCATTATTTGAGCATACGGATGCCTGGGTGACGATACATCTTTTGCATGATGATACATTGACAGAGACGAATCGGGCGAAATTCATCGAACTTGCGCGTACGTTTGGCCAGCAGATTTTTTTCTACAATGTGGCGGAAGAATGCAGGGAGCTTTTGGCTGAGGCCCGCGAGATATTCCGGCGGGCTGTTGATACCGAGTACTATACGCCAGCGGCGCTTTACCGCCTGTTGGCGCCTATTGTTTTGCCGCGCGATGTGAAACGGCTGATCTATCTTGATGCGGATACGATTGTCCATATGGATATCCGCAAGTTCTGGGAAGTGTACCTTGATGGTAATCCGCTGGGAGCGGTAACCGAGCGTACACTGATGGAGCATTACCAGAAGCAGATTGACCGGTCAATCGATGAGCGGCTGTATCTTTTCAAGAATAGCTGGACAGATTTTGATACTTGCTTCAATTCGGGCGTACTTTTGATGGATTTGGAGAAGATGCGCGACATGGGCGAAATCCTGCTGCCAGGACTGCGCTTTATCGTCCAGCATGAGGAGGAGTGCCGCTTCTTCGATCAGGATATTCTGAACTATTTCTTTGCGCGTGATTTCCTGCATCTGCCTTGGAATTACAATATCCTGCAGACTTGGGACAGGGACTGGGGCAGTCCGGAGCTGGTCGAGGGCATCTATCACTATATGGGGCGGACCCTGCGCTATAACTTTGAAGAGCCGCGCGATCGGATTTTCTATGAGGCATTTGTCAAGACGCCTTGGTGTGATGCGGAATTTCTCTGCAAGAGCTATGCGGTTACGCGCAATATCCTGGCGGGGGAGCTGGATAAATACGTCGAGCGCAACCGCAAGGCTTCAGCGGCCTGGGCACGGCGCAAGCGGGTTTTTGTCGGGCCGAAGACGGATGAGGAAAAACTGCGCGAGATGTTCACTCTTGCGCCGGATGAGCCGTATATAGCTTTGGATGATGGCTGGAAAAATGGCTTGAGTCTTCCCTATGAACTAGGTACGCATGTCTATGTATTTTTCCTGAATAACTTTGCAGAGCTCAAGGAGAAACTCGTGGAAGCCGGCTGGCAGGAGTGGGAGGATTATATCGATGGTAAGTCCATTATTATCCCGCATCCGTCACGCTTGTTGGATGAGTACCGTATTTTCTTGGTAATTTGAGGTAGATGACGATGATACATGTTTGTTATGCTGTTTCGGACAAGAAAGGCAATTATACCAAATACGTGGGGGCGTCGCTTTGCTCCATCTTTGAAAATACAAGGGAATGGGTGACGGTGCATTTCCTGCATGATTATACGCTGTCCACCGATAACCGCCGGATGCTTATGCAGCTTGTGCGCAGCTATGGCCAGCAGATTGTCTTCTATGATTTTGAGAAGCTGTTCAAAAAGCGCTTCCAGGAATTCGAGGAAAGCAATGCGTGGATGAAGTCATATATAAAGCCTGGGGTCAGTCAGGCTACCTGGTATCGTCTGCTGGTAGGCGAAGCCCTGCCAAAGGTGGACAGGCTCATCTATCTCGATGGCGATACCATCGTGAATATGGATATCGCTGAGCTTTGGAATGAGGAAACCGGGGCGAATGGTCTGGCAGCAGTGCCTGATACGGTCATACAGGAAGGCCATTTCAGCCATATGGTCCAAAAGGGTCTTTGCGAGGAATCGCGTTATTTCAATGCAGGTGTCCTGCTGCTGGATATGGAGAAATACCGGCAGCAGAAACAGCTATTGGAGCGCGGTGCAGAATTTCTCAAGGAAAATATGCTGGTGGATTACCTTGACCAGGATGTGCTCAATTATTTCTTTAATAAAGACTGCCGGATATTGCCGGAAAAATACAATACGCTCGTGAGCTGGGAGTTTGCTCATAAACGGGAAAATGTCGGGGCGTGCATCTACCATTATGCAGGTAAATGCTATGCCATCGATGCCGTCAATAATTATCACCGGTTGTTCCTCACGTATCTAACCAAGACGCCCTGGTGCAATGCGGACTTCCTCGGCAATCTGGCACGGCAGATTCATCAGGCCAATCGTTCGCTGATGCTTGCCTATGCGAATTTCATCGCTGGCATGCATCGCATTATCATCGGCGAGGAGCAGGAAAAAGATAAGCTCATGAAGCTGATGATGCTTAAGGACGGGGAAAAGTTCTATACGCTCAAGGAGTTCAATGCCAAGGGATTGCGTCTGGAGCCTCGTGAGGTGATCATCTTCTTCCTCAAGCCGGAAGACTATGAGAAGGTCAAAAAGAATCTGGAGCAGGGCGGCGTACTTGAGGGCGTGCATTTCCTCAATGGCAATCTGTTCCTGTACCGTGATGGCAGTCAGGATGCACAAATCCTGCGCGAGGCCTAAGAAAGGATAGGGAATATGGCAGGACAAACCCCTTATGATGAGAGTTTCTATCGGGCGCAGAAAGATGGCTCGTACCGTTCGGCAGAGCTTACGATACCGAAACTGTTCAATTATGTGCCTAAGCCTAAATCCGTGGTTGACGTAGGCTGTGGTCTCGGAACATGGCTGGCGGTTTTCAAGCAGCATGGGGCAGAGGTCGTCGGCGTCGATGGCAGTTATGTCCAAAAGGATATGCTATACATTACGGAAGAAGAGTTTGTTGAGGCAGATTTGGAACATGAATCGATAGCCAGTGGCGAGGGACGGTTCGATTTAGCAGTCAGCCTGGAGGTGGCCGAACATCTTTCGGCTAAGCGGGCCGAAAGCTTCATCCATGATTTGACAATGCTTTCGGATATGGTGTTCTTTTCGGCGGCAGTTCCATTGCAGGGCGGAACCAATCATATCAATGAGCAGTGGCAGTCCTACTGGGCCAATCTGTTTGCTGCAGAAAACTATGTTTGCCTTGACTGTATCCGTCCGCAAATCTGGGGAGAGGCGGAGATAAAAACAGAGTACAAGCAGAATATTCTGCTGTACGTAAAAGAGTCTGCACTGAGCCAATATCCCAGGCTGCTCGAATATTATTTATCCCGCCGGCATGACTCGCAGCAAATCGATATGATTCACCCGAATAATTGGGTGGGCGTGGTGCATTATTTGCATGAAATGGTGAAACATAAATAAAGCCTCATTTAGCGCTGGATATAGTTCCTTTATAGCAGGCAGGGAAATTTACGGGACCGGGATGCTTTTTCCCGCCGGGCAGGGTATAATAGAAAGGACTTTGGATAGCGGGAAGAAGGATGGAGATTGTGAGCATGGGGCAAGTGGCAGATAAATTGAAGCGGGAATTCTGGACAAAGGAGTTTATCCTGTTTGTCGTCGTGGGTGTCATCAATACACTGGATTGCAGTCTGTTTGCAGCCATCCTTATGAAGTATGGCATCGAAGATGCCAATATTGCCTTCAATATCGGCTATGTCATAAGCAATATCCTGGCGTATCTTTTGAACTGCTGGCTGATTTTTCCGACGCGGCCGCAGATTTATCAGTATTTCAAGTTTGCGCTCTCGTATGTTGGCAATGCGATCATTGAGAATGTTTCCGTATTGGTGCTGTATAACTGGCTGGGCTTCGCGCCCGTCGTGAGTTTCGTGCTCGCGGCATTGATAAGCGTGCCGGTGACGTTCCTGATGGTCAAGATTTATGCGTTCAGCAAAAAATAAAAGGCTTATTATATAGGGATAGCAAAGGAGCTGGGAACCGCAGGCAGAATCTGCCTGTGGTTCCCAGCTCCTTGGTCGTTCCTGCTTAAATGGGTTCTTGGATGACCAGCGCTAGTGGTCTGGTGTTGTCGATTTTGTCGATATGGAGATTGCAGGCCCGAGTGCATGTCGGGCGGTCTTTGTCCCAGTTGCTGAGATCGCATTGGATGTACTCACTGCCTTCGCCGGAGAGCTGCAGAACGGGGCAGCCCGGACAAGGTGTGCTGCGCTTGTGCAATACTTGATAGCAGGGATGGCCGGCGTTGACATCAGGGAGTGCCTGCCGGATGCTGCGGTTGAAGTAGATAGGCGACATCGTGATTTTGTCAACGACGTAAATCATTTCCTGCATGTGATCGAGCAGGCTGCGCAACTGCATGTTCTGCTGCCGCAGCTTGTCGTCAGAGTAAGAGGTCAGCAGGATGTTGCCAAGGATGACAGCAAAGACGCTGAGGGCGTGGCGGCATTCAGCGTCGATCGCATGTGGCCGGCTGTATTCAAAGCCGATGCAGCCAAGTGTGTCAGAGCCGTGGGTAATCATGCAGTGGGCAAAAGCACCGAGATGGAGCGTCGCCATAGCGGGTTGGTACCTGTCGGCAGCTTTTGAAGTATCTTCGCAGATGGACATGACACCGTAGGACGTGGCCTTATAGCCTGAGAGTATGAGTGTATTGCGCATGCTGATGCTGTCGAAGGTATCATCTGCGCGCTCGGAGGATTTCAGCGAGATACCGTTAGGGCTCAGCCATTCATAGGCTGTCGTATATTGATTCGTGTCGGGATCGTAGAGATCGACACGACGCGGTCAAGATTGAATAGTTTTCCGAACATGCCCAGAGAAATCGAAATGGTTGCATCTGGGCTGTTTGTCTCATAGAGCAGCTTGAAGATGAATTCAATCATGTTGTCTTTGAAGGCTTTTTGCTGGAAGTCCTCAAAATCTTTTGGCGTGCGATGGCTGGTGACCGAGACCTGGCCGAGCAGGCTGCTGCGGTAGATGGTGTACTGGTTCTTACCAAGATTTTTTGATTCGTAGAGTGCCCGGTCGGCGTGTTTGAATAGCTCTTGGTAGGTCGTACCATGCTGGGGATACTGAGCAACGCCGATGCTGATGGAAAAGGGCAGCTCTTGCTGGCCGTTCTTGTAGCGGCGTTCAAGCTGGCGAATAAGTGACTGGCAGCGGTCGTGCAGTATCTCGGGATCTGATATATTACGGAACAGCACGAGAAATTCATCGCCGCCTATCCGGCCTTTGATATCGGACTGGCGGAAATTGTGCATGATGGCATCGCCCATGTCGGTGAGCACAGCATCGCCGAAGAGATGACCAAAGTTGTCGTTGATTTCCTTGAAGCCGTCCGCGTCGATGATCAGGAGTGCTTCCTGGTCGATATCGGGAGACAGGCTGGCAAGATGTTTGGTGATACGCAGGCGGGTGGCATCTTTGTTGAGGAGCCCCGTGAGCTGATCGTGCGCAGCCTCGCGCTCGATGCGCTGCTGCCATAGCTTTTGTGCCTGGATGTTGCGGATGTTGCCATATGCGACGACAGGCATGAAGCCATCAAAATAGGTAATCAAGTGGATTTCCGACCAGATGTATTCATGGCAGCCATTGCCGCGCAGCCGGAGCTTGCAGATATGATTGCAGCTTCCCTTTGGGCGGTGGATATGGTGGCAAAAGATCGTGTTGAGATAGACACGGAGAATCGTTGCATCCTCTTGGTGCAAGAGCCCTGAATGCCAAAGGATGGTTGATGCCGGCGCTATCCGTGGTGCGATATCGTACGAATTGGGATGTGCCGGCCCGTGGAGTTCTAGCACGTCCGTAGTCAGGTCCCAGCGGAAATAAACCCGGCGGTCGAATTTCTCTAAGGCCGAGAATACATCACTGTCAAATGTAGTTGGTATTGGGTGACTTTTGGTATTCATGCAGAAAACCCTCTAATCATTTATTAAACTTATTATAGTATAGCCTATATAGGACAATTTTACCAATAAATTTTTATGGAAACCGAAAAAATAATGACTAGCGATTGAAAATATAAGTGGTTTTCAGTAAGATAGAGAAAACAGCAAGAGAATGAAAGGAGAAAATCCTATGAGCGTCTATGAATATACGACAAAGGGGACGTGTTCCCGCAAGATTACGGTGGAGCTTGACGGCAGGACAATCAGGAAAGTGGCCTTTGAGGGTGGCTGCAATGGCAACCTCAAGGGGATTGCCAAACTTGTTGAGGGAATGGATATTGATTTTGTCATCCAGCGTTTTGCTGGCAACACCTGCAACAACCGCACGACGTCGTGTCCTGACCAGCTGGCCAAGGCTTTGCAGGAGGCGTATATGGCCGCGCAGAAAGAAGGCTGATGACGGATGATATTTGACAGTCACAGTCATACGGAATTTTCGGGAGACTCGCAGATGAAGGCGCAGGACGCAATGGCGGCTGCGGAAAGGCTTGGCCTGGGAATTGTGTTTACCGAGCATCTTGATCTTGATTATCCAGGCGATATCGATTTTACATTCAATCCCGACGAATACTGGCAGGCGTATGAGCCGTTGCGTGGCAGCTGCCTGCGGCTCGGGGTTGAGGTCGGCATGCAGCCATCAACATGCGACCGCAGCCGCGCGTTTACGGAGTGGCTGCCGTTCGATCTTGTCATCGGTGCGACGCATATGGTAGATGGCAGGGATATATATTATAAAGAAGCTTATGGAAATCTTTCCAAGGCAGAGTTCTACCATAAATACTATCAAAGCATGGCGGAAAATGTGCGTATGCATACATTTATCGATGTGCTGGCTCATATCGATTACATCGCGCGTTATGCACCATATGATGACCCGGAGATTGCCTATGGCAGTTTTGCTGAGGATATCGATGATGTGCTGCGGGCTGTTGTCGAGACGGATACGGTACTCGAGCTCAATACGCGGCGGCTCGGCAGCCGCCGCGCGCTCAAGGAACTGGCACCGGTCTATGCGCGCTACCGTGAGCTGGGCGGCCGGCGGGTGACGCTGGGGTCTGATGCTCATACGGCGGATGCCATCGGTGCGCATTTTGCAGCAGCCTGGGATTTTGCTGAGGCCTTGGGGCTGCAAGTTGTGACATTTTGTGGCCGGCTGCCTGAGCCTTGTCAGAAATAATTCCTTGTACTGCCATTGAAAAGACGATATAATAGAATGAGATTCTATTTTGATAGGAGGGCTAACGATGAAACACATCAAGACGGTCAACAAGCCGAAAATGCAGGCTACGCTTAAGACGGGCGGCTGCGGCGAGTGCCAGGCTTCCTGCCAGTCCGCATGCAAGACTTCCTGCACGGTCGGCAATCAGGTTTGCGAGAAATAAGTATCGCATTGGAGCCTTCCCTTTACCGGGAAGGCTTTTTCTTATGAATCCTTTCCATTTATTTTATATAGTAGTATTGACTAAGGAGAACGGGAAACAGAATGAAAGCAAGAATCCATAAATTTGAGCAGAACGGAACCTTTATCCTGCTCGACATCAACAGTGGCGCTGTTCATGTCATCGACAAGATGATCTACGACATGATGGACACGTTTGATGGAACGAATGACGATGCAGTACGTGCGGCTATGGCTGGCAAGTATCCGCAGGCAGAGGTCGATGAGGCGCTGTCAGAGCTGCATGCGCTGATGGATGCCGGTGAGCTGTTTGCACCAGATATCGATGTGCCGCCGACGTTCAAGCAGACGGGACTTGTAAAGTCTATCTGCCTGATGATTGCACAGGACTGCAACCTGCGCTGCAAGTATTGCTTCGGCGATGGCGGCAGCTATGGCCAGGAGCGCGCTATCATGACACCGGAGGTAGGCAAGAAGGCTGTCGATTATCTCATTAAAGCCAGCGGCCCTAGAAAGCACCTCGAGATGGACTTCTTTGGCGGCGAGCCGCTTATGAATATGAAGACGGTTAAGGCTGTGACAGAGTATGCGCGCCAGCGGGAAAAAGAGACAGGCAAGAAGTTCAAGCTCACGATGACGACAAACGGCATCCTGCTCAATGATGAGAATATCAAATGGCTCAACGATAATGACTTTGCACTGGTGCTCTCGCTCGATGGCCGCAAGGAAGTCCATGATGCCATGCGTCCGCTGGCCGGCGGCCAGGGAAGCTATGACCGCGCAATCGCCAATTTCAAGAAATGCCTCGCGAGCCGCAAGGGTGGTGACTACGACTATCGTGGCGTCTATACTTACCTGCGCGGTACTTATACGAAGAAGAATATGGACTTCACGAAAGATGTACTGTCGATGAACGATGAAGGCTTCGATATCCTGTCGATGGAGCCGGTGGTCCTCAAGGACAGCCCGCTGGGCTTTACGGAGGAGGATTTGCCGCGCATCCGCGAGGAGTACGACCGCCTGACGGAAGCTTATATGAAGCGTCATCGCGAGGGCAAGGGCTTCTTCTTCTTCCACTTCAATATGGATCTGTCGAATGGCCCGTGTGTGGCTAAGCGCTTGTCGGGCTGTGGCGCCGGCCATGAGTATGTAGCCGTGGCGGAAAATGGCGATCTCTATCCGTGTCATCAGTTTGTTGGCCGTGAGAAATACAAAATCGGTACGGTGGATACGGGCATCACGGACAAGGAGACAAGCCAGTACTTCCGTGAGAGCCATGTGCTCAACAAGGAGAAGTGCAGCGAGTGCTGGTCGCGTTTCTTCTGCTCGGGCGGCTGTCATGCCAATGCGGATCTTTTCCACAATGATATCCGCAAGCCGTATGAGGTTGGCTGCGAGATCCAGAAAAAACGTCTTGAATGTGCGATTTATGTGCAGGCACTGCTGGAGCTTGAGAAGATGGATGATGAGGAGCCACAAGACGCATAAATAATATTTATACATCATGTTAAACAGTGACAAGCTGATTTGCTTGTCACTGTTTTTGTGTTTTAACGGTATTCCTATTGTTTATCTGTGTTTAGCGCAGCAGGGAAAACGAAAGGCTATTATTAGGTATTCATGCAGAAAAGTCAGAAAACAACATCATCAGTTCATGGAATAATTGGTAGAATTTATGATAAAAACATTGACATTTTGGCTTTGCTTATTGTATTATTAGACCTGTAAGAACTGAACTTCTAAAGAATTTAGGGGGTATTTTTCAAATGGCAGTAAAAGTAGCTATCAATGGTTTTGGCCGCATCGGCCGTCTCGCATTCCGTCAGATGTTCGACGCTGAGGGTTATGAAGTTGTTGCAATCAACGACCTCACGAGCCCGAAAATGCTCGCACACCTGCTCAAGTACGATTCCACGCAGGGTACGTACAAATATGCTGATACGGTTGAGGCTGGCGAGAACAGCATCAAGGTCAACGGCAAAGAGATCATGATCTATGCTGAGAAGGATGCAAAAGACATTCCTTGGGCTAAACATGATGTAGACGTTGTTCTTGAGTGCACTGGTTTCTACACTTCCAAAGAGAAAGCTTCCGCACATCTGGCTGCAGGCGCTAAGAAAGTCGTTATCTCCGCTCCGGCTGGTAACGACCTCCCGACGATCGTATACAACGTTAACCACACGACGCTGACGAAAGAGGACAAGGTTATCTCTGCTGCATCCTGCACGACGAACTGCCTTGCTCCGATGGCTAAAGCACTGAACGACCTCGCTCCGATCCAGAGCGGTATCATGTGCACGATTCACGCTTACACGGGCGACCAGATGACTCTCGATGGCCCGCAGCGTAAAGGCGACCTCCGTCGCAGCCGTGCAGCAGCTTGCAACATCGTTCCGAACTCCACGGGTGCTGCTAAAGCTATCGGCCTCGTAATTCCGGAACTCAAAGGCAAACTGATCGGTGCTGCACAGCGCGTTCCGACCCCGACTGGTTCCACGACGATTCTCAACGCTGTTGTTAAGGGCAACGTAACGGTTGAACAGATTAACGAACAGATGAAGAAAGAAGCTACGGAGTCCTTCGGTTACAACACGGATGAGATCGTATCCAGCGATATCGTTGGCATGCGTTACGGTTCCCTGTTCGATGCTACGCAGACCATGGTTAACCCGGTCGAGGGTGGCACGCAGGTTCAGGTTGTTTCCTGGTACGACAACGAGAACAGCTACACGAGCCAGATGGTTCGCACGATCAAATACTTCGCTGAGCTCGGCTAATTGTTTGGTTCGTAACTGAATAAAACGAAGATCTTTTGAGGTCCGGCCTAAAACTTGGGCCGGACCTCAAATTTTTATTATGTAAAGATTATTTTGGAGGTTTCATAATGGATAAGAAAACCATCAAAGACATTGATGTCAAAGGCAAAAAAGTATTTGTCCGCGTTGACTACAATGTACCGTTCGACGAGAACCAGAACATCACGAATGATACGCGTATGGTCCGCACGCTGCCGACCATCAACTATCTGCTCGACAATGGCGCTGCTGTAATCCTGGCTTGCCATATCGGCCGTCCTTCTGAGGCTCGTGAGCCGCAGTTCTCCACGAAGCACCTCGTTGCTCATCTTTCTGAGCTCCTCGGCAAAGAGGTTAAATGGGCTTCGGACTGCGTTGGCCCTGAGGCTGAGAAGGCTGCTGCTGACCTGAAGGCTGGCGAAGTTCTGCTGCTTGAGAACCTCCGTTATCACAAAGCTGAGAAGAAAAACGATCCGGAATTTGCAAAACAGCTCGCTTCCCTCGCTGATATCGCTGTTGACGATGCTTTCGGTGTTTCCCACCGCGGCCATGCATCTAACGCTGGCATCGCTCAGTATGTCGAGGTTGTCGCTGGCTTCCTGATGGAAAAAGAGATCAACTACATCGGCAAAACGCTTGAGGCTCCGCAGCGTCCGTTCGTTGCTATCATCGGCGGTGCTAAGGTTTCCGATAAGATCGGTGTCATCAACAACATGATTGAGAAAGTCGACAAAATCATCATTGGCGGCGGTATGGCTCATACTTTCGATGCAGCTAAAGGCCTGCCAATCGGCAACTCGCTCTGCGAGCCGGACAAATACGATCTCGCGCGTGACCTCCTCAAAAAAGCTGAGGAGAAGGGTGTAGAGGTTATCCTGCCGGTTGACCTCGTAATTGCTGATAAGTTCGCAGCAGATGCCAATACGCAGACAGTTGATGTCGATAAAGTTCCTGAGGGCTGGCAGGCTCTTGACTCCGGCGTGAAGACGTCTGAGAAATATGTCGAAGCTCTCAAAGGTGCTAAGACGGTTGTCTGGAATGGACCGATGGGCGTATTCGAGTTTGATGCATTTGCCAAAGGTACGCTGGCTGTTGCTGAGGCTGTTGCCAAAGCTACGGAAGAGGGCGCTATCTCCATCGTTGGCGGTGGTGACTCCGTTGCTGCGCTGAAGAAGACGGGCCTGACGGATAAGATTTCCCATGTATCCACGGGTGGCGGCGCTACGCTCGAGTTCCTCGAGGGCAAAGAGATGCCGGGCATTGCAGCTATCGCTGATAAATAATGACTGATTGATTAGGGAGGCTTTTATATAATGGCTAGAACTCCGATTATTGCTGGTAACTGGAAAATGAACAACACGATCGCGCAGGGCGTTGAGCTCGTAAAGGCTCTGGCTCCGCTGGTCAAAGACGCAACGGTTGACGTTGTTGTCTGCCCGACGGCTACGGCTCTGTCCTCCGTCGCTGCTGCTGTCAAAGGCACGAATATCCATGTTGGTGCGCAGAACGTTCACTGGGAAGCAAATGGTGCTTTCACGGGCGAAATCTCCACGGGCATGCTGAACGAAATCGGCGTTGATTACGTCGTTCTCGGCCACAGCGAGCGCCGTGACTACTTCGGTGAGACGGACGAGGGTGTAAACAAACGCGCTCGCGCTGCTTTTGCTGCTGGCATCACGCCGATCATCTGCTGCGGTGAGTCCCTCGAGATTCGCGAAGCTGGCACGTACATCGACCATGTCGTTGCTCAGATTAACGCTGCTCTCGAAGGTTTCGAAGCTTCCGAAGTTGCAAAACTTGTCATCGCTTACGAGCCAATCTGGGCTATCGGCACGGGCAAAACGGCTACGTTCGAGCAGGCTGAGGAAGTCTGCAAGGCTATCCGTGAAGCTGTTGCGAAGAAATTCGGTCAGGAAGCAGCTGACGCTATTCGCATCCAGTACGGCGGCAGCGTAAAACCGGCTACGATCAAAGACCTCATGAAACAGCCGAACGTTGACGGCGCTCTCGTTGGCGGTGCTTCCCTGAAGGCTCAGGACTTCAGCCAGATCGTTAACTACTGATTCTTAGAAGGGTAGTATTTTAAAATGGCAAAACTCAAAAATGCACCGGTTGCACTCATCATCATGGATGGCTGCGGCCTCGGTGACAAAAGCGATAAGAACAATGCAGTACAGGTAGCCAATACGCCGGTACTCGATGGTCTGCTCGCAAAATACAAGACGAGCCAGCTGCAGGCTTCCGGCGAATACGTCGGCCTGCCGGATGGCCAGATGGGCAACTCCGAGGTTGGACATACCAACATCGGTGCTGGCCGTATCATCTATCAGCAGCTCACGCGTATCACGCGCGATATCAAGAATGGCGACTTCTTCAAGAACGAAGCCCTGCTCGATATTGTCAATGGCGTAAAGGCCAACAATGGTGCACTGCATCTCTTGGGCCTTGTTTCCCCAGGCGGTGTCCACAGCCATCAGGATCATCTCTATGCCCTGCTTGAGCTCGCAAAGAAAAATGACATCAAGGAAGTCTATGTCCATGCTTTCCTTGATGGCCGTGATGTTCCGCCGCAGAGCGCTCAGCCGTTCCTCGAGGAACTTGAGGCAAAATGCAAAGAAATCGGCGTTGGCTGCATCGCTACGATCAGCGGCCGCTACTATGCAATGGACCGCGACCACAACTGGGATCGCGAGCAGAAGGCCTATGAGGCTATCGCTCATGCAGAGGGCGTAAGCGCTGATTCGGCAGTGGCAGGCCTCAAAGCCAGCTATGACAATGGTGCCAACGATGAGTTCGTTGTACCGTGCGTCATCAAGGGCTATGAGGGCATGAAGAATGGCGATGGTGCTATCTTCTTCAATTTCCGTCCGGACCGTGCGCGCCAGCTTACGCACATCTTCGTCGATGAGACGTTTGATGGCTTCGAGCGTGACGAGAATCTCAAGATTCCGTTTGCAACGTTCTCGCATTATGAGGATGGCATGAATGCCAAAGTTGCTTTCCCGCCGGAAACCATTACGAAGACGATGGGCGAAATCATCGAATCGCAGGGCATGACGCAGCTGCGCATCGCTGAGACCGAGAAGTACGCCCATGTGACGTTCTTCTTCAACGGCGGTGTCGAGGAGCCGTACAAAGGCGAGGATCGCATCCTCGTTCCGTCGCCGAAGGTTGCTACGTATGATTTGCAGCCGGAGATGAGCGCTATCGAGGTTACGGATAAAGTCGTCGAGGCTATCAAGTCCGGCAAGTATGACTTCATCATCCTCAACTATGCAAACTGCGATATGGTTGGTCATACGGGCGTGTTCCCGGCAGTTGTCAAGGCTGTTGAGACGGTTGATACGTGTGTTGGCCGTTTCGTCGATGCCATCCGCGAAGTCGGTGGCGAGGTCTGCATCACGGCTGACCACGGCAATGCGGACAAGATGATGGACTATGACAACGACCAGCCGTTCACGAAGCATACGACGAATCCGGTTCCGTTCATCGTGGTCTCCGACCGCGTCAAATCCGTCAAGGACGGCGCTCTCTGCGATATCGCACCGACGCTCTTGACGCTGGCTGGTGTTGAGATCCCGAGCGAAATGACGGGCAAGAACCTCGTCGAACTTTAATTATCCGCAGGTCAGAGGCAGCATCCCTTGAGCAAGGGTGCGTATGCGGGGGGAAGGCCGCCGCAGGTGCGGTGGCAATTTCCCATGCTAGCCCCTTACGGGCGCTTGTTTAAAGGTTGCACCTCAGTATTATATTTTAGAAAAGAGAGGAATACGAACAATGATTGCTTATTCACAGAAAGTGGAAGACATGGCATGCGTAGCGCAGGAAGTACATCATGGCGCTGCTCCGATTCCAGAGGAAGGCAAATGGGTTAAATCCAAGAATGTACAGGATATCAGCGGCCTGACTCATGGTATCGGCTGGTGCGCTCCGCAGCAGGGTGCCTGCAAACTGACGCTCAACGTCAAAGACGGCATCATCCAGGAAGCCCTCGTTGAGACGATCGGCTGCTCGGGCATGACGCATTCCGCAGCTATGGCTGCTGAGATCCTGCCGGGTCTCACGGTTCTCGAGGCTCTGAACACGGATCTCGTCTGCGATGCCATCAACACCGCTATGCGCGAACTCTTCCTGCAGATTGCTTATGGCCGTTCCCAGACTGCATTCTCCGATGATGGTCTGCCAATCGGCGCTGGTCTCGATGACCTTGGTAAAGGTCTGCGCAGCCAGACGGGTACGCTCTACAGCACGCTCAAGAAAGGTCCGCGTTACCTCGAACTCGCTGAAGGCTATGTTACGAAACTCGGTCTCGACAAAGAGAACCGCGTAATCGGCTACGAAGTTGTTCAGCTTGGCAAAGTCATGGAAGCTGTCCGTGCCGGCAAAGATGCTAACGAAGCTATCAAAGCCAACACGAGCACGAAGGGCCGCTTCGCTGACGCTGTCAAGACGATCGATCCGCGCGAAGAGTAAGAAATACTCTTGGCAGATTTCCGCAAGTTTTAGGTAAAAGGAAGGAATGAATAGAATGTCATTATTCGAAGGCTATGAGCGCCGCATTGACCAGATCAATGAAGTTTGCAAAAAATATGATATCGCATCCATCGAGGACGCAAAGAAAATCTGCGACGAGAAGGGCATCAACCCGTACAAGATCGTAGAAGACCTCCAGCCGATTGCATTCGAGAATGCTAAATGGGCTTACACGCTGGGTGCTGCTATCGCAATCAAAAAAGGCTGCACGGCTGCTGCTGATGCTGCAAAAGCTATCGGCGAAGGCCTCCAGGCTTTCTGCGTACCGGGTTCCGTTGCTGACCATCGTAAGGTAGGTCTTGGCCATGGTAACCTCGGCGCTATGCTCCTCTCTGAGGAAGCTGGCTGCTTCGCATTCCTGGCTGGTCATGAGTCCTTTGCTGCTGCTGAGGGTGCTATCGGTATCGCTCAGACGGCTAACAAAGTTCGTAAGAACCCGCTGCGCGTTATCCTGAACGGCCTCGGCAAAGATGCTGCTCAGATCATCAGCCGCATCAACGGTTTCACGTTCGTTGAGACGGAGTACGACTTCAAGTCCGACAAAGTCAATGTTGTCAACGAGATCGCTTATAGCGATGGTCTTCGCGCAAAAGTTAAATGCTACGGCGCTGAATCCGTTCAGGAAGGCGTTGCTATCATGAAACTCGAGAACGTTGATATCTCCATCACGGGTAACTCCACGAACCCGACGCGCTTCCAGCATCCGGTTGCAGGCTGCTACAAGAAAGACTGCATCGAGAACGGCAAGAAGTACTTCTCCGTTGCATCTGGCGGCGGCACGGGCCGTACGCTCCATCCGGACAACATGGCAGCCGGCCCGGCTTCCTATGGTATGACGGATACGATGGGCCGTATGCATGGTGATGCTCAGTTCGCAGGTTCTTCCTCCGTTCCGGCTCACGTTGACATGATGGGCCTCATCGGCGCTGGCAACAACCCGATGGTCGGCATGACTGTTGCTGTTGCTGTTGCTGTACAGGAAGCAATGAACAAATAATTTCCGTTTCGGAAACCATAAATGCTAGCAGTATCCCCGCAGCGTTCAAGCTGCGGGGATATTTTATGTGCGTAGGAATAAGATTCTGCTTTGCCAAGTATGCCAGCGGTTGTATTTTTACGTTTCCTTAGGCAGGGAAATAAAGGTTTGCAGCGAAGTTTTTCATGGACAGGATTATATGGTATAGAATGGAAAGGAAGATTCGTGTGAGCATTGAAAACATCGGCTTTATCGGCACAGGGATAATGGGAGCGGCTATGGCCGGCCATCTTTTGGCAGCAGGGTTTAAGGTCAGCGTCTACAATCGCACAAAATCCAAGGCGGAGGGGCTTATTGCGCAGGGCGCTAAGTGGTGTGAAAGTCCTGGTGCTTGTGCGCGCGGACAGGATGTAGTGATTACCATCGTGGGGTATCCCAAAGACGTAGAGGAAGTTTATCTTGGCGCTGACGGAGTACTGGCTAATGCTAAGGCTGGTGCCTATGTGGTTGATATGACTACCTCTTCGCCGATTTTGGCAGAAAAAATCTATGTTGCAGCCCGGGAAAAGGGCATCCATGCCGTAGATGCACCTGTGACTGGTGGGGATACTGGAGCTAAGAATGCATCGCTGTCTATTCTGGCAGGAGGCGAGGAAAGTTCGTTTCAGGCATTGAAGCCGGTGTTTGCTGTACTAGGTAAAAATCTTGTCTATATGGGCAGTGCTGGCGCCGGGCAGAAAGCCAAGGCCTGCAACCAGATTGCCATTGCCGGAGCGCTGGCAGGAGCCTGCGAAGCCTATGCTTATGCCAAAGCCTCGGGCCTAGACTTGGAGAAAACATATCAGGCCATTTCAGCAGGGGCTGCAGGCAGTTTTCAGATGAGCAATGTCGTGCGCCGCGGCCTTGACGGAGACTTTGCGCCAGGATTTATGCTGAAACATTTCGGCAAGGATTTAGCCATTGGCACAGAAACTTCGGCCGCTTATGGTGCGGCATTGCCGGTACTGGCACAGGTGCTTGGTGAGGTGCGGCAGATGGAACGGCTGGGCGAAGGGGACAAAGGGACCCAGAGCCTGCTGCATTATTATGGAATCAAGGCATGAAAAAAATTATAAATTATAATCAATCTTTTCGGCAATAGTCCTTGTAAACTTGTAAACAACAGTGTCTTGGTGTACAATAGCAGCAGAATAAAATCCAGTATAGCAGGAGGAATAATCATGCAAGTAATCCATACGAATGATGCGCCGGCAGCTGTTGGCCCGTACAGCCAGGCCATAAAAGCTGGCAATACGCTCTATATGTCTGGCCAGATCGCCATCGATCCCGCAGAAGGCAAGATTGTTGCCACGACCATCGAGGAACAGGCTGAGCAGTGCTGCAAGAATATCGAAGCCGTGCTCAAGGCTGCAGGGACAGATATGAAGCATGTCGTCAAGACGACATGTTTCCTGGCTGACATTGCCGATTTCAAGGCATTCAATGAAGTCTATGCCAAACACTTCATCAGCAAGCCGGCCCGCAGTTGTGTTGCTGTCAAAGACCTGCCAGCAGGCGCGCTCTGCGAGGTTGAGGCATTGGCTGTCACCGAGTGATATCGTTCATGGTATTTTCTGGCTGGTTGGTGTAAAATAAAAAATTGTGCGGGAATTGCCCTTGCGGAAAACGCAAGGGCAATTTTTTTTCGACTGAAAAAATTTTCAAAACATGAAAACACGTATAAATGATTCCAAGCTATAATGAAAACTGTAAAAAAGAAGAGCAATGTAAGAAGCGCTTCGAAACTAACGGTTAGAGAAAGGAAATCATCATGGACAAATTAATCAAGATGGTAGAAACTATGAAGCCTTTTTTTGAAAAGGTTTCCAACAACATCTACCTGCGGGCTATCCGGGATGGCTTTGTAAGCTGCATACCAGTTATCCTGTTCTCGTCATTATTCATTTTGGTCGCCTGTGTACCGGAGATTTTCGATTACAAATGGCCGGAGGCAGTCAGCTCGGTGCTATGGCAAGCGTATAATTACAGCATGGGAATGCTGGGTATCCTCATGGTAGCGACTATTGCGAAAAGCTTGACGGATAGCATCAATACGAAGATGCCGAAGCTTCGGCAGATCAACGATGTATCCGTCATGATCGTATCGATTATCTGTTTACTGCTCTTGGCGGTGGCTCCTGTGGATGGGGGCATTTCTACGGAATTCATGGGGACGAAAGGCTTGCTTTCTGCATTTGTCGTGGCCTTTTCCGTTCCGAATATCTATAAGTTCTTTGTAAAACGCAACATTACCATAAAACTTCCGGACGAAGTTCCGCACTATATTGCTCAGACCTTTGCCGATCTTATTCCTCTGTCGGTAGCGGTTATGGTTTATTGGATCTTTGGTATTGTTTTCAAGGAAGCAACGGGCATGATGTTCGGCGCTTGGATCCTGGAAGTTTTCAAACCCCTATTTGTGGCGGCTGACGGCTACATTGGCGTTGCGATAATCTACGGCGCCATGGCGATGTTCTGGTTTGTGGGTATTCATGGCCCTTCGATCGTGGAACCGGCTGTGACGGCAATTTACATCGCCAACATCGAAGCAAATCTGCAGATTGTCAATGCTGGCGGTCATGCCACCAATATTCTGACCCATCCTACTTCTTACTTTGTGGCGACCCTGGGGGGTACGGGCGCAACGCTGATGTTCTGTGCGATGTGTGCTTTTATCGCTAAGTCCAAGCAGCTCCGTGCTGTGGGCCGGGCATCCATCATCCCTGTAACTTTTGCCGTAAACGAACCAATCCTTTTTGGTGCACCTATCGTCTTGAATCCGGTGTTATTTGTCCCCTTTATTTTGGCACCGATTCTTAACGTTTGGATTTTCAAATTCTTTGTCGATGGTCTGGGCATGAATGCTTTCACGTATATCCTGCCATGGACCACGCCGGCACCGATTGGTCTCATCATCGGCACTGGGTTTGCGAAGTTGGCCTTTGTGCTGGCACCGCTGCTCTTGGTGGTGGATGCTGTACTGTATTATCCGTTCTTCCGGGTCTATGATGCTCAGCTGGTAGAGAAAGAGAAAGCTGGCGCAGTGGAAGTTGCAGATGAAACGGCGGTGGCTGTCCCCGCTGCCCCTGTCGTGACGGAAGCAGACCTTCCGAATGATGAGAAGCGCGTGCTGGTGCTCTGTGCCTCTGGCGCTACGAGTTCAATGCTGGCAAAGGCTATCACGAAAGGGGCAGAGCATCGTCATGCCCCCGTGGAGTCCATTGCCATGGCATATGGCCAGCACAAAGACATCATCACGGATTTCGATCTTATCGTGCTCGCGCCGCAGATGGCGTCCATGTATGATGAACTCAAGAGCGATTGTGATGCGAAAGGTGTCAAGAGCGCAACAACCAGCGGGCGGGAATATGTGGGCCTCACCCGTGACCCCGATAAGGCTTTGGATTTTGCCTTAGCCTTGATGGCGCACTAACTGAAGTAGGAATTTACTCCTGCTGCCACTGTACTCTGGCAACAGTGGTGGCAGGAGTATTTTTATGCCTAAAATCACAGAAGATTGAGACTATTAGGAGGAGAAAAGATGAAAAAATCAGTTCTTGTTGCAGCAGTTTTGACGGCAACTGCAATCAGCGGTTCAGCAATGGCAGCAGTCAATCCCTTCAAAGATTTGCCGGAAGGGCATTGGGCATACGATGCGGTAGCAATGCTGGCCGAGGATGGTGTGCTTGATGGCTATGGCGATGGAACGTTTCAGGGTGGCAAAACCATGAATCGTTATGAGATGGCAGAAATCGTAGCTAAGGCGTCGGAAAAGTATGGTACGGCGGCACTCAAGGACAAGGGAGTGCTCAAAAAGCTGGAACGGGAATTTGCGGCAGAGTTAAAGGATATGGATGTGCGTCTCACCGCTGTGGAAAGCGATGTGAAGGAAATGAAAAAAGGCATGTCCAGTTTCAAGTGGTGGGGCGATGCGCGTATCCGCCATATGCGCAATAAGAACAGCGTTGGTGTATCTGGTGGCAGTGAAGCGGCCAGGAGCGAGATCGGGACGAAGAGCCAGAATGAGATGCGTATCCGTTTGGGCTTATATGGAGAACCGGCAGAAAACCTGTCGGTTACGGGGCAGCTAAAGGCGGAGAATGCCAATATCGCGCGTTCTGACTATAGCCATGACCATTATGCGGGCAAGAATGATGAGAAGATGAGTTTCAATCGTTTGCAGCTTGATTGGCATGCCAAGAATGGCTATACGCTCTCAGCTGGGCGCAACGAGGTAAAACTGGGTCAGGGACTTATCTATTGGGAGAATCCCATCGATGGAATCATGGTCCGCAAGGATTTCAAACAAGCCAGCCTATTGTTAGGTGCTGGTGATGCTGCCGCAGCGACTTGGAGTGACAAGGCCGAGCATGCTGTTTTTGCGGATTTGCGCGTACAGGTAAGTCCGGCGGTAGAGGTTACGGCGGCCTATTATAATTCGCATTCGGATGCGGATAGTTCGGTGAATTATGTCGAGACATGGGATAATGGAGCAACTTGGTGGAATAAATGGTCCAAGAAGAATGTAAGGCGTAATTTCCAGCAGACGGCGTTAGGTGTCAATGCACAGCTGGCGGCGAAATGGAATCTTATTGCCGAAGGCGTTCATAATGGTGCCGATATTACCCGTAGCCAGACCATTGGCATTGGTGGTGGTGGCAATGCCGATATCGCTGACCGCAATCATCGCAATGGTTTCTGGACGCGCCTGACTTATGGCAAACTGATTTGGGATAAGGCAAATACTTGGAATGTCTATGGCGAATACTTTGCGCTGGGAAATCTGGCCATTGATTCATCGGGGTGGCCGCATCGTCTCAATATTGCTGGCGGCAATGGTTATGGCGGTGCCGGCGCCAGAGGGTTTGGACTTGGTGTCGGGTATATGCTGGCACCGAATACGAACTTTGAGCTGACGTATTACCGGTTGAAACCGTATGATACAGGCGCTACGGCATTTGACCGTTATGATGATACTGGCTATGCCTCTTTGACGTATAGCTTCTGATGAGGTGAAAATCATGCGTAAATCTATGTTAAAATCATTGGTAATTTCTACACTGGCAGCGAGCTCGTTGCTTATGACCAGTCCGGCCGATGCAGCTGTGCAGATAAATCCGATAAAAAATCTTTCTGCGGACTTTATCAAGGGGGCTGATGTATCTATGCTGCCAGAACTTGAGGCACTGGGTGGCAAGTTCTACGATATGGATGGCACGGAGATGGATGAGCTGGTATTGATGAAGAAATATGGCATCAATTGGATTCGCGTGCGCATCTGGAATAATCCTGACCATGCCAATGGCGGTGGTTATACTACGGCGGAGCGGGCACTGGCGATGACGAAGCGTGCTCATGAACTTGGAATGAAGGTGCTTATCGACTTCCATTACAGCGATTTCTGGGCAGATCCTGGCAAGCAGTATGCACCAAAGGCTTGGGAGAAGCAGACAGCTTCGCAGGTCAGCAAGAGCGTTTATGACTATACGAAAAAAGTGCTGGGTGATTTCAAAAAAGCCGGGCACTTGCCGGAAATGGTACAGGTGGGAAACGAAATTACCAATGGCATGATCTGGCCTCTTGGCAAGCTGCCAGCCCAGGATAACGGCAAGACGCTGGCTTCGTTCGTGGAAAGCGGACTTGCGGCTGTACATGAGACTGACCCGCATATTAAGACGATGATTCATATTGACAAAGGCGGCGATAATGCGGCTTCGCAAGCCTTCTACAATCAGCTGATCAAGGATAACGGCGTCAATGATTTCGATATTATCGGCCTGTCCTATTATCCCTTCTGGCATGGCAATATGGATGCGATGCGGAATAATATCAATGATCTGGCCGCCCGCTATGGCAAGGATGTCATTATCGTCGAAACGGCCTTTGGCTATACAAACGAGAACTTTGACGATACAAAGAATCCCTATGATGCACAGGCGGAACTTGTGGGCGGATTCCGCTCCACGGTCCAGGGGCAGGCAACGGGTCTGCGGACAATCATGCAGAGCCTGGCAGATGTACCGGGCGGCAAAGGCCTTGGCATGTTCTATTGGGAACCGGACTGGTATGCTGTACCGGGAGCTGGGGCCTTCAAGGATAAAGGCGATGAATGGGATAACCTTGTAATGTTCGATAACAAGGGCAAGGCGCTGGAATCGTGGAAAGTATTCAATGATGTCAGCAATCAGAGCTTGCCGACTATCAAGCCGGTGTTCAAGGAAGCCGATATGGTGACGGGCGAAGCCGGCAGAGGTGTACCGGCTAAGCTGCCCGTAAAGACCCGCGTAACGTTCTCCGATGACCATGCGGAAAATCTCGCTATCACTTGGGACAACCCAGCACCAGTATTTGAGCATGCTGGCGACTATACGGTCAAAGGAACGGTTATCGTGGATGGGGAAAAACATCCTGTGACAGGACGGATTACGGTTATTGACAAGGTAAACTTGTTCAAGAATGGCAATTTTGAGCAGGTGCAGAATCTTGCTGGCTGGAAGATTGTTGGCGATCAGGTCCTCAATGTGGTAACCAAGGCTGGAGATGCGCTGGATACCAGCGCCATGCACTATTGGAGCGACAAGGCCTTTAAATTTACAGCCAGCCAGGAATTCACAGGTCTTGCTGATGGCAAGTATACCGTAGCGGTGTCAACTCAAGGAGGCGGCGGCCAGAGCAAATATCAGCTTATGGCTGTGACTAGTGCTGGCACGCAGGCTGTCGACATCAAGGATACGAAGTGGAATGAATGGCATACCTTTACCATCAAGGATGTGGAGGTAAAAGACGGCAAATGCACCGTGGCCGTGACCATGGAAGCTGCCCCGGGATCATGGGGATCGCTGGATAATTTTGAGTTCTATAAGCAGAAATAAATAAGCGGCGGAAGCGGTTCAAGGAAAATATCCTTGGACCGCTTTTGGCTGGCAGGGTTATGAAAACCGTTCCAAAAGGCGAAAACAAAGGCGGTGGTACAGTATCTATAATGAAAGCATAAACGGAATATCTAATACAACGAATAGCGATTTCATATGAGGGAGAGGTTATCATGAAACTGCACAATACTAATGATATGCTCAAAGATGCACAGAAAAAACATTATGCGGTACCAGCGTTCAATATCCACAATCTGGAAACCTTTCAGGTGGTAGTGGATACGGCAAGTGCTATGCGTTCGCCGGTAATTATCGCGGCTACGCCGTCGACTGTACGTTATGCGGACAAGGATTATCTGGTGGCGCTTACAGGCACGGCTATGGAGAAGTATGATGTGCCGATGTCCTTTCATCTTGATCATCATGAAGATGTGGCTGAAATCGAGAGTACGGTGGCAGCTGGCTGTCGCAGTGTGATGATTGACGCATCCCGCCTGCCGTATGATGAAAATGTGGCCAAGGTAAAAGAGGTTGTAGCTTTTGCCCATACTTGCGGCGCTTCGGTGGAAGCAGAGCTGGGCAAGCTGGTTGGCCAAGAAGACGATTTGGTGGTGGAAGATGCGGATAGCGCGTATACCAATCCCGAAGACGCTATGCGGTATGTGGAAGATACGGGGATTGACAGTCTTGCTGTAGCCATCGGTACGGCGCATGGCCTTTATAAAGGAACGCCTAAGCTGGATTTTGACCGTTTGACAGAAATCCGCAGCCGGGTAGAAATTCCGCTGGTGCTGCATGGGGCATCTGATGTGCCGGATGAATTGGTGCAGAAGGCTATTTCCTTGGGAATTTGCAAGGTCAATGTTGCTACGGATTTAAAGATTCCGTTTTCGCATGCGGTCAAGGAATTCTTCAAGGAAAACCCAGAAGCCAATGATCCTCGAAAGTATATGACGCCGGGCAAAGAAGCAATGAAAGCTATCGTCCGCCATAAGATTGAGGTTTGCGGCAGTCAGAACCGTTATTGAATGTAGGTGCACAGGGAAGGAATAGTTTATGATACTCGTGATAAATCTCAATGCCTCATTGGACAAGCGGTATGAACTGGTGGATTTTGCCAAAGGGAAAATTGTGCGGGCAAAATCCGTAGACAATACCCCAGGGGGCAAAGGCATTCATGTGGCCAATGTGGATACCATTTTGGGTGAAGAGACCGTGGTGACGGGATTCCTGGGGGGGAAGACTGGAGAATATGTAGCGGGAAAACTTTGTGATTATGGCATAGAAGGCGATTTTGTCCGTGTAGCTGGGGAGACGCGTTCTTGTTTAGCGCTGCTTACGGAAGATGGTGCCCAGACGGAAATTTTAGAGCCGGGGCCAGAGGTAAGCAGGGAGGAAATAAAAAAGTTCCGGCAAAAATACGCGGAACTTTTGGCAAAAGCAGATATTGTAGTGGCTTCGGGGAGTGTGCCCCGGGGCGTGCCGGTGGATTTTTATGCTGAGCTGATTGAAGAAGCGCATCGGGCAGGAAAGAAATTTCTGCTCGATACCAGCGGTGATTTGCTGGCAAGAGGAATTGCTGCCCAGCCTGATTTTATTAAACCCAATCAGGATGAGATCGAGGCCCTGCGTGGTTACCGCCTGCAGTGTGAAGAAGATTTTGTGCGGGAGATACGCCATTTCCTTGATGCAGGGATAGAGATGGCAGCAATTTCATTGGGAAGCCGCGGTTCGCTGGTAGGGGTAAAGGATGCGGTTTACCGCGTTACCGTGCCGGAAGTTGACTGTCAGAATCCTGTGGGTTCAGGAGATTCCTATGTCGCAGGTATTGCGGCAGGGCTTTCGCGCAATCTGCCTGCACAGGAGATCCTGCGGCTGGGGGCAGCTTGCGGGACGGCGAATGCCTTGGAAGCGGAGAGCGGTTTTGTGCGGAAAGGTGTAGTGGAAAAGCTGCTGGCACAAATCGCTGTCGAAAAGATTGCTTGAATTTCATCGATTAAAAATAGTGCTCCCGACGATAAGCCGCCTCTTTTTGGGCGGCTTTTTCGTGTTCCTCTTCCTGCTGTTTCGTCAGATAATCGATGATGATGCGGCTGATGACGTAGATAGGCAGGCGGGAGGTAGCATCGACATTTTTGATGGACACATGGCTATGCTTGAAACCATAGGCGGTCAGGTGGGCAATACGGGCCAAGGGAACATCCGGGGCTCCGCAGGTAATGGTGATAATACGCGCTCCTAGAGAGGCCGCATTTTCGGCTGCTGTCAAGAGTTCTGGTGTTTTACCTGACAGGCTGAAAATAATCACGAGTTCCTGATTTTTCACGCGGCGCGTCATGTCCTGCATGATGAACGGGTCACTGTTGGCGAAGACATTATAGCCCTGCAGCTGGAGCTTCAGGGCAAATTCATCGGCTACATGTTCCGTAAGCCCGCGGGATAAAAGATAAATCCGTTTGGCCTGCCGGATTTCCCGGACGACTGCCAGGATGGTCTCGATGCTGAGATGTTCGATGGTCTGCGTGACTTCCATCAGGCTTTTGTTGAAAATCTCGTTGACTTGGATGCTGTCTTTATGCACGTCCGTTTCTTGGGTAATCATATACCGTAGTTCTGCAAACCCCGAAATTCCGCATTTCTTGATGGTGCGGGATACGGTGGCTGGGGAAGAATAGGTGGCTTCGGCCACATCGCTTATCGACATGGAGGAAATCTTCTCGGCGTTCATATTGATGAAGCCAATGACCTTCTTTTCGGTTTCGGTCAGGTGTTCGTGAAAATCATGGTCAATCTTGATAAGCATGGATTGTTCAGCTCCTTAAATCGAATCTCATGCCTATATTATAAGACAAAATCGGATTTTTAAGAAAGGACAAATGACGAAAATGCTTTCAAATAATGAAAACAAAGAAGAAATGTGTGGCGGTATACTAAGAGCATAACGAAGGTTAAAACAGAAAGGAAGTTATAGGATGAAAGTTGCATTGGCCGCCAATGGTGCTGGCGCAGAACTAAAAGAAAGCATCAAAGCATATTTGACCAGCAAAGGTTATGAAATAGAAGATTTTTCCGATCCGGATATTTTTACGGCGACGGAAAAGGTGGTAAATGCCATTTTAGAGCAGGACATCACTCGCGGGATTGTGGTAGATGACTATGGCGTAGCTCCGTTCATGATTGCGGCCAAGCATCATGGCATCGTCTGTGCGCCGACGTATGAGGATTATACTTCATCGATGACCCGCCGTCATAACAGCACACAGATCATTACGCTGGGAGCCAAGGTTACGGCAGCAGCGCTTTCCTGTGAACTGGCAGAGAATTTCGTCAAGACCGAGTACGATGGCGGGCGGCATCAGATTCGCATTGACATGCTGAATCGGGAACTTTGAATGGGAGGACATGACGATGAAAATTGCAATTGGTTGTGACCATATCGTTACGGATATAAAGATAAAAGCAGCAGAGTTTTTGAAGAAGCAAGGTCATGAGGTCATTGATGTGGGGACATATGATTTTATCCGCACGCATTATCCGATTTATGGCCGCAAGGTTGGCAAGCTGGTGGCTACAGGAGCGGCTGATTTGGGCGTGTGCATCTGCGGTACAGGCATCGGCATCAATAATGCGGCGCAGAAAGTCAAGGGAGTACGGGCTGCCTGTGTAGCTGATGTCCAGACGGCAGTAGCCGCAAAGGAAAATCTCAATGCGAATGTAATTGGTTGTGGTGGCCGAGTGATTGGTATAGGTTCGATTGAGTATATCCTGGAAGCGTTCCTTAAAGCAGAATATAAGCCTACACCGGAGAAGGATGCTTTGATTGCCAAGATCGATGGCCTTATTGGTGATAATGACTGTATTGAAAATGATGCGCTTTTCGATGAATACCTGCAGAAATGGGAAGAAGGCTTCTACCATGATTGATGCGTGGTATAATTGACTACGGTAACGCATTATCTTTATGAGGTGATTGATATGGCAATGACAAAAGATGAAATGGCAATGATTGCAATGGAAATCGTGGCTTATGCCGGCGATGCGCGGACGAAGTTCTTGGCGGCTATGGAGGCCATTGGGGATAAGGATTTTGCCAAGGCTGAGGCACTGATAAAAGAGGGCGATGATTTGATTCTGAACGCGCATAACCAGCAGACGGAACTTATCACGAAGGAAGCAGCGGGCGAGGAGATTGAGATCGGGTTCCTTACGGTTCATGCCCAGGACCATCTGATGACAGCAATGCTGCTTTCCGATATGGACAAACGGTTCCTGAAAATGTTTAAGGAGAAATAAAGCTATGGCAAAGAAATTTCCTGCCAATTTTATCTTTGGCGGAGCAACTGCTGCGTATCAGGTAGAGGGCGCAACCCGTGAGGATGGGCGTGGCCCCTGTGTCTGGGATGAATATATGAATCGCCCTGGTGCACGGTTCAATGCGGACCCGGCTTCGGATTTTTATCATCAGTACCCGGCTGATTTGCAGCTCGCGCATGATTTTGGCGTGAATGGTATCCGCATCTCGCTGTCCTGGACCCGAATCCTGCCGGAAGGCGAGGGCAAGGTTAATCCTGCGGGTATTGATTACTACAATAAACTCATTGACGAGTGCATAAAACAGGGGGTTGAACCCTTTGTGACGCTCCATCATTTCGACACTCCCCTGAAATACTTTCAGAATGGTCATTGGCTGAATCGGGATTTGATTGATAAATTCGTTGCTTATGCCAAAATCTGTTTTGAAGCTTTTGGTGATCGGGTGATGAAGTGGGCTACGTTTAATGAGCCGTGGTCGATTGCCCAGAATGGTTATCTGGCAGGTAATTTTCCCCCGAATGAAACCTTTCAGATTGAAAAGGCCATTCAGATAGAGCATAATCTTATGGTCGCTCATGCCCGCGCCCTAAACTTGTACAAGAGTATGAATCTGCCGGGACGCATCGGCATTGTTCATACCCTTGAAGGGAAAGAGGCTATTACGGATACACCAGCGAATAAACATGCCCGGGATTTGGACGATGCCATTTCCAACCGGTTTATGCTGGACGCCTGCTATCTGGGCAAGTATTCCACTGCGACGATGGAGCTGATTGGCGAAATCCTGCAGAAAAACGGCGGACAGCTATATACTGAGCCGCAGGATTTTGACGACTTTGCCAAGGCAGCAGAGCAGATTGATTTCCTGGGCATGAATTATTATTCCAGCCATTTTTTGCAGGCCTATGAGGGCGAAAGCCAGGTAGTCAATAACAGCACTGGGGAGAAGGGAACCAGCGTGTTCTGTCTCAAGGGCATCGGGGCGCGGGTCAGCAATTCAGAAGTGCCGACTACGGACTGGGATTGGCCCATTTACCCTGAGGGCTTGTACAGGCAGCTGAAGCGTATTGCTCAGGATTACCCGAACTACAAGGAAATCTTCATTTCGGAGAACGGCATGGGCTATAAGGATGACTTCGAAGACGGCAAAATCGATGACACTCCTCGCATTGAATATGTGAAGAAGCATCTGGAAGCCATCCTGAAGGCTGTCGAAGAAGGCGTTAACGTGGGCGGCTACTATATTTGGAGCCTTATGGATGTATTGTCCTGGAGCAATGGCTATAACAAACGGTATGGATTGTTTTATGTAGACTATGCGACGCAGAAACGTTATCCGAAGAAAAGTGCTTACTGGTATAAGGCAATGAGTGAATGCGGCGAATTACTCACCCAATAAAATATCAGCAAAATGCAAGAATGGGGCTGTGAAATAACACATCCCTAATAACAAAGGCGGTCCGCTGACTCAAAAGAGTCGGTGGACCGCCTTTTATGAGCTGGCCAATTGTCGAAAAGGGATATGGAGCGTGGCGAAAATGGTGAACCTACAAAACCCTTCATTGAGCAATTCACTTTGGCAATAGTTCTTTTGTTATAGCGATCCGATTACCAGGATCATGCGGTTTTCATCGCCGCTGCTCCAATACGTGCGGCGGGGGAAACTGGCGGTAATGGATTCAATGAAGTATTCACGGAAGGAATATTTTCCCTGCTCCGCTTTTCGCAGGATATCATAAGGCGCGCCATTGTCACGGATAATCATGGTGATATCCTCATCGGGCTGTTTGCCGAGCAGAAAGGAAAATTCCATCTGGAAGGGGATACCTGCTGCGCGTTCACTGGCATGAACGCCGAGCTCTTCTATCAGCAGGGCAACCCGGCTGCAGCGGCGGGAAGAAACTCCCCGGCTGGCCAATGTTTGTTCTGCCTGCTGGGAAAGTGTGAGCACGGCATCTCGTGTGCAATCGATATCATAGGAATACTGCCGGCTGAGTGTGTCTGCATCTAAAAACAGGAGCCCCTGGCGGCGTGTCCACCAGCAATTGAGGAAAAATGCAGCGGCAAAGGCGGCACTGGTTCCCAAAAACATGCCATTGAGTGAATAGCTGGCGCCTGCTTCCATACCCAGCCAGGGAAGGCCGAGCAGCAAAATCGTTTTCAGCAGTGCGCCATAGTTTCTTCTTTCGATGTAGATATAGTAATTGCTGTACATGAGCGTGCAGCCTAAGAACACGATAAAAATCAGGAAGCAGCGCACGGCGGCAGCAACTTCTATGGCCAGCTGGTCATCTTTTACGCCGAACAGCAGGGGCAGAAAGCCTGCACCTGCCATGCCGGCTGAGATAAGAAGCAGACTGACAAGAATGGTTACCCGTATGCCCGTAGCCATGGTCTTTTTGATGCTATGCAGATTGTTTTCGGCATGATATTGACAAACCATGGGCTGCAGGCAGTCGACAATACCTGTATAGAGGGCGATGATGAGCGTAAGCAGGTTCACGACAACAGTCACGGCGATGATATGTGCTTCATCAAAATGAACGAGCACGCAGCGGGTCAAAGCTACGGGAAGCAGTGCCAGCAGCAACGTATCCAGCGAATGATAAAAGCTGAAAAAGATACCGCGCAGCACTTCCCTGGTGTTCCAGTACCAGCGGAAATGCAAGTGGCTGTGCTGACTGTGCAAGAAGTAGAGCTGCACCAGAATCGAGGCGCCAAGGCCACTAGACGTGGCAATGCTGACGCCTATGACGCCGATATGCAGGCAGAGCAGGATATCCAGCATGACATTGATGATGAAGGCAAAGATAGAGCCGATGACACAGACGCGTTCTTGTCCTTCTGCTACGAAAACGGTGTAAAAGAATACATTCAGGAACATGAGTGGGGCATAGAACAGCAGGCCAGCGTAATAATCGCTGGCGTAGCTCATTAGATGCGGGGAGATATTCCAGAACGACAGGATGTTCATGCGCAGCAGATACATGACGATAGAAAATAGGATACCTGTACCTAGTGAAGAAAGAACTCCCAGGCTGAACAGATTGTCAATCTGTTCGCGGTCACCTTTGCCCATCGCATAAGAAATCATCATGACCAAGCCGTCTGTGATGAGATAGCTGATAAAGATGATAAAAGTAATCAGGGGGAAGACCAATGTCATGCTCATGACGGCTTCTTCGCATATCAGTTGTCCTGCTGCGACATTGTCGGTAAGGATCAGGGTATAGGCGCTGACCATGGAAAACATGGCGGCTGTAAAGACTGAGCGGAAGCGGGTGGAAATGACCGTCTTAGGGCCAAAAAATCTTAACTGCTTCACGCCAGGATCTCCGATAGACAGCGATTTTCTGCCTGCATGGCCAGCAGCATATCATCAAAGGCGTCGGCATATCGCTGCATCGCTGCTTCGGAATAGCGGCTGCCATCGTAGGTCAACGTCAAGGTGTAGCTGCCGTCATCGAGTGCTGTTAAGGCAATGTCGAGCACATTTTCGGCTGCTGATATTTTATTGGCGGGCATATCCTGGATGGCAATGGGTTTGCCATCCAGAATGAATGCGGCTTTGGCATCGGTGTTTTTCTGCAGGATAAAGCTTGCGCATTCCCCTTCCAAATCCTTCTTGTATACTTCGTCAAGACTGCGGGCATGGGAAAGGCCCTGCTGGACGTTCTCTTCTACAGCCTGTAAGAATTGCGTTGTAGTCATATCTTCTGTGATGGTACTGCGGATAGGAAGCTGATTCAGCATCAGACCCATCAGGCGAAGCTCCTTGGCCGAGGTACGGGCATGATGTACCCAGCTCATGATGACTTCTTTTTCGCCTGTCACTTTGGACATGGCCAGCATGGCTCCGGCCAGCATGAAGCTATGCTCATTGGTGCCAGTTTCACGGAAGAATTCGTGCCGGATGTTTTTGATTTCATGGATGACCTGGCTTTCTTTCCATTTGCCATCGTCCTGCCGATCCATCGGTGGCAGGTGTTTTTTCGTATCGAAGCCTGCCAGCTGCTGGCGCCAGTAGTTATGTCCTTCTTCGCTTCCTTGCTGTAGCTCCTTGCTTTCCTCCCGCACATAGTCTGCATAGCTGCTTGCTTGGCGGCGGATTTTCTTGCCCTGATAACGCATATCCATTTCGCGGAAAAAGAGCAGGCAAATAGCAGTGCCATCCATGAGGGCATGGTAAAAATCTTCATAGATGAATTTCCCTGCTGGAGTAACCATCAAGTAAATGCGGTATAAGGGCCGGTCGATGAGCTGGAAGGGTTTTTCCAGCTCCTGCTTGCGTTGGGCAAAGGCTTCCTCGGACAAACTCTCCACGATAACCTTTTTTACGCTGCCATCGAAACGCTGGCAGATTTCGCCAGTATCGGGGTGGAATACCAGCCGGCAGTGAAAGATATCGTGGGCGTTTAGCACGCCGTTTATCGCCTCAGCCAGCCGCTCCATATCTACGCTGTCATCCAGCTGGCCCAGTGCGCCAACATTCATCATGGTTGAATTGGCTTTGTGGAAATGGGTATCTACGAGCCAGCGCTGTATTGGCCGCAGGGGATAAAAGCCATTGGCAGCAGCCGGAGCTTCTGCCTCTGGTCCCGTATAGACAATTTCCAGGAATTTATCAAATCCAGTAATATCAAAGACTTCCTTGACGCTTTGCTTAGGATCTTTGACGACCAGTTTTACATCTTCTTTTTCCGCTGTTTTTTTTGCTTGCAGCAAAGAGCGCAACCCTGCTGAGGCGATATAGTTCACTGCAGAAAAATCCAGCACGATTTTTTTGATGTTTGGGGGAATTGCAGTGGTTTCCTGTTCAAGAGCTGGGGCTGCTAGTGCATCAATCTTGCCCGCTAAGTTTATCTGCCATATTTCGCCAGTAATTTTCTTGGTAACCTCTAAGGCCATAGTTATCACTCCATTTGATTTATGTTTGCTGTTATTCTATGCGGCGGTCTGCGCCATCGGTAATTACTTTTTTCCAGCCGTAATATTGGGCATACATAAGGTTATGACTGCCTTCAGGACGGGGTTCCAGATCCGAGCCCCAGGCCAGGATGTCGGTGTTCCAGGTGGCACAGGACCAATATTCACAAAGCGTATCGGCTAGGGGCACGACATCGATTTGATGCACGACCACCAGGTCTTGCTCTTTATGGGTATTGATATAATCAATCCGATCCAGCCACTGCGTGCGGACATCCCAGTCTACATAACAGCAGAAAGCCGCTGAAAATACGCCTAGGGCCAGACAGCCCGCCAGCACTATGTGGCTGACTGTTTTATATCGCTGATAGAAGTCCTCCTGCCGGGGCAGCAGTTCTCTTAGGGCAGATAGCGATGCGGCGATTACCGCTGCCGTGGAGAAAAATCCTGCTCTGGCGGGAGCCATCGGTACGAAGAGCATGACGATCATAACGCTTAATGCTCCGGCAACCATAGCTGCCTGGAATTTTGTAGTCTTGTTCCAACGTTGCCCTTTAGGCAGTTGGTACCAATAAATGCCGATAAGCAGCAGCAGGGGCAGCCAGAATTTTGTTACCGGCCAGAAGCATTCCAAAAAATTTATGCTAAACATCAAAGGGGTCCAGTACATATCGGCTGGCAAACCGGGGTTGTACTCGTATTGCCGTTGCAGTTCCAGCCGTACCATTTCTCCAGGTGCTTGTACCAGCATGATGCCGCCCAGGCAAAGGAAGATAAAGCCTGTAATCATCCATGGCTGCAGCTGGTGCTGACGCTTAAAATGCCACAAAGCCAGCAAAGTGATGAGGCCTGTCGCTGCCGCGCCGGTTTCTACGGACCAGCCAGCACATAAGCCGCTGAATGCCAGTAAGGGCACCGACCAGCGGGGCGCCGTCTGCCAAAAATCCGGCCGCCAGTATTTTAAGGCAAAGGGCAGCAAGAAGAGAAATTCCAGCAGGCCCATCCATAAAAACACGCAACTGCCGCACATCCACAAGGTGGTAAGAAACGGGTCAGGCAGCAGGAACCAAAAACTAAATACGAGCCAGAGCATATAGGTCCGGTTCATTTTCGTCAGAGAAAGACCGGTGCCGAGGCGGAAAAGCAGCAGCATAAGGCCGCCGAAAACCAGTGTGTTCAGGATATTGAACAGTTCCTTGCCCTGCCAGGCAAAGAATTGGGTAAGGCCAATGCCTAATATGCGTCCACCCCATGTCATATAATGAGACCATTGGCTGATGAGAATATCTCCAAAGGAAGTGATGCGCTGGCGAGGACCGATGCCGTCCAGCAGATTCCCACGGTCGGCGCCATCCCAGATAAAGGCATAGGGAATGTCATCGGATATCATGGGCAGCATCCAGTTGCGCAAGAAAAACAAGCCTAAGAACAACAGGAATATGATTTGCCAAGATAGATGTTTTTTTACCATTCGTTAGTCTCTCCATATTTAGCCCAGTCAATTTCGTGGTCGATGATAATGCCCTTAAGCCCGTAAAATTGTGCAAACATAAGGGATCGATTGTCTGTGGGGGTACTTTCCAAATCTGCGCCGAACATCAGCAGTACATCCGTTATGGACCGGTTTCCCGTTATTTTATCCAGATGATAAGGAATTTTGATAGCTGGAACTATTATCGGATTATCCTGCCGGTGTTCGGCGATGATTGGCCAACGATTTGCCCACTGATGATTATAGGAAGTCTCGATGATTAAACATAGCGTTGTAGCAACCAGCCAAACGAGCAAAAGTGAAAAGCCGGTGCCCGCAATCATAAAGCGGGCTTTTTCCATCTTGGCACACCAGGCAGAAAGCAGGGGCAGGATAGCGCGCAGTGCGGTGGCCGCAGCAATCAACAAAAAGATTACTCCGTGGTAGCCGGCATGGGCACGGAAATCCGGGGAAAACATCATAGCAAAGAGCACCAGGAAGCTGCCGCTGACCCAGAGCAGGATATAGCGGGTCAGTGTATGGTTCCGGGGGCCTTTCCAGAAATAAAGCAAGATGGGAATAAACAGTGGAAGTTCGCCGATAAGTACTGGCAGAAAGCCTTCCAGGAAATTATACAGGAACATCAAAGGCGTCCACATGAGTTCTGCGGGCATGGTGTAATCGGGGGCCAGCTCACGCATCAATTCTACGCGCATGAGACTGCCAGGGGCCAGCATCAGCAGGAGCATTCCGGTTACAAGTCCTGCAAAACCGGTCAGTTGCCAGCATTGCAGCCGTTTCTGCTGATGGAATAGGATGAGAAACGCTAGTGTCAGCAAGACGGTTACAAGGCTGCCAGCTTCGATGGACCAGCCAGCCAGCAGCCCCAGCAACAACATGGCTGGCTGGTGCCACCATGTTGCGTCCTGCCAAAAACTTGTTTGCCAGTAGGCAAGGCTGTAGGGCAGCAGGAAGACACAGATTGCCACTGCTGTCCATAGATATACACAGGCTCCTGTCAGCCAGATCATCGTATAGATATAGGCAGGGATGGCAAAAAACAGCCCGATCAGCAAAAGCAAGAGAGCCGTCTTGCTTTTAGCCAGTGATTCGATACGGCCTGCTGCCAGCCAAAAGAGCAAATATACCAGTAGCACAAAAAACAAGGTATTGGCAAAAGCAAACAGCAGGCGGCCTGTGCTGCCATGCCAGGCAAAAAATTGTACGGTGAGCAGTGCGGGAACCCGTCCACCCCAAGTGAAATAGTGCGACCATTGAGAGGTGAGCAGATCCGCAAAGGATGAGATTTTTTGCCGTGGCCCAATGCCATCCATCAGATTGCCGGCATGGGCGCCATCCCAAATAAAGGCATAGGAATAGTCATCGCCTACCATAGGCATCAGCAGGTTACGCCATAAAAATATCCCAGCGCCAAAGGCAAGGATGACTTGCCAGCTCAACCGCTGCCAAACGGTTGACCAGCGGCAGTAAAGCCAGTCGGTGAAAGAATTTATGTTCAAATATTGTCCTCCTTATCTGCTGCCTGTTGTTTTCCCTTGGGGGCTACAGCGATATAAAGCATAGGAATGATAAAGATTCCCAACAGAGTGGCAACAGTCATGCCGCCGACAACGGCGATGCCCATATTGCTGCGGGCACCGCTGCCAGCACCCGTTGAAAGTGCCAGCGGCAGACAACCGGCAATGAAAGCTACCGAAGTCATCAGTATGGGGCGCAGCCGCAGCTTGGCAGCCGTTACAGCGGAGCGGAGCACAGATGTGCCTTGTGTTTGCCGCTGCTTGGCAAACTCCACAATAAGGATGGCATTTTTGGCTGCTAATGCTACGACCAGCAGCATGCCAATCTGCATATAGAGACTGCCCGGCTGCTGCGCAATGACTTCTGACAGGAGTGCGCCGCCAATACCTATCGGTAAAGATAGCAGTACGGCCCAGGGCAGCCGCCAGGATTCATAGATGAAGGCCAGGCATAGGAAGACAAAGACCAGCGACAATAACAAGAGCATGGCAGCATCATTTTGCGCTTCTTTGGCATGGCGGCTTGTTCCTGTCCAGGCAAGCTGGAATCCTTGCGGGGCGGCTTCATGGACCACCTGCTCCATAGCATCCATAGCTTCGCCAGCAGAGTAGCCGTCGCCGGCAATAAGCTCAAAATGGACGCTGCGGACACCATTATAGCGGGTTATATTGGCCGGACCTGCAGAGCGTTCTGCTTTTACCAAAGTGTCCAAAGGAATCATCGTGCCATCGCTGCTGCGGACGCGCAGAAAGCGCAACGCTTCCATTCCCTGACGGAAGGGCACAGCAGCCTGGACAACAACCTTGTAGACTTGTCCATGACGGACAATATCATTTACCTCTTCGCCGCCAAAATTCACTTGCAGGGCACTGTAGATATCTGTCAGATCTACGCCCAAAAGCTTGGCTTTGTCCTCATCGACGGTAAAGTCGGCATAGGGGGTGTTTAGTGACAGGTCCGTTTCGATTTCGCCGATTTCGGGATGTTTTTGGGCAGTGGCGATGATTTTAGCGACAGTGGCCGAAAGTTCGGGTTCGGAATGTCCGGCTAAATCCAGCAGATGCATGGAGTAACTTCCCGTCATGCCTAATTCGGAAATGGCGGGAGGATTGGTGCCCATCACAGCAGCCTCGGGAACCGTTTGTTTTGCCTCACTGTCCAGCCATTCCAGAAAGTCATCTGCACTTTGTCCGTCGTCGTGGCGTTCTGACCAATCATTCAAGGCGATGAAGAGTATGCCTGAGTCAGAGCAGGTGTTGTCGCTGAGTAAATCGGCTCCGCCGATACCGATGACAGCCTTTACAGCCGGATGTGCTTGGATTTTTTCAGACAGGCGGTTCAAGGATTCGGCGGTGCGATTCAGCGAAGTGCCTGCGGGCAGTTTCAGTCCGGCTACGACATAGCCCTGGTCTTCTTCGGGCAGAAATTCCTGTGGCAGCAGCAGATACAAGCTTACGGTACCGATGGTCAGCAGGGCTAGCAATACCAGCGCCAAGCGGATACGGCGCAGGCAATGGCCAAGATGATGCCGGTAGCATCGCTCGACCCGCTGCAACAAGCGGGCAAAATGCGTCAGCAGCCAATTCTTTTTTGCCAGATGGTCCTGCTTACGAAGCAGCAACACGCATAAGGCAGGCGTCAGTGACAGGGCGGCGAAGGCAGAAATTCCCATGGAAACAACCAATGTCAGGGCAAACTGGCGGTAAAGTGTTCCGGTCATTCCCGGCAGGAATGCTACCGGGACGAATACTGCTGCTAGTACAAAGGCGATGGCCAGTATGGGGGCCTGTACCTCAGTCATGGCAGCCGATGCCGCCGCTTTTACTGGCAGGCCGCGTTCCAGATGCCTGGAGACGCTTTCAATAATGACAATTGCATCGTCCACCACGAGCCCGATAGCCAGGATTAAGGCGAACAAGGTCAAAATATTCAAGGAGAAACCGAGCAGGTAAAAGAAAAAGAAAGTGGCAATCAGGGAGACAGGCACAGTCAGCAGTGTGATAAGGGTAGCCCGGTTGTTACCGAGGAAAAGATAAACGATGAGTGCCACGAGCAGCAACGCTTCGCCAAAGGTATAACCGACTTCGGACATAGTCTCCTGGATGAAGTTGGTCTGATCTACGACGATGCGGTATTCCATGTCCGGCGGGAACATCTGCTGGGCTTCGGCCAATACTTTTTTTACTTCACCGATGGTTTGCAAGGCGTTGGCGTTATCCGTCAGGGAGATGCTGAACGAGGCGGCTTCAAGTCCATCCTGATAGGATACATAGCGGGTATCCCGGCGGCCTTCCGTTACAGTGGCGACATCCTGCAGGCGGATGAGTTCATTGTGCTGGGAAGAGGGCAGGATGATGTTGCCGAAATCTGCCGGTGTCTGCCGTTTGTTTTTTACACGTCCTACCAGCTGATGCTCCTGATCTTTAGCAGCCGGCATTTTGCCCAGCGCGCCTGCCGCAGGCTGGGTATTTTGCTCCTGGACGGCGCTGAGTACGTCGGCAATGACAAGGTTCTTGGCGGCAAGTTTATCGGGCTGCAGCCAGATGCGCATGGCGTAATCTTCTGCATATTCATCGACATTGCCGACGCCTGGAATGCGTTTTATCCGGTCGAGAAAATATGTCTTGGCGTAATCCTGTAAGAAGATACTGTCGTATGTTCCATGCGGTGAGCATAGAGACATGGCAAAAACCATGCCGGGCATGGAGCGGCTGGTGGTTACGCCGTAGTTTTGTACGGATTGTGGCAGAGAGGGCAGAACAGTAGCGACTTTGTTCTGTACACTGGCCGTAGCAATCTCGCCGTCGATGCCGGGAGAAAATTCGATGGTCAGGGTGTAGTTTCCTGCGGCATCGGAGTTTGAAGTCATAGAACGCAAGCCGTCGATGCCACGGATTTCTTCTTCGATGATGCTAGCAACGGTATCCTGCACGACGGCTGCGTCAGCACCATGATAGGTGGTTGATACGGAAACCGTTGGTGGCATGATGCTGGGATATTCGGCGATGGGCAAGCGGAAGGCTGCTACCAGTCCGAACAAAGTCAGTAAAACTGCCAGTACTATCGCCTGAAGGGGATGACGGATAAAATATTGTGCCAAAAAAATCACCTGCTTAGAAAATAAGAACAGGATATAATTCTTCATAAGGAAGTATTTTTCCTGCTCAATGAATAGATTCGGGCAGAAGAGGTTTGGTAATACCATTGGTGTTCTTTCCGGTGTGGGTGGATTCTGTTATAATGGAAGATAAATGTGTGAAGGATAGGTGCGTATGGAATTATTGGATATACAGATGCTGGGGTTTCTGGTATTTTTTGGTTTTATGGCAGCGTTCATTGATTCGGTCGTTGGCGGAGGCGGACTTATTTCGATTCCGGCTTTGCTGTGGACGGGACTGCCGCCAGTAACGGTACTCGGCACGAATAAGGCCGCAGCAGTCATGGGGGCTCTGACGAGCTTTGTGGCGTTCGTAAGGTCAGGCAGGGTGGATATGTGGCTGATCAAGCGGTTGTTCCCGCTTTCCTTGCTCGGTTCGGGATTTGGCGTGTTGGCTGTGCGCATGGTGCCGCCAGATATCCTGCGGCCACTTGTCGTCGTCATGCTCATCGCTGTGCTCGTCTATAGTGTGCTGAAGAAAGATTGGGGCCGGGAAAATCACTATGCGGGCTTGTCGGCGCGCTTGCTGCTGCTCTCGTGCCTCGTGTCTTTTTCCTTCGGTTTTTACGATGGCTTTTTCGGTCCGGGGACGGGATCGTTCCTGTTGTTTGCGTTCTTGCTGGTGGGCTTTGATTTCCTCGGGGCGGCAGCCAATGCGAGGGCTTTGAATTTTGCCAGCAATATTTCTGCGGCAGTATTGTTTACCTATTTTGGCCTCGTGGATTTTTCGTATGCGATTCCGATGGGCCTTGCGATGATTGCTGGTGCCTGGTGTGGGGCACGCATGGCCCTTTCCCGGGGGACAGGATATGTGCGGCCGCTGTTTATCCTTATGACGACGGTGCTTATCGGCAAGCAACTGGTGGATTTGTTTAAATAAGGGAGCGATTTTTTTGGCCGGGATACCGGATTACATGGATTATGATTACCTCTGCAACCTGCGCATGAATCACGCAGCCTGGCGGTTACTCCGCGCGGATCAGGCTGCGTTTATTGCGGCATTCTTTTATCGGGAGTTCATTGCGGGCAAGCGCCGCGGCATCGAGGCACAGGAACTTTTGGAGCATCTTGACATGTTCCTTTATGATGCCCAGCGGCAGACGGATGGCGAGGTTTTTGGCAGGTCGCCGCAGGATTATCTGGAGATTTGGTCGGACAGTGACCATGGCTGGCTGCGCAAGTATGAGTACCACGAGGAATGGTATTATGATCTCACGGCACCTGCGCAGAAGGCGGTGGAGTGGCTTGTAAGCCTGCATAAGCAGGATTTTGTCGGCACAGAATCGCGGCTGCGTACCGTATTCAACCTCCTGCATGAGATTGCGCGCGAGACTGATACGGATGCTGAGCACCGCAAGGCTTATCTTTTGGCGCAGCAGGAAAAGATAGCAGCAGAACTTGCGGAGATTGAAGCAAGCGGCGTAGTAAAGCCACGGCTTGACGATGTACAGGTCAAGGAACGTTTCCTGCAGGCTGAGAATACAGCGCAGGCTATTCTGGCAGATTTCCGTGAGGTCGAGGAGAATTTCCGCGAACTTACGCGCAAGGTGCAGGATGATGTCGTCAAATGGACACGCGGCAAGGGCGAGCTTTTGGAGAAAATATTCGGCGAGAGCGATATCATCCGCAAGTCGGAGCAGGGCCGCAGCTTTATGGCTTTTTGGCGTTATCTGATGCTCTCGCAGCAGCAGGAGGATTTTCGGGCGACTATGGCTCAGATCAGTGAGGCTGAACCTATCCGCGAGCTGCTGCCGGATCATCCACTCGCGGCTATCAACCGCGAGTGGGTGCGGGCGGCAGGCGCTGTCCAGCAGACGTTGGGGCAGCTTTCTGCGCAGCTTCGGCGTTATGTCGATGAGGCGTATTTACAGGAGGAGAGGACTATCTATCAGCTGATCCAGCGCATCGAGACGCAGGCGCTCAAGCGGCGCGACGATGTACCGGCAGGGGAATTTACGTCTATCCGGGAGACGGCACCTGCGGTGCAGCTGCCAATGGAACGCCGGCTGTTTGCACCGCCGCAGGCGACAAGGCTTGTAAGTCCTGTCTTGCAGGCAGGAAGTGGCGATGACGGTGAGCTTACGGCTATTTTCGATCAGGTTATCGTCGATCGGAAAAAGCTTCAGGAAAATATCGAAGAGCTTCTGGCCGAGCGTCCGGAGGTCACGCTTTCTGAGGTGCTGGCGGTTCATCCGCTGCAGCAGGGGCTGCCGGAGCTTTTAGGCTATTTTGTGCTTGCCAGCCATGCGGCGTCAGAGGCTTTTGACAGCAGTGCGTTGGAGCACATCCTGTTTGAACGTGACGGTCATAGACTTATGGCTGTTTGTGATAGAGTCGTATTTCGGAGGAATCAGGAGTAATGGAATTAGAAAACACCGCAATAGCTGCTGGTGAGAATCCGCAGGAACAGGCTTTTTCGCGGGCGGCAATCCTGCTGCTCAAGGGTATCGTGAGCCGCGGGAAGGATGAGGCCTTGTGGCAGGATATCTTGAGCAATCAAACGGGATTGCAGGATTATTTCCGGCGGCTGGGGCTTACGTTGATCATTGATGAGCTCGATGAATATGCTTACCTGCGTCAAGAGGAAAATAGCGGGCTGCCGCATCTGGTACCGCGCTATCCCTTAAGCTATAATCTGTCGATGCTTTTGGTGCAGCTGCGCAAGGTGCTGGCCGAATACGACCGCGCAGCGGGCAGCAGCCGTGTCGTTATCAGCTTTGAGGATATCCTGCGCCGCATGGAGCCGTTTTTACCCGTACAGATCAATGAGATGAAATACCGCCAGTCGGTTGAACATCTGGTGCGGGCCGCTATGCGCATGGGCTTTTTGCAGAAAATCAAAGGCAAGGATACGGACTATGAGGTAAGACCCATCCTGCGCAGCTTTGTTGATGCGCAGTGGCTGGATGATTTTGCGCAGAGACTTGAGGCCTATGAGAAATATGGACAGGACCGTCATGCGGATACCGTCGCGGAAAATGGGGAAGGAGAGATGATGGATGAACTTATTCGAGACGACGACTGAGATCAAGGACATCCCGCTTGGCTTTCGTTTGCAGCGGCTGGAAGTTTATAACTGGGGCACGTTCGACCAGAAAGTCTGGACACTTGATCTGCAGGGCGATACGTCGCTATTGACTGGTGATGTCGGGTCGGGTAAGTCGACGCTTGTCGATGCTATCATCACGCTCTTGGTGCCGCCACGCAAGGTAACCTATAACAAGGCAGCTGATGCGAGTGCCAAGGAGCGCAGCCTGGCATCGTATGTGCGCGGCTATTATGGCCAGAAGCGCACGGAAGATGGCGGGGGCCGTCCAGAGGCTCTGCGCGGCAAAGACCAGTACAGTGTCGTGCTCGGCGTGTTTTCAGATCGTAATTTTGGCCGTACGGTGACGCTGGCACAGGTTTTCTGGTTTCCCGACGAGGCAGCGGCTTTTCCCAAGCGTTTTTATGTGCTGGCGCAAAAGACGCTTTCGATTACCGAGCGATTTTCCGCTATCGGCGGTGACATGCGTGCGTTCCGCAAACAGCTTGAGCGTGACGCGTTCATCAAGACGTTTGATGACTATCCGCAGTACGGGCATGAATTCCGCAAGATTTTCGGTATCCGGCAGGTACAGGCGATGGATCTTTTCCAGCAGACGATTTCGATGAAGAAGGTCGACAGCCTTACGGGCTTTGTACGGCAGAATATGCTCGAAGTATCGGATGCGGAGCAGGAGGTCGAGGTCATGCTGCGGCAGTATCATGACCTCGAGGCAGCCCATCAGGCTGTCGAGCGGGCTCGCGAGCAGCAGAAATACCTGCAGCCTATCGAGACGCTGGGACAGGAATATGCGCAAACAAGCCAGAAGCAGCGGGAGAATGCGGCCATGCAACAGCATTTGGCCGGTTGGCTGGCGGGAAAGGCCTACAAGGTGCGTGAAAGCATGCTTGCGCAGTCAAAGGCTCGTCTGGCTGAATTAAAGGCTGTACTGCAGGCGGAAAATGTGGCCTGTGACAGCCTGCGTCAGCAGCTGGCAGGAATCCAGCGTGAGATGGCACGTAATGGCGGCCAGCAGCTCGATGAGGTGCGTCATCAGCTGGAGTTATGCCAGCAGAAGAAAGGCCAGTGTGAACAGGCTCGCAAGAATTATCAGGCACAGCTTGATTTGCTGGCGCTGCCCATGCCGCAGACGGCAGCAGCGTTTGGTGACAATGTGCAGGCCATGGAACAGCGCAGCCAGGCAATCGAGCAGGAGATGGAAGAGCTTATTGCCGATACGGGAGCTATCGAGGCCAACCGTAAGGAGACTGTGGCGGCAGAGGAGCAGCTGACCGAGGAAATCGAGTCGCTGGCTGGCCGCAAGTCGAATATCCCGAATGTGTTTGTCAAGATACGTGAGCAGCTATGCGCGGATTTGAGCCTGGCAGAGGATGAGATGCCGTTTGCAGGGGAGCTCATGGCGGTGAAAGAAGAGGAAGCAGAATGGGAGGGCGCTCTGGAGCGCCTGCTGCACAGCTTTGGCATATCCCTGCTCGTGCCGGAGGCACATTACGGCGAAGTGGCAGGCTGGATGGAGCAGCATAATCTGCGGGTAAAGCTGGTCTATTTCCGTGTACCCGACTATGTCGAGTCCGTTACCATGGAAAATCTGCCAGAAGATGCCGCTTGCCGCAAGCTGCTGCTAAAAGAGGAATCGTCCTACTGTGATTGGCTGCGCAATGAACTATACACACGTTTCCGCCATAGCTGTTGTGAGACGATGCAGGAATTCCGTCAGGCAAAGTTTGCTTTGACACGGCATGGACAGGTTAAGATCAATGGCCGCCGTCATGAGAAAGATGATCGTCACGAACTCAAAAACCGCCGCAATTATGTGCTGGGCTTTTCGAATCTGCGTAAAATCCAGTCACTACAGGAAGAGCGCGATAATGTTCGTGAGGAGCAGAAATTCTTCCAGCAGAAATTGCGGCAGAACCGGGCGGCGCAGAAAAAACGGCAAGACGAGAAAGATGCCATCATGCTCGCCGGGCAGGTCAAGACTTTTGCCGAACTTGATATTGCGCCGCTTGAGGCGCAGATTGGGAAACTGCGCCTGCGTGTCGACGAACTGCGGCAGAAAAACGATGTTTATCGCAAGCTGCAGGAGGAAGAGCAGGCACTTGTGCGCCAGATTGCGCGCAGCCAGCAGGAAATCAGTACCAAGCAGGATGAGGCCGGCAGGGTTCAGGAGCGTTGCCAGAGTACGAGCGAGCAGATGCTGGAGGAAGCTGAGCTTATAAACGAGGAGACGCCAGAGGCAAAGGCCGAAGTCTATCCGCTGCTGGAGCGTTGCATGGCTGAAGCCTTGCCGGGACAGAGCTTTGAGCTTTCCAAGCGGCAGAAGCAACAGGCACGTTTGGCCGGCTGGCTGCAGGCAGAAGGATTGCGGCAGCAGGAAGTCCTTCGCCACCACGGTGAGGAGCTCACGCGCTATATGACTGGTTTCTGCCAGAAATGGCCGGAAGCCAGCGCGGAATTGCTTTGTGCGCCAGAGGCAGCGGCAGATTATATTGCGGTGCTCAATCGCTTGCGCACCGATGACCTGCCCAAATTCGAAGGCCGGTTCCGCGAACTCTTGCGGGAAAATACAATCAATCAGATTGCGCTTTTCCAGACGCATCTGGAAAATACCTGCCAGGAAATCGAGGACCGCATTGCGCGCATCAATCATTCGCTGGCGGAAATCGACTACAATGAAGGCCGTTATATCCAGATAGAGTGCAGCCATGCCGTCAGCGATACCATCCGGCAGTTCCGTCATGATTTGCGGGCCTGCACCGATGATGCCTTGACGGGGACTGCTGATGATACCTATAGTGAACAGAAATTCCAGCAGGTTGCTAAGATACTGGAGCGGCTGCAAGGCCGCCCTGGGGCGGCAGAAATCGATGCACGCTGGCGCCGCGAGGTCATCGATGTGCGTAACTGGTATACGTTCGCAGCTTCGGAACGCTGGCGCAATCCGGCCCCTGGCGAAGATACCGAGTACGAGCATTATACGGATTCGGGCGGCAAGTCAGGCGGTCAGAAGGAAAAACTTGCCTATACGATACTGGCAGCGAGCATTGTCTATAACTTCGGGCTTGAGGGCAAGCGCGCTGGTGAGCAGTCGTTCCGCTTTGTCGTCATCGATGAGGCGTTCCTCAAGAGTTCTGATGAGTCGGCGCGGTTTGGGTTGGAGCTGTTCCGCAAGATGGACTTGCAGCTTTTGGTCGTCACGCCATTGTTGAAGATAGCGACAATTGAGCCGTTTGTCCGCCATGTCGGTTTTGTTTACCAGAAGGATGAGGAACATAAGTCCTATTTGCGCAATTTGACCATTGAGGAGTTTCAGGCGGAGAAACAGGCACATGCTGCCGTGAAATAAAAAAAAACCAAAACCAGGCATCTTACTGTAGGGGATGCCTGGTTTTTTGGCATTCCAGAGAAAACTGATATTTTTCAGAATTATATAATGTAGTAAAATCACTGACTAAAGTCCTGTTTTTGTAGTTTTACCCACTTGTCAATAGTCTTATACTGCGGTAAAATGTCTACTGTTACTATTTTTGTATATGAAAGTAATTTGTTATGTTATTATCGCGTGGCTCTATGGGATAAGTTGAGCCGATGCAGAAAGGTTGTGGGAGAAGTTGAGATTAAAAGACATTCGTATTGGGTACAAGATTTTGGTGCTGGTGGTTATTGGTGTTCTCGGTATGGTATCGTTGGGGATTTCGAGCTATATGGGGATGAGTCAGGCCAGTGATGATATCGAAAATATGTATACCCGCAAGATGCAGGCAATCCGCATCCTGGGAACCGAAATCAGCTTGATGCGTGCGGTCAAGGTAAGCGTGATTGAGCATATCCTCGATCCGAAAGACGCAAAGGTTGAGGAATCGATTGATGTCAATATCAAGAAATATGAGAACTATTGGGCGGAGTATAAACCGCTGGGCATGCGGGCTGAGGATGCCGCTGCACAGATTCCGAACTCGGAGGCTAAGTGGGCAGAATTCAAACAGAAATCGCTGGAAGCCCAGCGGCTGGTAAACGAAGGGAAAACGAAAGAGGCTTGGGAATTATACCGCAATGTTGAGCTGACGACGGCGGTCGATCTCCTCAAGAGCTTGCAGGACCTTCGTACGGTAGCATTGGATAATGCTGAGATCCTCAATCAGGAAATCAAGGAGCGCAATGCGCATCAGATCCAGTTCTCGCTGGCAGTGAATATCTTGTCGCTGGCCGTGCTGCTGGGATTGGCCTTCATCATCATTCGTGATATTACGGGTTTCTTGACGCGTAGTGTAGGTATCTGCAATGCGATGAAAGATGGCGACTTCCGCATGAATGGTGCGGAGCGGATTGACCGCGGTGATGAGCTTGGCTCGATGGTCAATGCTATGTTTGCGATGCGTAAGGAGCTCAATGGCCTGATGCGCAATGTCAGCCAATCAGCTGAGCAGCTCGCGGCTTCGTCGGAGGAGCTTACGGCAAGTTCCAATCAGGCGGCACAGGCTTCGACGCAGGTAGCGCAGTCGGCGGCTGAAGTCGTCACTACGGTGGAAGACCAGCAGAAGGCGGTAGCCAACAGCAATGAGTCGGTAGCCCGCGTGCAGAGTGCCGTGGCCAATGTCAAGGAGCAGTCGCGCCTGGTCGCAGACAACTCGGCTTCGGCAGCTGAGCGCGCTGCGGCTGGTTCGGTAGCTATCAACGATTCGGTTGAGCAGATCCGCAGTGTCGAGCATACGGTAAACGGTTCGGCAGAAGTTGTTGACCGCCTTGGTGAGCGTTCGAAGGAAATTGGCGAAATTGTCGATACGATGGCTGGTATTGCCGAGCAGACGAACCTGTTGGCGCTCAATGCGGCAATCGAGGCAGCGCGTGCCGGTGAGCATGGCCGTGGCTTCACGGTCGTAGCGGAAGAGGTCGGCAAGCTCGCGCATGAGTCGCAGGAGTCGGCTGAAAAGATTGCGCGTCTTATCAAAGATATCCAGCAGGATACGGCGGATGCTGTGGATTCGATGAAGTCTGGTCGTGAGGCAGTTGTGTCCGGCGCTCGTTCCGTGGAAGAATTGCGGTCGATGTTTGAGGAAATCAATGGACTCGTCAAGAGCGTATCCAACCAGATCCAGACGGTGGATGGTGCTGTTGATGCGATGACGCAGGAAGCCAATGCCATTATGGGTGAGGTAAACAATATCAGCGGCTACAGCAATAAGGTAGCTTCGGAGATGCAGGCTGTATCGGCAGCGACCGAGGAACAGTCGGCTTCGGCGGAAGAAATTGCTTCGGCCAGCGATTCTCTGGCTGTTTTGGCACAGAAGCAGCAGGAAACTTTGGCACGATTTAAGTTCTAATGATAGTGGCAAAGAGCGTCTTTCCCTCAGGGGAAGGACGCTTTTTTCATAAAAACAAGTAAAATGAAACAATTATAAAACACTTATAAACCTATTGAAAAACGATAGAATGGATATTATAATATATATGTAAGGAAATATACCTATTGATATAAAGGACTATGGAAATGGACAAGGAAAGAGAGGGATGGTCATGGGTATATCCGCGGTAAGCATCACGACGCTGACCAGTTTCCCGCAAATGAATCGCGAAGTAACTGCGAAGGGACAACAGGCGGCAAAGGCGCATAGTGAGGCGGCAGCATCTTATACAAAAGTTTCCAATTTTGGCAATGAGACCAAGCTTGGCAGCAGTGTGTTCCAGCATGCGAATCGGACGATTGTTGATATTGGCGAGCAGAAAACGTCAATGCTCATGGATCGGAGCAAGTCGTATTATGAAGTGTCGAACTTCGGTAATGAGACGAAGCTGGGTTCCAGTAAGTTCCAACAGCAGATCAAAGCGGATGCGGAGCAAGGGGCGAAAAACCTTTCCAAGGGAATGAAAGCTGCGGCTGACATCACGCGCGTATCAAATTTTGGTACGGAGACGAAACTTGGCAAGAGTGGCTTCCAGCAGGTAAATGCGCAAATCATGCAGGCACGTCAGAAAGCCTATACGCAGTTTTCAAATTTTCAGAAACAAGCTGGCAATAGCGTTGATATCGGTGCTTAAGGTTGCAATGGCAACGGGACTGTGAAAATCACAGTCCCGTTTTTTTTATGGATAGAAAGCGGAAGAATAAAATCTGTTCTGTCCATATCATAGGGCAGGTTTTTTTCTCATCGTGGCGAAGAAAGAAAGTGTAACGGCTAATGAAAGAATGACAGGAAGGAACGATTGCCATGTCAAAGAAAGTATTGCTTATCCGTCAGGGAAAATCCTTTATGCTAAATACTATTGTCAAAAATCTGCACGATGCAGCTTATGAAGTGGTGGAAGTCATGCCGGCCATGGAGGAAATTGCCGCGCATAAAAATGAGACGGAGTTGCTGCTCATGTATCTGGGCGATTATGTGGACGATATTGCCGGGGATTTGGTATATCTCAAAGATATATGTACAGAGGAAGATAAGCTGCTGGTACTGGTGGGGACGGCGACAGAGATCGAAACCGTGCATAAGTCCATTCCTGCGGCTTTGATTGCGGCGACCGTGGAGCGTCCCTTCGATATGAAAAAACTAGTGGAGCAATTGGATTGGCTACTTTCTGCTAACGATGATCTGGCCAGAAGGAAAAATATTTTACTGGTAGATGATGACAGTACGTTTCTCAAAATGGTCAAAGATTGGCTGTCGGTAAAGTATCGGGTAACGATAGTGACTTCGGGGGCGCAGGCACTGATGTATATTGCTGATAATACGCCTGATTTGATTTTACTGGATTATGAAATGCCAGTAACTTCCGGCCCGCAGGTACTCGAGATGCTGCGCAGTGAGACCAAGGTGGATTCCATTCCAGTCATTTTCCTCACGGGCAAGGGCGACAGGGAAAGCGTCTTAAAGGTGCTGGCCCTGAAACCGGATGGCTATCTGCTCAAATCCATGGAGCGGCCACGGCTGCTTTCAGCTATAGATGATTTCTTTGAAAAGCAGAAATACCGGAAACTTCACGATAATAACGTGCAGTAAGGACTGGTATGGCAGATAAGGGAGGCGCAGGCCAATGCTGCAAAAGGATTATGAGATTACGCTGCCGGTGAGCAGACAGCAGGCAGCTTTGACAGAGGTAATCCCGGTTTTGGCAGAGATAAAAGAGCAGGCAGAAAAACGTAATGCCAGCTGTTTGTATCTGCATATTATATTTAGCGGTTTCCAACAGGAAATCGGCCGCAGGTTGTATACGGCAATCAAAGCATATCTGCCGCAGGCCATTATTACTGGCATGACCGAAACGCTGTTTGTGCAGAAGCTGGAACAGGTAAGATTGGAATTGAACGTGATGTTCTGGGCAGAGTCTCAGGTAAGACTGCTGGAGTATAAGGGGCGTCCGGCAGACTATGCTGCTGAGGGGAAGAAAATGGGCCAGGCAATAAGTGCCTGGCCGCATGTAAAAGCCTTGGCAGTGTATTGTTCCGGGGTGGGAACCCAGTTTGCGAAGTTCCTTGATGGTCTGGCGGCAGCGAATCCGGATTGTATGATTTTCGGGGCTGTGGTCAGTATGCTGGAGGATATTACCTCAGCACCAGAACATAGCCAGAATCTCTTTAGCATGGCTAAGGAGATAGAAAAAAATTACAATTTCATAACGGGATCTGACTTCCTGCCTAGTGGTATTGTCGTGGCAGCTTTCTGTGGGGAGAATCTGCATGTGCAGGGCGACTATGTGTTGGGGTGGAAGCCGGTAGGCAAGGAATTGGAAGTTACGGAGATGGTCGGAGATACCTGTGTAGCCAAGCTGAATGGTATGCCTGCCACAGACATCTATAAGCATTACCTGCAGGTAGTACCCGATGAGAATTTTATCTTTAACATTTGCGCTTTTCCTTTGGCGGTAAGGCGCAAGGACTGTATTATTGCCAGAGTGCCGCCCGTCTATGATGAGCAGGGGCGGATTTATTTCAGCGGCGATGTAAATCTTGGCGAGAAGATGCAGCTTACTTATGCGGTGCCAGCTAATCTGCTGCGGGAAACGGATACAGCCAGTGAAAAAATGTGCCTTTTTGCGCCCGAAGGGGTTATTCTTACCCTGTGCGGTAACCGTACCTTTTTCCTCAAGGAAGATGCGGTAAAGGAAATCAATTATTATCGCCGCTTTGCGCAGCATTTGGCTGCCAATTACGGCACTTCGGAAATATATTGTCATGCGGGACAGGGCGGCGTACTGAATAGTGCCTTGGTGAGTGTGGGGTTCCGGGAGGGGGCGGTTAAGGTCCTGCCAGACTGCTATGATGAAATGGCGGCAGAGGAAAAGCATTATGTCATTCCGTTGGCGGCGCGCATGGCGGCGTTTTTGGATGCGGTGACGCAGGAATTGGCGGCGTCCAATAAAGAACTGTTGGATATGTCCCATGAGGCCAAGGCGGCCAGCCGTGCGAAAAGCCAGTTCCTATCCGGCATGAGTCATGAAATCCGTACGCCGATAAATGCCATATTGGGAATGGATGAAATGATCCTGCGGGAGACTGAGGAAGCGCAGACGCGGGAGTATGCACAGAATATCCGGACAGCGGGTATGGCGCTTTTGGGGCTGGTCAATGATATTTTGGATTTTTCCAAGATCGAGGCGGGGAAAATGACGATTATTCCCGTGGAGTATGCGGTAAGCTCGCATTTAAATGATTTGGTGAATATGATTCGTCAGCGGGCGGAGAAAAAAGGATTGGCTTTTCATGTGGAAATCCCTGAGGATATGCCCAGTATCCTGAAGGGCGATGAAATCCGCCTGCGTCAGGTGGCTGTCAATATACTGACCAATGCGGTCAAATATACGGAAAAAGGCTGTGTTACGCTGCGCTTGTGCTATGAGAAGACGGGGGCTAATCACATTGCGCTTACGACCGTTGTCCAGGATACGGGCATCGGTATCAAAAAGGAAGATATTGCTAAACTTTTCCATGCCTTTGAGCGCATCGAGGAGGAACGGAATCGCACGATTGAGGGATCGGGGCTGGGGATGAACATCACGCAGAAGCTATTGGCGATGATGGATAGTCATTTGGATGTGCAAAGCGTCTATGGGCAAGGGTCGACGTTCTCATATACGGTGGAGCAGGAGGTTCTTAACTGGTCGCCGATGGGGAATTACGAGGCGGCGTACCGGCGTATGCTGGCTGCGCAGACAGCATACCAGCAAAGTTTTGTGGCACCGGAAGCCAAAATCCTTATCGTAGATGATACAGCTATGAATCTGACAGTGGTCAAAGGCCTTTTAAAGCAGACAAAAATGCAGCTGGATACGGCTATGAGCGGATATGAATGCTTGAAAATGGTGCAGGCCCAAACTTATGATGCGATTTTACTCGATCATCGGATGCCGGGGCTGGATGGCATGGAGACTTTAGCCAAAATCAAGGAAATGACGCAGCAGCCGGATTTTCTCAATCGCAAGACACCGATTATCGTATTGACGGCTAATGCTATCAGCGGAGCGCGGGAGGAGTATATAGCAGCTGGATTTGATGACTACTTGACTAAGCCCATTGACAGCCAGAAATTGGAGGCCATGCTGCAGAAATATCTGCCGTCAGCGAAGGTGCGTCTGGCGGGGCAGCTGTCTTTTCCAAAAGAGGAATTGCAGGAAACGCTGCCAGAATGGCTGGCAGCGGTGCAGGGGCTGGATACTGAGGCTGGTGTTCATCATTGCGGCTCGGTGGCAGCTTATATGGATGCATTGACCGTTTTTGCCCAATCCATTGCCAGTGGTGTACAGGAAATCGAGCGGTTCTATAACACCGGGGACTGGGAAAACTATACGATTAAAGTGCATGCGCTCAAGAGTTCGGCGCGGGTAGTAGGGGCTCAGGAGCTGTCGGAAAAAGCCCGCCGGCTTGAGGATGCCGGGAATAACTGCTATTGCGATGAGATCCTTGCCAATACCGGGCCCTTGCTGGAACTATATCGGAGCTTTGCCGAGGCACTGGCTCCATTGCTGCCAGCCGGAGAGACAGGGAAGGAAAAGAGCCCGATAACTCCGGCGGAATTGGCCGAAGCGTGGGAATCCATGCAGGAAGTGGTACAAAGCTTTGATTATGACAGCCTGCAATATCTGGTAAAAGAGTTGGCAGGCTATCAGCTGCCTGCGGCAGATGCTTCCAAGCTGGCGCAAGTGCAGGCGGCCGCCAGTATTCCCGACTGGGAGGCGCTGAAAAAAATATTCTAGCAGAAAAATCTCTCTAGTATCTTTTGTTACAGTCAGAGGTATTGTAAATTGCTATAATTTACGATGTTGACGGATGAAACGATATCATTTCTGTGTGTTATACGTTTGCATATGGCAAATGAGAAGAAGGAGAGATTTTCATGGAGAACAAGATGTTTTGCTATCAGTGCCAGGAGACGGCCGGCTGCAAAGGCTGCACGCAGGTCGGTGTCTGCGGCAAGAAACCGGAAGTCGCAGCGATGCAGGATTTGCTTATCTATGTAACGAAGGGCTTGGCGGCCGTTACGACGCGCCTTCGTGCTGAGGGCAAGAAAGTTTCGGCTGAGGTAAACCATCTGATTACGCTGAATCTGTTCGTGACGATTACGAATGCAAACTTTGACCGTGCGGCTATTATCGGCCGCATCAAAGATACGCTGTCTGCGAAAACGGAGGCACTGGCTGCGCTTACGGACCGTGAAAATCTGCCGGAAGCGGCCCTCTGGAACGATACGGAAGATGGTTTTGATGCCAAGGCTGCTAAAGTCGGTATCCTCGCTACGGAGAATGAGGATATCCGCAGCTTGCGTGAGCTCATTACCTATGGTCTCAAGGGCTTGGCTGCTTATCAGAAGCATGCCAATGTGCTGGGCTATGAGAATGAGGCTATCGATGCTTTTGCCCAGTCGGCTCTTGCCAAGCTGCTTGACGACAGCCTGACGGGAGATGATCTTACGGCGCTGACGCTCGAGACGGGCAAATGGGGCGTTGATGGTATGGCGCTTCTCGACAAGGCCAATACGGAAACTTATGGCAATCCGGAGCTGACGAAAGTTGATCTTGGCGTACGCCAGAACCCGGGCATCCTGATTTCGGGCCATGATCTAAAGGATCTTGAAATGCTCTTGGAGCAGACGCAGGGTACGGGTGTTGATGTCTATACGCATGGTGAGATGCTGCCGGCGCATTACTATCCAAAGTTCAAGAAATACGAGAATTTTGCCGGCAACTATGGCAATGCCTGGTGGAAACAGAAGGAGGAGTTCGAGGCGTTCCATGGCCCAATCCTTATGACGACGAACTGTGTGGTGCCGCCCAAAGCCTCGTATCAGGAGCGTCTGTTTACGACTGGTGCTACAGGGGTACCGGGCTGCCAGCATATCGCAATGAAGGAAGATGGCACGAAAGACTTTACGCCAATCATTGAACTGGCGAAGAAGTGTGCGGCACCGGCGGAACTCGAGCAGGGCCAGATTATCGGTGGCTTTGCGCATGAGCAGGTCTTTGCCGTTGCTGACAAAGTGGTTGAAGCCGTTAAGTCTGGTGCAATCAAGAAGTTTGTCGTCATGGCTGGCTGTGATGGCCGCATGAAGTCCCGCGATTATTACATGGAGTTTGCCAAGGCACTGCCGCAGGACACGGTTATCCTGACGGCTGGCTGTGCGAAGTATAAATACATTAAGCTGAATCTTGGCGATATCGATGGCATTCCGCGCGTCCTCGATGCGGGCCAGTGCAACGATTCCTACAGCCTGGCTCTTATTGCGCTAAAGCTCAAGGAAGTATTCGGCCTTGAAGATGTCAACGAATTGCCGATCGCTTACAATATTGCCTGGTATGAGCAGAAGGCGGTCATTGTACTGCTGGCACTCCTGCACCTTGGCGTCAAGAATATCCATCTCGGACCGACGCTGCCGGCATTCTTGTCTCCGCATGTAGCCAAGGTGCTCGTTGAGAATTTTGGCATCGGCGGTATCACGACGGTTGAAGAAGACATCAAGAAAATGATACAGTAAGGGGCTTCCCGTCTGGGAATAGTGTTACTGTGAATGAGCAACCTGTTTGGTGGTTTCTACCATGAAAACAGGTTGCTTTTTGTGCAAATAGCTAAAGCAGGATTACCTGTAAAATAGTAGAATAATTGCAGTAGTAAGTTGCCTGCGCAACATATCCATGTGATTAGAGATGATATAATGAGGCAAAATGAAAGCGGAAAAATAGCGAGGAGGGAATGGGATGCAGATTTATCATTTGGATTTACAGGAATTGCCCTTGTTTCGAGATGTTTCTCCTGAGGAAGTCAATCGTTTCATCGTAAGTACAGGTGCCTTGGTCAAACGCTATGAGAAAGGTACGCGTATCCTCAAGGCCTATGAGCCTAATAACAATATTGGCGTGATGGTCGAGGGCAAGGCACAAGTCATAGCGGAGGATCGTTTCGGCAATGAATCGATCGGGCATACGCTTGAGCGCGGCGCGATGATGGGCAGTGCTTCGGCTATCCTGCCGCTTTTTCAGCCGAATAACAATACTTCGATTGAAACGCTGACAGATGCTATCGTACTTTGGGTGCCCTACCGGTCGCTGCTGGTAGCTGGGCCAAAACTTGGCCGTACGCATGGTATGGTCATGCGCAACTTGTTGGAAGCGTTTTGCCGCAAGAATGTTATGATGATGGAAAAAATCGAGCTTTTGTCGCAGAAGACCTTGCGGGAACGGCTGATCCTCTATTTGCTTCAGCGCGAGGGACGCTATCAAAGTGAGCAGGTCAAGGTACCAGGGCGCGTGCAGCTGGCTAAAGAAATTGAATGCAATCGCAGTGCCTTGACCCGTGAGATTGCGGCCATGAAGGCTGAGGGCATGCTGACGATCGGTGAGGATTGGCTGCGGCTCAATAAAGACAAGATCGGGTGTTGAGTCATGATAACGATAAAGTTTGAAGCGGTTACCCAATCGTTCTATGGCCGGACTATTTTCCAGGATATCGATGCTGTGCTGCAAAGCGGAACGATTACGGCGGTGACTGGTCAAAATGGCAGTGGCAAGTCGACGCTGCTGAAATTAGCGGCGCGTTTTATGCTGCCGTCTGATGGCCGGGTAAGCGCCTGGGAGGATCAAAAGGAGCTGCGGCGGGCTGAACTGCGCAATAAGCTGGCCATGGTGACGCCGGAGCTTAGGTTCTATCCACGGCTGACGGCACGGGAAAATATTGCTTTCCTGCTGGGGCTCAGGGGCTTGGAGCTGACGGAGGCGGAATACCTGTCGCTGTTAGTACGTGTAGGCTTGCGGGAACAGGATGTGGCGACGGCTTTTACCGGGGAGTTTTCGACTGGCATGCGTCAGCGCCTCAAACTCGCGGCTTTACTGGCGTCAAGGGCTGACATTTGGCTGCTCGACGAGCCTGGTGCGAACCTCGATGCTGCTGGCCGCGAGCTGGTGCTGCGCGAGGCCCGGCAGGCGGCCGACGAGGGGCGGCTGGTGCTCTGGGCGACCAACGACAGACGAGAGGAGGCGGCAGCTGATGCAGCAATCCATCTGGCAGGGCATTAAGCTTGTATTCTGCAAAGAGTTGACAGTGGGGATGCGGTTCAAAGCGGCCTGGGCAGCTATGTTCATGTTTGCGCTTACGACGCTGGCATGTATCAGTCTGGCGATGCAAGGTGGTGCAGCAGAGCCGCGCCTGCTGGCGGCGCTTTTGTGGGTCAGCTTGTTTTTTGCGGCGATGGCTGGTGCTGATCGCGTGTTTGCAGACGAGGATACTGCGGGAACGTTGCTGACATTGCGTATTTTTGGACCAGCGCAGGCTGTGCTGCTGGGGAAGATGCTTTATACCTTATTCGTGCTGGTGCTGCTGTCTTTATTTATAACGCCACTGTTCCTGCTGCTGCTGGATGTGACAGTGACTGCGCCGTTGGTGCTGCTGGGAACTGTACTGCTTGGCAGTACAGGCATAGCGGCGGCGGGAACGCTGATTGCGGCACTGACAACAGGGGCCAGTGTCCACAGTGGCTTGTTTTCGATATTGATGCTGCCAGTCATCTTGCCCGTGTTTTTGCCGGCGATATCACTGACAGCAGGAGCTTTCGGCGGGGCGGTAGCAGTTTCGTATCTCGGCGGTATGGCACTCTACGATTTTATTTTGATTGTCGGAGCATCGATTTTATTTGATTACCTTTGGTATGAGGATTGACGATTGGTTATATGATACGGGGATGATGATAGTGATACAGAAGAGAATCCTGCCGTGGGTACTGGGGGGACTGACGGCAGTGTGGTTATATCTGGTGTTTTTGGTGGTACCACCTGCGCAGGGACTGGGAAATTATGTGCGCATCGCATTTTTCCATATACCGATGGCGTGGGTGTCTGTGCTGGCGTTTCTCATGAGTGCCTGGTGGGGGGCTGGCTATCTGCGGCGGCAGGAGATGAAGGCAGACCGTTTGAGTGCAGCGTCGGCCAGGCTGGGGTTGATGTTTGTCGTGCTGGCGACGGCCAGCGGTGCTGTTTTTTCCAAGTTGACCTGGGGGGCATATTGGAATTGGGATCCGCGGCAGACGACGATTTTCGTATTGCTGCTGATTTACGGGGCCTATCTGACGTTGCGGGCAGCAATGCCTGAGCCACGGCGACGGGCGCGCGTGACAGCGGTTTATGCGTTGTTTTCGTTTTTGACGGTACCGTTTTTGGTGTTCATCATTCCAAGGTTGTATTTTTCGTTGCATCCTTCGCCTGTCATCAATGGCAGTGGTTCGCTGGATATGGACCCTGTGATGCTGGGGACATTGCTGGTGGGACTGCTGGATGCGACATTTCTCTATGTTTGGCTGGTATTCCGAAGCGTTGACAGTGAGGATAAGGAGGCTCTATCATGAACCGGAAAGTATTGTTGGGAATGCTTATCCTGGCGTTTATCGGCTATGCAGGGTATAGTTTCGTCGATTCGGTCACACCGTATGTCGGCATTGCTGAGGCGCGGACGGCGACGAGCAGTGTCCAGGTCAAGGGGCTGTTGGATAAAAAAGCCGAGGCGCCGCATATGGAAGGCGAATACTTTGTGTTTACGCTGCTTGATGAGGACACGGGAGAAAATATGCTTGTACGTTTTCACGGGCCGAAACCGGATCAATTTGATGAAGCACATCATATTGTCGCCGTAGGCAAGTACCGGGATGGTGCATTCCAATCGGATAAACTGCTCATCAAATGCCCGTCGAAATACGAACAGCAGAAATAAATAAGGAGGCTTCTTCGCTTGATAGGTACGATATTTTTAGCGGTTGTGCTGGCGCTGGCCTTATGTGCTATGCTTTGTTATGGCGTGCGTACGGAGCGCATGGAACGCTATGGCCGTTGGCTGACAATCCTTTCGTTTGCCGGTGCGCTGGGCGCAAGTATTTATTTACTGGTCTTGATCTTGGGCAATCATTTTGAAATTGCTTATGTGGCCAGTTATTCGTCGGCGGAATTACCGATGGTGTATAAGTTCTCGGCTTTTTGGGCGGGGCAGCAGGGCTCGTTTTTGCTCTGGCTGTTGTTCCATGCGGCAGCTGGTGTCGCTTTGAGCTATCGCCAACGCCTGTCAGCTGCCGGTATGTGCGTGTATATGGTCTTGCAGGCATTGCTGACCATTCTCGTACTGGCTAAAAGCCCGTTCTTGCCGCAGGAGGTTGCCGTCGAAAATGGTGTTGGCCTGAATCCGTTGTTGCAGGATCCTTGGATGGCTGTCCATCCGCCGATTATCTTCCTTGGCTATGCGCTCTTGGCCGTGCCGTTTGCCTGCTCGGCAGCAGCGCTTATCGAAGGGCGGGCGGCAAAAGCCTGGCTGGAGACGGCGCGCCGCTGGGCGCTGGTTGCATGGGCCTTCCTTGGCGCGGGGATTTTCATTGGCGGCTACTGGGCCTATAAGGTCCTGGGCTGGGGTGGCTTTTGGGGCTGGGACCCTGTTGAGAATTCATCGCTCGTACCGTGGCTGGTTGCGGGTATCTTCATCCATGTGCTGCGCGTAGCCCGCGTGCGGCAAGCGGCACTGTCGATGGTGCATCTCGCGGCGGTCTTTGCGTTCTCGCTGGTTCTTTATGGCACGTTCCTGACGCGCAGTGGCATCCTCGGGGACTTCTCGGTACATTCCTTCAGTGGGACGAGCATCGGCATGACGATTGCTGTGGTCAATGCGCTGGTTCTCGTTGGCGGCCTGTTGCTCCTGACTGTCCGGGCGGGGAAGCTGCCACAAGGGGAGATGTATCCTGCTTATGACAGCCGCGAATTTTTGGTGCTGCTTGGTGCGCTGCTGCTGGTCTTTATCGCGGCTGTTATTTTCCTTGGCATGTCGATGCCGCTTTTGACGCAGCTTGTGGGCAAGCCGGCTGCTGTTGATACGGACTTTTATGTACGCACGACAATGCCGCTGGCTATTGTCATGATGGTATGCCTTGCGGGGGCCAGCTTTCAGCGCTACGGTACGGGCAGCAAAGTGGCATCGTGGAAACCGCTGGGCATATTTCTTTTCCTCGGTGCTGCTTTGGCATGGCTGGCCGGTGTCCGTCAGGTTATGCCGCTTTTGCTGGCCGGAGCAGCCTTGATGGGCGTTGCCGCATCCGTTTGGAGCTGGCGCAAGCAGGCCATAGGCCTGGGCGGCATGATTGCGCATGCCGGTTTGGGGCTTTCACTCCTGGCCATCGTCTTGTCTGGCAGCGGCAGCAAGACGGCTTCGCAGGAGCTGGCAGTGGGCGAGCCTGTCACTCTCTATGGACATGAGATTGTTTTCAAGGGGCAGGAGTTTGCTGATGATATGCGGGCGAAATACTACATCTATACCGTCGATGGCCGTGAGGTGCGTGCATTGACAAAGCTTCATGCCAATGGTGAGGATGCGGCTCGCGAGCCAGCTATCGACAAGACGATTGGCGGCGATATTTATATCGCGCCAACGCCGCCGAAAAGCAGCGGCCGCCAGGAGCTTATCTTAAAGCATGGGCGCATGGATATGGATGATCTTTTTGCTTATCGTTTTGAAGGTGTGTCGCTGGAGGAGCAGGGCGGTGGCAAGATGCTTGTCAAGGCGGTCATCGCTGTGACCGACGGCGATACGATTGAGCGCGTCGAGCCGACAATACAGGCCACCTTGGAAGGCGGCACGTCCAAGGCTGTGGATGTATTCGGCGGCCAGAAACGCATCCGCCTGACAGGCGTAGCTGCTGACCAGAAACAGGTGCGTCTGGAAATCCTGCCATCTATCGAGACAGAGATGGAGCAGGCCATTACGGCTAGTGTCAGCACAAAGCCATTTATCTGGGTATTGTGGCTCGGCAGTGTGCTGGTCTGTGTGGGGACGCTGGCAGCTGTCAAAAGATAAAAGAATATAGATTGTGAGCCAGTGGTTCGATGAATATATAAAATCCGATGACTTTTGCTTGAGTTATCGGATTTTTTGTAAATTGCAGTTTGACGGTCAGTTCTAGCCATCCCCTTACCGAGGGGAAGGTGGGCGCGAAGCGCTCGGATGAGGTGTATGCGTCCGTATGGAATCCCGATACTACGAAGCGCGGGGTTCACGGGGTAGTGCTTTTTCTGTTTCCG
>SVBZ01000037.1 GCA_015058575.1 Pseudoselenomonas ruminantium
GTCAGCCAGCCTGTGGTTGATTCGTAAAAGTCGTTTTTCGCTTTTTATAAGGTTGCTTGTTTTGCAGTAACGCTCTCCTTTCTTGTTCATCTGGTATTTTCGCGATACCTGACGCTGCAACCTGCGTCTTTTCTTTTTGAGGTTCCTTATTGTATGGGACTTATTGATATTTTTGACTACGGTAGAGTCTGAGATTATCGCTAAGTCTTTGATACCTAAATCAATGCCGACACCTTCTGTGCAGGAACGTCCCGGCTGTTTGCGACTGAAGTTTAGTCCTCGCATTGGCTTTAGCGTATAAGAAGTTCTGATTCCTACGGAAAGCCACCAGTTTTCACCATCAAAGCTTATCCGTGGTTGGGTGTATCTTCCCTTTACAGGTATTTTTCCCTTTTCAGCAAGCCTTATCCAGTTGAGCCGTTGACGATTCTTTTTTCTGCTGCCAGCGATATTTTCCAGCTTAACATGCGTAGCTGTGAACTGGATTTTTACATTGTCCTGATAGAAACGAAAGTCGCCATTCTTTTTGCTGCGAAACTTAGGGTGCCCGTTCATGTCATAGACGGTCGGTTTCCTGTCAATGCGAGTAAAATGTGCCAGCTTCTTGGGTGAATATTTGACATACCCTTTCTGCCTCTGCCTGTGGAAGAAGTTCTTGTACGCTATACACAAATCCTTGATAGCCTGCTTGGTTACATTGTTGGATATGCCTAGAAGCCACACGTTTTCTTCAGAATTACGAAGAACGGTGAACTCCTTGCGAAGGTCATAATCACTTTGAAGGTTTCTGCCTTCTCTGAAATTATCCATCTGCTTATCTAAAGCCCAGTTATAGGCAAACCTCGAAGCTCCCGCAAACTGAAACAGTTTAGTTTTCTGTTTGTTGTTCGGCAACAGCCGTATCCTGACCGACTTTATCATCTGAATCACCACCCACTAATTCCTGAATCATCTTCTTCGCCTTGGGTCTTGTAAACCCTTCTTCTTGTAATTGATTCCAGAACCAACGTCAATGATTATTTCAAAGGGCTGCCCCTGTGCGTATAGATATGTTCTCAGATTTTCTACCTGACGCTCAAGGTCATCTTTTTGCTTGGGACTTGATACTCTGCAATAGCCGATAACTTTTTTAGGAGCCGTTTGAATGCCCGTCACAGCATTTAATCGGTCTTCTGAGTAATATCTGTAGCCGTTTGACGAAGTGTGATGCGGATGGAGTTTTCCGCTCCTGTCCCAATTTCTCAGGGTTTGCGGAGTGACTCCGATGATTTTAGCAAACTTGTTGATAGTATAGTATTCCAAGTTCATCACCTCAATACTACTACATCAATAAGTTGCAATATAATCAAGAATAATTTATAACTATTTACAACTTTATTTTATCTGTTAAAAGCCTTCCATCAGACTGCGGCTGCCATCGGCAATGAAGACATTGACCTTCAGCGCATTCGGTTTCAGATAGACCTTATCGCCCACCTCAAGGATTTTCTCGGCATGGCCAAGATCCTGGCTGTATTCGATTGACGGCTGATCCGGAAGGATCATCTCCTCGGGGAAGGTCAAGCTGTAGTTCACATACTTGCCCAGGAATACCTTCGTCGCAACCTCGCAGCAGACCCCCTCGCCCTCGCTGCAGATAGAAAATTCCTCGGGGCGCACTGAGATGACAACCTCCTGCCCGTCAGATGCCTCCTCGCTGAGCGTTGTCATCGGCAGACGGAACCCATCCGCGAACACCACAGTCTTGCCCGCGCCATCAGCCTCGATATGCCCCTTGAACAGATTCGAATGGCCGATGAATGTCGAAACAAAGATGTTATAGGGCCGCGTATAGATTGTATGCGGCGATGCGGTCTGCTGGATAACGCCCTGCTTCATGACGGCAATGCGGTCAGATATCGACAGTGCCTCTTCCTGGTCATGCGTGACATATACCGTCGTGATGCCGACCTGCTTCTGAACCTCACGAATGGCGGAGCGCATTTCCACACGCAGCTTCGCATCGAGATTCGACAGCGGCTCATCCATCAGCAGCACACTTGGATGGATGACGATGGCCCGCGCGAGCGCCACACGCTGCTGCTGACCGCCCGACAACCGCTCGGGCAGGCGATCCTGATACTCAGTGATCTGCACGACATCGAGGATCTTGTCAACCTTCGCTTTCATCTCGTCCTTCGGCATCTTGCGGAGTTTCAAGCCATACTCAACATTTTCCCGCACCGTGAGATGCGGAAAAATCGCATAGCTCTGGAAAACCATGCCGATGTTGCGCTTATGGGCCGGAATATCATTGATGACCTGCTCATTGAACTTGATAGTGCCGCCCTCGATGCTATTGAAGCCGGCAATCATGCGCAAAAGCGTCGTCTTACCACAGCCCGACGGCCCCAGCAAGGTAAAGAATTCTCCATTATGGATATGCTCGGTAAGTCCAGGGATAATCGTAAGGTCCCCGTACTTCTTGACGACATTATCCACGGATATGGCAACACTCATGCGGAACTCCTCCATTCCATTATTTCATCTTGTTTTCTTCTGTATTTTTATTTTATCGAATCAAAAGCGTCGCAACAATCCAGAATAATGGATATTTGTCAGAAAAAATGAACCCCCCCCTCCACATGCACTCTGAAAGATGCATTTTCTTAATCAATTTGCCTATACCGAACACAAAAACACATGCCTCTCAATAGCTATAGCTATCAAAAGACATGCATGAATTGAACACCTTTTCTCAAACTCCGCGCTGTTGTCCTTCATATTTTTAGAATAGTACGATGATAAACAAGCAAGTATTGAGAAAAGCAGATGCAAACGCTATAATGGAGATAAGAAAAAGGCCACCGATAGACGGATTATTCCCTCGCTCGATGGTTAATCTATTCTAGTAAGAATAACCGCCGGAGGTAAGGGATCGGCGGTTATTTCTTTTTTACCTCTATAATGAGGAACAGGAGAAGCAGAAGCTTCAGCGTGTCGCATCTATCGGTAACACCTCCACTTCGGGTTGGCCAATCGACCGCGCTTGCGCTTGGCCTCAAAGCACCTTTCTGCGAGGGTGTGCGTTTCAAATAATCCGCCTACCGTATCTGGTGACCTAGCAGGATATCCTGCCGAACGTATATATCATGTATATTCCACAGATACAATACGAAAGAGGGAGCTTGACTTGTCAGGCTCCCTCCTTTTGAATACATTGCGGAATGACAATCATATAGCAAGCGCCTCGCGCCAGATACCAGGTAAGTAAAGGTAACATTCCGTTGCTATCAATGTTCTGTTCCTAAGGGTAGTTTGCCGGTCAAAAGCAATGAAAATCAATCTGCTCGCTTATCATCTGGCAGACTATAATTACTGATGACCCTCCAATATTGATTTTCTTCCCAATAAGAAACGGCATCTTCATATGTTTCTATACATTCATCACCATGATAGTATTCAACATGATATTGTGTATCCGATATGAAATCATCTACATTATCCCATAAAGTAACACCTGGGCTAGGATACTCATTCTGTAAACACAGGTTATCCGAATCAGCAACCGCAATAATTAATGTATTTATCATCGTCGCTTTGAAATCCAAATCATAGAACTCGGATACCCTGTTTATGACACATACAGCATCCGTAGCAAATACTTCTTGCGGACAAAGAAGACACCGCCATTCATCATCGAGCTCATAGTCAAATACTAACAGTTCATCAGCCGGTAAATCTAATATATCATCACCGAACAAGGCATATACTCTACCAGACAAGTTTAAGATTTCTTTTGCCGATAATCTTGATAACCATTGAGCAAATGGCTCCTCCATTATGTACATTGGCAAGGTCGAATGAATGTAATCATAGAATTGCTTGTTGCTCGCGAAATAGCGAAACTCATCACCAGAATCATATTTTATGATGCACACCTGCATCCCCTCCTTACATGTACTTGGCATAACGATAAAATATACGGCTCCTGTCCCCGCCTATTTTATCATGTATATCTCATAGGTACGGAATCAATTGCTGATTGATGATCGAATGGCAGAAATCATGGAACGCTATGACATAGACTATTAAATTTATTTACACAAACTTATTGACACACCCCAGAAGCGAGCTGAAGCGTAAATCTGCGCCAGTTGATGCTGCTGGAATTCATAAAGCGATAAAAGGTGTCTTTAGCAAAAGGAATGGAGTTTGAATACCCCCGCTGTTTTTGGAAGAATGATTTATTGCTGAAAGCATTTTCAAAGGCTACTTGGAATACATATTTGACCGAAAAACCGCGTACTTTGTACGCATTGCAGGATTTGAGAATCTGTCCTACATGGAATGCTTCAAGAAAATGAGAAATTTTCGAGGAAAGGAGCTCACGAGACTGATGATTATGTGCTACAATATTCATGGCATAAGCCCTCCGTTTATGTTGTGATAGTTTGGTCACTTTCATTATACAAAACGGAGACGGCTTATGCTATTTTATTTTAGAAAATCTGAGTTAATAATTAATAAGCAGTTTTGCAACTGCGAAGTTTGAGTAAGTAAATTATTTCCTCTAAGTTTTACAAATGAATCGGGAACACTTTTTGTTGTAATGTGATACAATACAGTTAAGGTAAATATTTCACAGCTAATAGCGTTGCAGGTTGACTGTCTGTAACGCAGAGGTCCGCTATACGGACAATAAAAGCCACCCTCGACCAAAAGGGTGGCTTTTTTCGTATGTCTACCTATTAATTTATTCAGCCTATAGCAATCGTATAGCTGAATTTTTTCTCTTCGCCCGGTGCGAGCTCTTCGCTGCCCTCGCGGTCTTTGAAGTCACCGGCAAAGTCCACATAGTCGGCATGTCCATGCCACGGTTCGATGCAGAGGAACGGTGCGCCGCCTTTGTCCGGCGTCCAGTATCCCCAATAGGGGAAGCCCTTGGCTTCGACCGTCAGGCTCTTTTCACTCTTCGTCGAGCGCAGGCTGACCTGCGTGGATTTCTGCCCGGCATAGGCCAGGGCATCGTTGCGGAACATTTCATAGTTCAACGGCAGTTTCGTGCCCTTGACGGCCATATCGCCAGATTCATGCTTGAACTGCCCCTTGCTGTCAAGCGGCATATTCTGCATATCCTCCGCCGTATGGAACTCGAGGTAATAGTCCTCAAATCTTTCCCCCGGTACGATTGGACAGCGGAAAGCGCCATGCGCACCAATCGAGAATACCATATGCTTCTCGTCAAGGTTCCTGACGCGCCAGATTACCTTGATCTTGTTTTCCTCCAGCTCATAGCTTACATAAAGCGCAAACTTCCACGGATAAACCTTGAGAGTATCCTCTGACCATTCCAACACAAACTCGATGCTATCCTGCTGGCGTGCCACGAGCTCAAAGTCGGAGATGCGGCCAAAACCGTGCCCCGGCAGTTCGTATTCGGCACCGCTCACACGGTATTTGCCATCACGCAGCTTGCCAACAATCGGGAACAGCACTGGCGAACTGTACTTCCACCATTCCGGATTGCCATCCCAAAGATATTCGGTCTCGTCTGCCCGCTCCTTGATAGAGCGCAGTTCTGCGCCATGGCTGCGTACCAATACGCAAAGTGTTTCATTTTCCAGTGTATAGAGCATCTGTCAAACTCCCCTCGCTATGAAAAATTGCGCCTGCGTCAGCTGATTACACCATTGGCCCGCAGGACAGCTTTGACACTGTCCGCACTCTTATGCAGCAACTCCTCTTCCTCAGCCGGCAGCGGCAGCGGGATGCGTTTGAGTACACCATCCTTGCCAATCACACTCGGCAGGGACAGCGACACATCCTCGATGCCATACTCGCCGCCAAGCGGCGTCGAAACAGTCAGCACCGCATGTTCATCATAGAGCACAGCCTTGGCCAGACGGCAGGCGCCCATCGCAATACCTGTATTCGTCCAACCCTTCGATTTTAGCACATCATAAGCCGTATTGACAACTTCGCCTGCCACAACCTCACGGTCAAAGTCCGTCTCATGATCGTAGAACATATCGAGTTTTTCCAGCGGCACACCGCCAATGCTGACCGTGCTCCAAGCCGGGAAGGCAGAGTTGCCATGCTCGCCGAGCATATACCCCTGGACATCCGTCGGATCGACATGGTAATGCGCACCAAGGATGCTCTTGAAACGCATGGTCTCCAGCGTCGTACCCGTGCCGAATACCTTGCCTGCCGGATAGCCAAACTCCGTTGCCGCCACATGCGTCGTGACATCGAGCGGATTCGTAATCATGATGAAAACCGCATCGCGCGTATACTTCGTTACCTCGCCCATGACATCACGGATAACGGCTATATTCTCCTTGGCCAGCGTCAAGCGATCCATGACACCGCCCGGCAGGATGCTCGGGCCTGCCGCGCAAATGATGACATCGGCATCGCGGCATTCCTCAAAACCGCCCGAATATACATGGACATTCGGCGTCAAAGCACAGGCAATCGAATGCGTCGCATCGACAGCCTCGCCGTGCGCCACCTCCGGTTTGATATCAATGCAGACAATCTCCGCTGCCAGCTGGCAGGCAATCGCCCGTGCGAGCACCGCCGAGCCAACATGTCCAAGTCCAATGATTGCTAATTTGTGTGGTTTTAACATAATTACACATCTCCTTTGTCACTCATTTTAGCACAATTTACACTATATGGAAATATGTCTACCTTAAAAAATCAAACCTTTTCAAATATTGCTTGCAAAAGCAAAAATAATCCCCATCGCTGTATTATGCGATAGGGATTATTTTCTTGTTTGTAATTCAAATCAGCCCTTACGAGCAATAAACTGTTGTGCTTTGGCTGCAATGCTTTCTGCTGTCAGTCCATGCTCGGCGAGTAATTCTTCCGCTGCGGCTGAATGACCGAAGCAATCCCGGACACCGATGCGGCATACCGGCACAGGACACGTTTCTGCCACAGTTGCACAGACAGCTTCGCCAAGACCGCCGATGATGTTATGTTCCTCAACGGTAAGGATTGCACCGCAATCCTTAGCTGCCTGCCGGACGCATTCTTCGTCCAGCGGCTTGATAGTCGCCATATTGATGACGCGGGCCTCGATGCCTGCTGCCGCCAGTTTTTCTGCAGCCTTTACCGCCTCTGGCACCAGTATGCCCGTAGCAATCAAGGCCACATCACGGCCCTCGCGCAGGATTTCGCCCTTGCCGATGGTAATCTCTGCATTCTCGTCATGGAATACGGGCACACCGAGACGGCCAAACCGCAAATATACCGGTCCCTCAAGTTCATACGCCGCCGCCAGCAGCTTGCGCGCCTCAACATCATCGGACGGACAAAGCACTGTCATGCCCGGGATACTGCGCATCAGCGCAAAATCCTCGCAGCACTGATGAGTCGCCCCATCAGCTCCTACAGAAATACCTGCATGGGTCGCGCAAATCTTGACATTGAGGTGCGGATACCCGATGCCGTTGCGCACCTGCTCAAAAGCACGGCCAGCGGCAAACATGGCAAACGTGGACACAAAGGGAACAAGACCCATCGATGATAGACCAGCAGCGGCACTCATCATATTGCTCTCAGCTATGCCGCAGTCGAAAAAGCGATCCGGGAACTCTTTCTTGAACATGCCCGAGCGCGTCGCCCCTGCCAAATCGGCATCCATGACCACGATCTCCTTATGCTGTCTGCCAAGTTCCACCAGGGCACGGCCAAAACTGTCACGCGTTGCAATCTTCTTCTGTTCTGCCATGCCTCATCCCTCCTTCAACTGCTGACGGATGGCCGCCAGATCACGCAGCCCCTGCGCCAATTCTTCATCATTCGGTGCTTTGCCATGCCAGCCCGGATTGTTTTCCATAAAGCTTACACCTTTGCCCTTGACCGTCTTCATCAGGATAACCGTTGGCCGGCCGCTGCCCTGATTTTCGTGGAAACGGGCAAAGCCCTTGGCGATTTCTGCAAAGTCATGTCCATCGACCGTGATAGCATCGAAGCCGAACGCCGCAAATTTCGCATCAAGCGGCGCAGTGTTCATGACTTCAGCCGTCGTGCCGTCAATCTGCAAACCGTTGACATCAACGGCCACGCAAAGATTATCGAGCTTATAGTGAGCTGCGTAGAGCGCTGCCTCCCAGACCTCGCCTTCTGCACATTCGCCATCTCCCAAAAGCACATGGACGCTGAGCGGCTTACCGAGCACTTTTGCCCCCTTGGCCATGCCGACAGCTGCACCGATGCCCTGCCCCAGCGATCCTGAAGACATATCGATACCCGGCGTATCGTTCATATTGGGATGGCCCTGCAGATGCGATGTTGGCTTGCGCAAGGTCAGAAGATCTTCCACCGGAAAATAGCCCTTATGTGCCAGCACCGCATAGAGTGCGGGCGCGACATGCCCCTTCGACAATACGAAACGATCGCGGTCTTCCCAACAGGGTTCGTCCGGACGGACGTTCATTTCCCGATTGTAGAGCCAGACCAGATAATCAGTGGCCGAAAGGCTGCCACCTGGATGGCCATTGCCAGCAGCATGGGTCATGCGCAGGATATCCTCGCGTACCGTAACCGCCAGCTCCGGCAGAATCTGTACTTCCATCATAATTCACCGCTCCATTATTTAATCAGATTGATAACATTGCCAAGGATTGTGCCGACGACGCAGAAATCCGCATCGCTGAACGTCGTATTGGCAAAACCGAGGTTGCCAAGTACCGGCATCAACAGAATCGGCAGGAACGTAATCAGCAAGCCATGTGCCATAGCACCAAAGATGCAGCCGCGCAGGCCGCCCGTTGCGTTACCGAATACACCAGCCGTAGCGCCGCAGAAGAAATGCGGGACAACACTCGGCAGGATGATTGGCAGCCACGGCATCGACGTGCCCATCATAAGCAGGATGCCCATGCCGATAACGCCACCGACAAAGCTCGACAGGAAGCCAATAAGTACGGCATTCGGAGCGAACGGGAATACAACCGGGCAGTCGATTGCCGGTTTAGCATTCGGAACCAGCGTCGTAGCAATACCCGTGAAAGCCGGAACGATTTCTGCCAGGATCAGGCGGACACCGGCGAGGATGACATAAACACCGCCAGCGAACGTGATTGCCTGCAGGATGGAGAATACGAGGAAGTTCTGGCCGCCGCTGAGCTCTTTTTCCACATATTCCGGACCGCAAGCAAGAGCGACAATCAAGAACAGCACGAGCATGACAAGCGAAATAGCCAGCGACGAGTCACGCAGGAACGCAAGGCCCTGCGGGAAATTGATATCTTCCGTGCTCTGCTCTTTGTTGCCCAGCAATTTGCCGACATAGGCAGCAAATACATAGCCCACCGTACCGAAATGACCAAACGCTACATCATCGCTGCCCGAAATCTTTTTCATGACCGGATGGGCAATAGCCGGGAATACCGCCATGACAAGACCGAGGATGACTGCGCCGACAGCGACCAGCGTTGCGCCCTCAAAGCCGCCGACCGTCAGGATAATGCCAATCATGCAAGCCATGTAAAGCGTATGATGACCAGTCAGGAAAATGAACTTGAGCGGTGTGAAGCGCGCGATGAGAACATTGGCCACCATACCAAAAGCCATGATGAGTGCTGTCTGTGTGCCATAAGTCTCCAGCGCCATACCGACAATGGCTTCATTGTGCGGAACGACACCCGTAATGCCAAAACCATACTGGAACATCGTGCCAAAATGGCCCAAGGCCGTAACGGCAAGGCCAGCGCCACCGCCGAGGATCAAAACGCCCATAACCGTCTTGATCGATCCCTTGAGTACATCCGAAATCCCCTTCTTCTGTACCACAAGACCGATAAAGGAAACCAAACCGATGAGTATTGCCGGTACACTTAAAATATCAAGAATAAATTTTAACACCGTAAATCCCCCTTTTTATTCAGTTAGGATAGCTTTGTCATCCCTGTGACACCTTTTCAACAGCTGCTGTGATTTTTTCCTTGAGCTCCTGCTTGTCAATCATGTTATTGAGCGAAACGACCTCACCGCCCAAGCCGACAAGCTGCGTGGCAATGTCACGCGTACCGACATAGATATCGGACTTATTGCCGGCAGCCGACGAAAGATCGCAATGCGTAACCTCCGCCTCAACACCAAGCTCCTTGAGTACATTCTTGATGTTCATCTCAATCATGAATGAACTGCCAAGACCGCTGCCACAACATACGAGAATCTTCATTTTCCTTCGTCTCCTTTCAAGATTGCCATAGCCTCCCCGACCGATCGAGCGGCCAGGAAATTATCCAAACACTCCGGTACCATAAGGAAATCCGTAAGTGCTTCTAACATTTTAAGATGTTTCGTCTCATCCGGCGTTGCCAGCGTAATGACCAGCCGCACAGGATCATTATGCGCACTGCCGAACTCAACCGGTTCACGCAGCGTCATAAGCGTAAGCCCCACACCATGTGCCCCGCACTCGGGACGCGCATGGGCCAGCATGATGCCCGGTGCAATGACCATATATGGCATTGCCCGATGGTTCGCCTTGATGGCCTCCACATACGCAGGTTCGATGATGCCCCGCTGCAAGAGCGGCTGTGCGCCGCGCATAACGGCATCCTCCCAATCCTTGCAGGATTCTCCGAGCAGAATGTCATCTTCTCCAACGAAATCCTCCAGCATGCCATCACTCTCCTTTCTATACCCTGTGGCTGCCTCCCTGCAGCCCGTGTTTCATCTACGCCTTCATTATACGAATGAAAACCGGCCGCAACAAGAACAAAAGCTTGCACAATACTTGTGCAAGCTTTTGCATTTCTTATGCTTTTGTCAGGAACTGCTGCAGCTGCTGCCGCATCGTCACGGCATCCGGACAGGTACGCAGCGCCTGCAGCATATGCTCACTGTTGAACACACGCCAAAGATCCGATAATAGCGGCAGATGTGCCTTCTCGCTTGTGGTCGAGAACGCAAACAGCATATCGACCGGCCGTTTGTCATCACTGAAGAATACAGGCTGCTTGAGCCGCAGGAAGCTTACTGCTACCTTGCGCGCACCATCCTCGATATGCGCATGCGGCATGGCTACGCCATCACAGACGACAATATACGGGCCAATGTTGCGCACGACACGGACCATCTGCCGGACATAATGCTCCGTCACTGCGCCCTCAGCCAGCAGCAGATTCCCCGCCTGCGTAACGGCAGTCTCCCAATCACCGGCCTCGCCATCGAGCCGGATGCACGGCTCCTGCAACAGCTCCACGAGACCGCTTTCTTTCGCTGCCGTCTGTCCTGGCAATGGCTCTGACATATACTTTTTATGATAGAAATAACGGATTTGTCCCTCGATGACCTGAATGCCTGCATCGGTAAGGATCGGCGACACGCGCAGTACCGCCATCCCCGGCGGTACCTTCTGTATGTCGACAGTGCTTATGATGATATCGACATGCTCCATATCCGCAGCACTCAGGCGATATAACGATACAGTCTTGACGATCTGGATATACGGCAGATTATTGCGCAGCGTCATAGCCAGCAGATTGGCTGTACCGATGCCATTGCCACAGACGAGCAGCACAGACAGCTGCTTCTTGCGCTGCAAGTTGCGCCGCTCGACCGCCGCCCCCAGATGGATAGTCAGGTAGCCGATTTCATCCTCGGAAAAAGCTATGCCCATATGCTCCGTGATTTTCGCCGCCGCACGGTTGGCAATATCATAAAGCGACGTATACTGCTCCTTGATGCTGCCGAGCAAAGGATTCGTCAGCATAATGCCAAAATGCGCCCGCTCGATAGCTGGCTGCAAATGCAGCGCCAGATTATAGAGAAGCTCATCGTCGTCAAGATAGAAGTCTCCGAGCCACACCTGCGCATACTCGATGAACCGCCGTGCCAAATCCACGGCCTCAACATTGACATCCTTGGGCTGACGCTGCTGATCCCCTCCTGGCAGGAAGAATATACGGCTATGCAGCAGCTCCCGGACAAGATACTGTACCTCACCTGGCTGGCGGAAGCCACGCTGCAGCGCATCAAGCGACTGGGCGATTTCGCCTGCGAGCCGCTTTAGTTGCTCGCCCTCATCGGACAAGAACCCCAGCGGTGCCTGATAGCTCATATCATGCCCCTGCTGCAGCCGTTTGAACTGCACGAGCAAGGCGCAAATCATGCGGTTGGCCGAGGAATCATTTTCGAGTATCCCACGCTGTTCCATCAGCTCCAAAAAGGAATGGGCAATCTGCTCGACAGGCAGATCCTGCACATAATCGCGGAACAATTCCTGCCCGGCCGGACAAGGCGCTGCCATATCAAAATGACCGCGGAAATCATAGCTTGCCCGGTTGAAAATATGGATGAGCATATCGCGGCACGCCTGTTCATCGCCATGCGCCCAAATCCCCAGCCCGCGCTTCGAGTCGTAGACGAGATTGCGCTTTTCCAAGGTTTCCTGCACATCTTTGAGATCCGCCAGCAATGTCGTGCGGCTGATGGCGAGCATCTCCGCGAGCCCGTCAATGGAGCATTTCTGCTCGCCAAGCAGCGCCAGGATGATGCGGTCCTGCCGCTCCTTGCGTCCCCATACATGCTGCTCCGCATGAAGAGTACCTGCTTCATCGGCGCGTTCCAGCCACATGCCATACCGCGGCTTACGGCAAAGCGTCAGCCCCTGCTCCGAAAGCTCGTCCTCGATTTCCTTGAGATCATAGTGCACCGTACGCACCGAGACCTGCAGCAGCTTAGCCAGCTGATCTATCGTAATCGGCAAGTCCTGTGAAGTCCCCGCCAGCGCTTTTTCCAGCCTCCGTCTGCGTTCATTCGCCTCCACTTCATCGCCCCCTCACACTTTATCCATAATATCTAAAGTATAAAGTGGGCGCCAAAAGAAGACAAGTACAATTCTTTGCAGACAGTCTGTGCAATATTTCGACAATATCCCAATCAGCCATCACAGCCAAAGGCGATGCCCGCCTGCTTGCGGGCCTCCTCAGCTGTTGCCATCACCGCGGCCGAAATAGCCAAGCCCGAAAGCATAGCTTCTTCGTCACCCGCCGCATAGATGCGGGCAAACTCCTGGAATTCATGCACCATGCGGTGCCCGTAGCGATTGAGCGCATAGCGCGTCGTCTGGCCGGAGCCATGCAGATGCACCTCAAACTCCTTGAGTTCATTGGGTGCCCCCAGAACGCGCAGCCAGCCCTTCTCCCCCTGAATGGTCACAAAGCAGGGACTTTCGGTATCCTTGGCTCCCAATGCCGTAGCGAAAAAGCCCGGATACCGCATCAGCACCACGCCCGAAGTATCGATACCATTGAAGCCAATATTCGGCATATAGGTCACCTGCTTCGGCCTGCCAAACAGGCCGATGATAAAATTCAAGTTGTAGATATTGATATCGTAGAGCGCGCCGCCCGAAAGCTGCGGATCGAAAGCTGGCAGCACTTCCCCCTGCAAGTATTTATCGTAACGGCTCGAATACTGCGAGTAGTTCGCCGTAACGGCGCGGATAGCCCCGAGATCTGGCAAAGCCTTGCGGATGGCCGTAAAGTTTGGCATATGAAGCAGGCTCACGGCCTCAAACACATAGCGATGCTTCTCGCGTGCCAATGCGCAAAGCTCGCGCACCTCAGCTGCCGTCGAGGCAAATGGCTTTTCAACAATGACATTCTTGCCAGCCAGCAGCGCTTTCTTCGTGTATTCATAGTGCACACTATTGATAAGGCCGACATAGACAAACTCAATGCCGGGATTAGCCAGCAACGCTTCATAATCTGTATAGACCTGCGGTATGCCATAGCGAGCTGCCAGCTGCTCCGCCTTGCCTTGGCTCTTGGGCCGGGCAAAGATAGCCACAGTATCGATTCCGCCCGCCTGTTGTATGGCTGGCAAAGCCCCCTCTTGTACGATTTTTCCTGTTCCAAGGATTGCCAGTTTCATCTTCTCACACCTCCCCTATCACAAAGCCGCCAGCAAGGATTTCCCCGCCTGCTCAAGAATACGCATCTGCGCCATTGTCTGTTCCTCCGTCACGAGGGGCGGAGCACCATGCACGATAGTCTCATGGAGTGCATCATAGTAACGCGCATAATCGCCGCGCACTGACGGCACCTTTTCCTCATGATAGCCGCCCTGCTCATCATAATACGTCAACGTACCGTAATGTTCCGGCAAATCGATGCCGAAATCATCGTGCCCCTTGGGCAGATAGAACTTCTTGAGATCTGCCTCCTGCCGGTCCTCCGTCTGCTTGATGAACGCGCCGCGACGGCCGTAGACCGCAAAGCTTGGCCGCGGCTTGACGCGGAAATAACTTGACTTGACCGAAACCTTGAGATTGCGCGTCCCATAGTCAAAATCCAAATCAAAATAATCATTCATGCGCCCCGCGCCCAAGAGCTGCCGCACATCGCTATGAACTGCATCGGGCTCACCGAAGAACGAGAGTACCTGATCGACCGTATGGCAGGCATGGGTATAGAGAAAAGCCTCTTCCCACTGGAAGCCGGCCGCGCTTTCTGGTACCTCCGGCCGGTAATAATCGTAATGCATATTGACCTCATACAGCTCGCCGAGCTTGCCCGAAGCGATGACCTGCTGCACCGTGAGGAAATCACTGTCAAAGCGGCGATTCTGATAGCACTGCACCATAAGCCCCTTCGCACGGGCCAGGGAAAAGATTTCCTCAGCCTCTGCCGTACTTACGGCAAAGGGCTTCTCAACCACACAATGCTTGCCAGCTGCAAGTACCTGCCGCGCCAATTCCACATGACTGCCAGCCGGTGTACTTAGGACAACAGCCTGGATTTCGGGATCCTGCAGCAGCGCATCGATATCTTCTGTATAATGAACACCATCAATAGCCGGCCATATGTCATGGCGCACGCGGCGCTGATAGATGGTCTTGACCCGGATTTTCTCCGGCCGGTTCAGCACAAACGGCAGATGATAGCGGTTCGTGCTCTTGCCATTGCCAATGAATCCAATCACAAGCTGTTTTTCCATACGAATCCCTCCGAATCACGTGCAAATAAACGGTTTCACGCTCGTATTATATCATACCCTGCATGACAAGATATATAAAAAAGGCCATCACACACGGATGACCTTGATATTTTTGCGATAGAACCCATAAATGCCAGCCAATAGCACAGCGGTAATCGTCCAGCTGATGGGATAACAGACCATGATGTTGCGGAATGTCGGCTCGGCGGCAAAGACCGTATAGATCCAAACGATACGGACACCGCAGACCGTCGCAAGCATCAAGAGAGCTGGCGGCAAAGAGTAGCCATAGCCGCGCATGGCGCCCGAAAAACCTTCGATGAACACGCAGACCGCATAAAACCCTACGATATAGAATACGCGGATACGGCCAATCTCGATGATGGAAGCCTCCTCATTGAACAATGCCAACAGCGGATCAGCCAGCAGACAGGCTGCGCCCGATAACAGCACGATCACAATCATACTGACCTTCATCCCGGCACGCGTGACCTGCCGGCAGCGCGGCAGATTGCCCGCACCGTAATTTTGGCTTACAAACGTCGTGATCGACTGGCCAAATGCAATCAGGAATACATAGATATTGATTTCGATGATGAAGGCTGCTGCAGACGCCGCCATGACCTCAGCGCCCAGACTGTTGATGGCTGCCTGGATCACGAGATTCGACAGCGAGAACACCATGCCCTGGATGCCTGCCGGCAAGCCAATGCGCAGGATTTCCCGCGCATATGGCCCAATCATGCGGATTGCTCCAGGCTCAATGCGGATGATGCCATGCTCATGACAAAGACTATGATAAAGCATCCAAGCACTCACATAATTCGCCAGTGACGTAGCCGCTGCCACACCGGCAATGCCCCAATCCAATAGCAGTACCGCGGCGAGATTGCCCGCTATGTTGAGCAGACTCGCCACGGCCAATGCCTTAAGCGGCGTCTGCGTATCCCCACGGCTGCGGTAAATAGCTGATTCGAAATTATAAAGACCGATAGCCGGCATGCCCAAAAGATAGATGCGCAGATACAAAGCAGCCGGCTCCATGACCTCCTCAGGCACGGATAGCGCCCGCAGCATCGGCTCAGCCATAAGTTCCCCTGCCACAGCAACAGCAAACCCTAGAATCAATGCCAGCAAAAACGACGTATGCACAGCGCGCGTCGTCTCCTTTAGATTATGGGCGCCGATAAACCGCGCAATCACGACATTTGCTCCCAGCGACACGCCCATGAACAGATTGACAAGCAAGCCGATAATCGGGGAATTATTGCCGACAGCAGCCAGCGCATTCGTACCGACATACTGCCCTAGCACCAGCACATCCGCCGTGTTGAACAGCTGCTGCAGAATGCCCGTCAAAGCCAATGGCAGCGCAAACAAAAACATCGGCCCCGCAATCGGCCCATGCAGCATATCAATCGTATGATTCACTTTCATTTTGCAGATACCTTCTTAATTATAGAATCCCAAATTCTTCCATCGTATCTGACATTATATACCCAACTGCCCGCCTTCTGTCAACCGTTTATCGATAAGCCCGCAGTCAAGCAGCAATTGACAAGTCAAAAAATACTTATCAGGTTTTGACATTCTGCCGATAGTATCTATGGATATGATTTTTTAGAAGTGGAGGTACTACCATGGATATTCAAATCCGCAATCTGTCTGAATCTGCTGTCTCTGCCCCAAGTCCCCAGCCGGCTGCCGAAGCCCATGAATCATTCCGGGATATTATGGGCGAATTTACCGCAGGGCAGCAGACCCCCTCGCCATCGCCTGCCACCCCGCATGCCGATTTATCCCTCATTCAGCCTGCGGCCAGCCAGGATACTGTGGATAGTATCAAGGCACAAACCCAGCACAATCTAAGCTGGCAGGCCTATTATACTTCCGGCGGTCATTTCAAACTTGGAGAGCGTTTCACTATGCCGCATGTGCTTCCAAGCTACGAGGAAGCTGTCCGTGCCATAGGCCCCGGCGGGCCGTATTCCGTGGAAGCAGTCAGCAACTGTATCCTCAGCATGGCCGCTCATGTCGCACAAGGAAGCCCCGAAAAAATCGCAGAAATCCGTCAGGAAATCGAAAAAGCCGTAGCTCTCTTCCGCCGGGATTACCAAGCGGCCACAAAAGAAAAGGACCTGCCCAAAATCTGCCTGTCTACCTACGACGCCATCATGACCGGCCTCGACAAGCTCCAGGCAGAATACACGCAAAACAACGAAGCAGCCGCACAGACTGCCTAAAGTAAACTGTCAGCAAATGATACAACTCTATAGCTGAATCGCAATACACGGGAAAGCCCCCATAATCAGACGTAAAATCTGACTTATGGGGGCTATTGTATCTGCATAGCACTTACCATCCATTTGGCATTATCAATTGTAGTGGTCAATCATTTTTGTAACACTTGTGTCTTAATAATTGCTGATTCCTGTCCTGGCTTCGAACGAAGTCTTGTAACCATTATATGAATGTGGCCGCACATGGTTATACCAGACATAAGCAAACTCTTCAACAGATGCATAAAGATCGTCCTCTGCCAGATAGTCATGCAGGTAAATAGTTTTCAAATGCTTGGTAATGGCTGTTCTGCCTACATCAAAAAGTTCTCCCATTGCCTTCTGCGTCAGCAAAAGTATAGTATATGTCAGAAAGAATGTCCACTTAACAGACAAAACACTGCGAAAACGGCTCAGTCAAAACGCTCGTCAATCACACGCTTGGTTTTCTTTTCGCTGCGCGGCAGCAGGCCGAGTTCGACGACTTTGACGATTGGCGTGAAGCCGATGCGGCTCTTGACTTTCTGTGCAACCTTTTCGGCCATCTGCTGGAAGTTGACCGAGCCATTCGTCTCGATGTAGATGCGCATGGTATCCTTACCGTCGAGATGGGAGATACGGATCTGGTATTCGCTCGACAGCTCGGGGAAGGTATGCAGGATTTCCTCGATCTGTTTCGGGAATACGTTGACGCCCTTGATCTTGACCATGTCATCGCTGCGGCCGACCAGCGTATCGATGCGCGGGAAGCGGCTGCCGCAGGGGCAGTCGCCCGGTACGATGCGCGAGATATCATGGGTGCGGAAACGGATCAGCGGTGCGCCTTCCTTGACGAGTGTCGTGATGACGATTTCGCCATACTCGCCATCGGGTACATTCTCACCCGTCTCGGGGTCGATGATTTCCAGGTAAATGTAATCATCCCAATAATGCATACCCGTGTTATGCGCGCAGCTGATGCCGATGCCCGGACCATAGATTTCCGTCAAGCCATAGATATCGTAAAGCTCGATGCCAAGCTCACCCGCAATGCGCTCGCGCATCTTGGCGCTCCAGCGCTCCGAGCCAATGACACCTTTCTTCAAGTGAATCTTATCCTTGATGCCACGCTTTTCGATTTCTTCTGCCAGCAGCAAAGCATACGACGATGTGGCCGTAAGCACCGTGCTCTTCATATCCATCATGAACTGCAGCTGCTTGTCTGTATTGCCCGGCCCCATCGGCACGACCATCGCACCGAGTTTCTCGGCGCCGTTCTGGAAGCCGATGCCAGCGGTCCAGAGTCCATATCCAGGCGTAATCTGGATGCGGTCTTTATTCGTGATACCGGCAAATTCATAGCAACGCTTGAACATCTCCGCCCAATCGTCGACATCCTTGGCCGTATAGGGAATGATGACCGGCGTGCCCGTCGTGCCCGATGACGAATGGATGCGGACAATCTGCCGCTCTGGCACCGCCATTAGCCCGAGCGGATAAGCATCGCGCAGATCCTGTTTTTCCGAAAACGGCAGGTTCAGAAAATCTTCCTTCGTCCCGACTTTTTCAATGCCGGCCTCACGCAAACGCTGGCCATAGAAATTATTTGCCTCCAGCAGGCGCTCAACCTGCCGGTTCACCATATTGAGCTGCTGTTCATTGATCTGCATAGGTTTTCCTCCCTTGTCTGTATCAGCGGGCAAAGGCCAGTGCCTTTTCATTGAGTTTATGGAATCTTTCCGGGACACGCTCGTGGATGGCCGCGAGGATATCCTGCTTGGAAAGCCCCAGTGCGCCACTGCGCACCGCCGCTCCGAGCAGGACGACATTGAGCACTTTCATCGAGCCGAGCTCGCGGGCCGCCGCGTCGCTGTCCACCACTGCCAAGTCAGCCACTTTTGCACGCAGGTAGGCCATGATGCCCGGGACATCATAAACCGAATCGCCGATCATGGCACTGACCGGCAGGATGGGGTGATTGCTGACGACCACACTGCCACCGTCTTTCAGAAAAGGCAGCTGCCGCACAGCTTCAGCCGGCTCGAACGCAATGATGAGGTCGGCCCGTTTCTTGCCGATGAGCGGCGAGCCCTCGCTTTTCCCGAGCCGCAGATGGCTGAACACACTGCCGCCCCGCTGAGCCATGCCGATAGTTTCGGCCGTCTTGATGGGCATTCCCTTTTTCATGGCTGCGGCCGCAATCAGCTTGGACGCGAGAATCGTCCCCTGACCGCCAACACCGCAGAGAATGATGTCTTTACTCATAGTTTCTCGCCTCCTGCTATCGCCCCGACCGGGCAGATGCTCTCACAGAGCGTACAGCCCGTGCAGAGCGTTTCATCGATAAAGGCCTTGCCTTCCTGCATGACAAGCGCCGGGCAGCCTAGCGAACGGATGCATTTCTGGCAGCCGATGCACGTTTCGGCATTGACTTTCGCATGTGCCGCAGGTTTTGCCAGCATGACACATGGCGATTTGAAAATGATGGCTTTGACGCCTGGCTCTGCCGCCACATGCTTGACCGTTGCCACGGCTTCCGCATGGTCAAAGGGATTCACGGTCTCGACTACGGTAAGGCCGATAGCCCGCAGCACCTTTTCGATGCTCACGGCCGGCACGGCATCGCCGCGGATGGTCCTGCCCGTCCCCGGATGCGGCTGATGACCGGTCATCGCCGTCGTAGAGTTGTCGAGCACGACAAGCGTCATATCGGCCTGATTGTAGAATGCATTGACCGTTCCCGTGATGCCAGCCGCAAAGAAGGTCGAATCGCCGACAAAGGCAAAGCATTTCGTCTGCGTATCCATATGATAAACGCCCTGGGCGATATTGATGCCGGCTCCCATGCATAAGCAGGTATCGCACATATCAAGCGGAGCCGCATTGCCGAGCGTATAGCAGCCAATGTCGCCGCAATAGATGGTCTTCTGGCCGCGCATGGCCTCCTTGACAGCCACGAAGGAGGCTCTGTGCGGACAGCCTGCACAAAGCACCGGTGGCCGCACCGGAAGCGCTGGTGCAGCAGCCTCTTCCGCCACAGGCTGCTCCCTATCCAGGAAAGCCTGGATTGCCCGGCCGACGGATTCGACCGTATTTTCGCCAGCCGTCTGCATATCACCAGTCAGCTTGCCGCGGATTACAACCGGCAGATGATGCTTGCCACAGACTGTAAGCAATGCCCGCTCGATGACGGGATCGAGCTCCTCGATGCAAAGGACTTCATCAAGCCCCTGCAGGAACTTGACCGCCAGCTCCTCGGGAAACGGGAAGGGCGTTGCTACATGCAGCACAGGTACGCGATTATCCGGCGCGAGATTATCATGCGTATACATGCTGCTGACACCATGCGTCGCGATACCCTTGCGCAGTTTCCCCATCCCCCCAGTGCCTGGCAGTATCTTATTGCGCGGATAAGCCGACAGCACCTGGCTAAGCTCTTCGTTGCGCGCTTCGATGGCCGCATGGCTGCGCAGCGAAAGTTTCGGGAAGATTACCCACTTGGAGGCATCCTTGACAAAGCCCTCATACGCATGTTTTTCATATTCGGCCTCATCCTTGACTTCGATGGCCTCATAGGCATGATCGATACGTGTTGTCGGCCGCAAAAATACCGGCGTATGATATTTTTCCGAAAAAGCAAAGGCCTCCTGTACCATCACATAAGCTTCAGCGACCGTTGACGGGTCAAATACAGGCACCTTGGAAAACATGGCAAATGTCCGCGTATCCTGCTCTGTCTGGGAAGATATCGGCCCTGGGTCATCGGCAACCACAATGACCATGCCGCCCTTGACGCCAATATATGCAAGGCTCATCAGCGGGTCAGCCGCCACGTTGAGTCCCACCTGTTTCATCGTCACGAGCGTACGCGCGCCGCTGTAGGCTGCCCCCGCTGCCACCTCAAGGCCCGCCTTTTCGTTGATTGACCATTCCACATGAATATCCGCTGCTCCGCGCTTGGCAATGGTCTCAAGGATTTCCGTCGAGGGCGTCCCCGGATAGCCTGCAGCCAGATTTACACCAGCCGCCAGTGCACCGAGGGCAATCGCCTCGTTGCCCATCAGAAATTCACTATGCATGCTTGCTTCTCCCCTAAAATTTTTCTATTCTTCGCACCTTATCGTAAACATTGTCTTTTCCGATTGTAACATTGTAAAGAACCTGTGTCAAAATTTTCCTTGCCGTCTCTTGCTAGCACAAGATTTATTCCACCGCTTCTGCTAGCAAACTTCCGCACAAGATAAACCTTGTACCTATCCCCTGCTCACTCTCACACGTAAGAGAGAATCCATGGCGGCTGGCGATTTCCCGGGCAATCGCCAGCCCCATACCAGTTCCCTGGGCATTATTTTCGCGGCGTGCATGGAAACGATCGAAGATATATGGTAAATCCGCCGCTGCAATCCCACAGCCATGATCTTCCACCGTCACCTGCCAGCTGTCCTGCTCACGCTGGCCACGAATTTCGACAGTCTGTCCCGCAGCCGAAAACTTCACCGCATTGTCGAGCAGGATTACCACAAGCTGACGCAACCGCCCATAGTCCCCAGCCACAGGCAAGGATTCCGATAGTTTCACTGTCACTTCCACTGCTTTTGCAGCAGCTACCGGCTGGATGCTGCCAGCTGCTTCCTGTATAGCTTCCCGGAAATCCAGCGGTGTCATCTCCATCGTAAAGCCTGGATTCTGCAAGCGGGAAAGTTCCAGCAAATCGCCCACCAGACGCTCCAAGACCGACAGATTCTCCATCATCTGGTGGAGATATTTGCCGCGTTCCGCTTCATGCGTTACCAGCCCCGACACCAATAATTCCGCTGTACCGCGCAGCACCGTAAGCGGTGTACGCAGCTCATGGGAAATTGCCGAAAGGAAATCCTGCCGCTGCTGCGTCAACTGCTCACGCTCCTGCCGTGCCGCCTCCAGCCGCCCGCCGAGCCTATCGATGTCGCCAGCCAGCATACCGATTTCATCCTGCTGGCTGATTCCCGTGCGCTCACTATACCGTTCCTGGGCAAACGATCGTGCTACAGCCTGCATCCGGTATAGCGGGTTCATAAACCTGCGCGTCAACAGCAGAGCCAGAATACCTGACAGCAGCAGGCCGAGCAACACCGAAATCAGCAGCAGCTGCAAGCCGTCACGCAAGGTCTGCTGCATTTCCTGCAGCGGCCGATGGATCAGCACTGCGCCGATTACCGCGCCATCCGCTCCAACCAGCGGCACTCCCACCGTCAGCGATGGCATATCGATGAGTGTACCGAAATCACGGCTGACTGCCGTCTGCCCTGCAAGCACTTGCTGCAAAATATCCGCTACAACGGATGGCAGTTCGCCATCCTCCCGATCCGTGTTTTCCCCATAAGCATAAATCGTACGGTTACGGGCCGACACGATCCATACCTTGCCCTGCATCATCTGATCCAGCTGCCAAAGGAATTGCCCCGCCTGATTGACTGCTGCGGGTTCAGCCGTTCCCGCGCTGTACTGCTGCCGGCACCATCCATGCTGCCCGCTCCCCTGCTCCCTGCCATGACGCATCATATGATGCGGGCCGCGCTGTCCTGGCGATGCGGATGCACTTCCCGCCGACTCCTCAGCCGCTGCCAGTAATTGCTGGCTGCCGGCCAGGGAGGGAATAGCCGCTGCCAGCGTCTCAGCGCGCTGCCGGAGCTCCTGCTCATACACCTGCTGACTGTAACGCGTAAACAGCCAGGAAAACACCGCCCCGCAAAGAAGCGCAAACAGCAGCAGGGTCAATGAGAAATACGCCAGCAGGCGTCTGGTCAAGCGATGTTTCATGCCATGACCTCCCACCGATAGCCGCGCCCCCATACCGTGCCGATTGCACAGCCTGAGAGGCCCGCCTGTTCAAGCTTAGCCCGCAAGCGGCGTATATGCGTATCGACCGTACGCGTATCGCCCGTGTAGTCCATGCCCCAAATCTTATCGAGCAGCCTGTCGCGGGAAAACAATTGCCCGGGATTTGCCGTAAACAGCAACAAAAGATCGGCCTCCTTATGCGTGAGGCGCACAGTTTTCCCGGCCACCAGCACCCTGCCGGATTCTTCTTGAAACACCAGATTGCCGTATTGACGCCCCTGCCCCGCATCGCCGCTGCGGGACAAGCGCCGCAGTATCGCCTTGACGCGTGCCATGACTTCCGGCGCCGAAAACGGTTTGACCACATAATCATCAGCGCCGATCTCCAGCCCCATGATACGGTCATAGTCCTCACCTCGGGCCGTAATCATGATGATGGGAACATCCGAACATTCGCGGATCTTACGGCAGACGGCAAAGCCGTCAAGCTTTGGCATCATGACATCGAGCAGGATCAAATCGATATCCTCCGTGCAGAATCGCTGCCAGGCCTCTTCACCATCCGCAGCCATCACGGTTTCATAGCCAGCTGCCCGGGCAAAGTTATCCAATATATCGCGAATCGCTTCGTTATCGTCTGCCAGCAATAGTTTCATTTCTCTCCCTCCTGACAATCCTAGTCTAGCAGAAAAGCCCCGTCCTGTCGTGCGGCAAAAAATTTTTTCTTTGTAACAATTTTGTCACAACTGCCTGCTATACTGGACACAGAAAAGAAAACACAAACATTTACAGGAGGAATTCCCTATGAAAAAGAAAATCATCGCCCTGCTCACTGGTGCCCTGCTCATGCTGGCAGTGCCAGCATTTGCTGCCGACAGCGATCCAGCCCCCGCGGATAACGGCTGGGGCTGCTGGCGCAACAACACCCACTGCCCGTATGGCCCGGAAGACAATCGCGACGGTTCCTACTGTGGTGGCGGCCAGCGCGGCTGGCACCATCGCCAGTGACACACCACCATTTTCTGCTTAACCTCCAGGCCCGATCATCCGATATATAGATGAGGGAATTTGGCTCTCAACGAAACGGATTTCAATGGCCAAGAAAAGGAGGACATCATGGCTAACACCATCCATCACGCAGGCCACCATCCCCGGCTGGAGAATGCCGGCCCGGCCAGCAAAAAGCGTCCTGCTGCGGGGGCTGACCGCCGTCAGGACATCATCCGTGCTTCTCTGGGTGCTGACAAGGATTTCTCCCTGTCCCTTTCGGATACGGCCTTGTCCCATGCCGCCCGGCGGCCGCAGGCAGATACCGCCGCAGCCTCGGGGCAGCAGGGCGTCCGCCCGGAGGAGGAGCAGCTTTCCGCCAAGGCCAAAGATTACCTAGCCAAGCTGCGGGAACAATACGGCGACTACGACTTCATCATCGCCGATGACGTGCAGAATCCACTCGACGTCACTGGCCCCAGCAACAAGAAATACTTCGTTGTCCTGTCCAGCGAGGAAATCGAGCGCATGGCAGACGACGAGGACTTTGCGCAGGAAGTGATGGGCAAGGTCGAATCCGCCATCGGCACGCTGAACAAGGTCCAGGAACAAGGACTGCTCGGCGAGGGCGTGCGCTTCAGCCGCTTGGCGATTTCCTTTGATGCTGACGGCAACACAAAGCTGTTCGCTGAACTTGAGCGCATGAGTGAAGAGCAGCAGCAGCGTCTCGAAAAAGTCAAGGCCAAGCGCGCCGAGGAGAAAAAAGCCGCCGCCAAAGAGCCCCGGCCACCACTCCCCGATGATGCAGGCCTGCGTAACGCCATCAAAAACAGACGGCCGCCACATCATCCGCCGTTGGAATCCATCCTGCGGCTGCTGCAACAAGAGGAGACTAAGCCCACCGCTCAGGCCGAGGGCCAAGCCGGGCAGCAGAAGCCTCATGGCAGGCACCATCATCCGGTCCACCACACACCAAAATCCTCTGCCACACCACCACCAGCCACCCATACGGTGCGCATTGAAGCCGGCTCGGTAGAGGAACTGCTCGACAAAGCACAGCAGATTGAATGGTAACTATATAGAAAGAAAAAACTCTGGTGCAGAACACATTGCACCAGAGTTTTTTTTTGCTGAAATAGCTTCAACGAACTTCTGTGACGACACCATCCTTCGTATAAACGTAGATGGATTTGCCATTATGATGGAAGACATACTGTTTGATGCTGCCTTCTTTTGTTTCGCTCGCATTGATACGATCCGGCTTGCCCATCGCTGCCGTAACCTTTTCTTCGGAATCGCCTGGACGCAGGTTACCGTATTTTCCCTCTTCCAGCGATTTCTTATGTTTTTCCGCATTCTGCGCATCGGAAGCAGCCTGTTTTTTCGCTTCATTCTCCATGCCGATAATCAGCCGTTTGAACGGGATAATCTTATCAGCCAACGCACCATTATAATTATCGGGCAAATCAGCTGCCAGCTGCTGTAATGTCTTGTTTTCCAAAACATTGAGATTCGTCATATGGCCATCGTATGTGCTGACTTCACGCATGGCCTTTGCATAAGTCTTCAGTACAGCTGCATCGGGGCAATCCACTGCCATCTTTTCCGCTACACTATCACTGTCGAAATCGTGCAGGAGATTCAGCGCATAATCGATTTTCTTTTGATCTGGCTTCGAGAATGAAATGTCACGCAGGATATCTTCAGCCTGCTGATATTTCTTTAGCAGTGCGGTTTTATACTCGGAATCCAGTTCCTCGCTATACTCCGAAACCACCTGCGCCTTCATCTCATGAAAGCCATTGATGCCGCCGACAACTGCGGCCACGATTCCCATAATGACTGCCAGCAAAGCCAGCGGATAACGGCGACGCTTGAAAAAAATCCCACCCACCGCAAATATGAGCAAAGGGCAAGCTAGAAATAATACAATCGTTATAAAAGACATAACACCCTCCTCGTCCACATACAGATATTTTTATTCTACCACCACTATGCAAGCAGGTAAATGGGACTAATGGGCATAAAAATACCAGCTACTGCCAAGGCAGTAACTGGTATTTAGCAAAACCAATCGATTAGTCTTTGATTGCAGCCAGGACTTCCGATGCAGACAGGTTATTCTCTGCCATGTAAGCCGTCAGCTCCTGATAATCCTCTTTTGCCTTCTTTTCTTTTACATCAGCAAGCTGTGCTTTGAGTTTTTTGAGCTCTTCCTGCTTCTTGGCGATTTTCTCCTCGAGAACCGAAATCTTCTCATCATAGTTTGCTTTTCTTGCCATTTTTATTTCTCCTTTAATATCGACTCTATCGATTTATTTTATAACATAGATTGTAGCAAATAATCCGCGATTCTGCAAGATTATTCTTGCTAAATGACGATTATTGATTTTCCAGCTGTTGGCTCAATCGCTCCGCCAGCAACGTATACCGCCTGCGCATCCGATCGTTTTCAACGGCAGTTGTCAGTGCCGCCTTGCTGCCAAGCAAAATGACCTGCCGTTTAGCACGTGTTACCGCCGTATACAAGAGATTTCGTTGCAGCATGATGCGATGGCTGGGCGTCAATGGCAGTATGATGACCGGATACTCACTGCCCTGGCTTTTATGGACACTCATCGCATATGCCAGCATGAGCTCATTGGGCTCACTTTTCTCGTAATCAACGACGAGTTCCTCGGAAAATTGTACCGTAATATGACTCGGTTCCACGGCGGTAATAAAACCGATATCGCCATTAAATACACCTTTGGTATAATTGTTTTTTGTCTGCATGACTTTATCGCCCAAGCGAAAAATCTGCACACTGTTGACAAATTCAGCCTTGGATGCTGCCTTTGGGTTCAGCGCTTCCTGCAAAAGTTTATTGAGATTCGCTACGCCACATTCCTGCCGATGCATCGGCGATAACACCTGCACATCCGTCAATGGATTGAACCCTGCTTTCGGCAAAGTTTCAGCACATAAGGCCACAATAGTCTTGGCCGTCACTTCATCATTCGGCGTTTCGATGAATTGGAAATCACCAGTCATCCCGCAGGACGGCAGGCGCCCCGCATTGATGGCATGCGCATTGAGCACGATGGTGCTCTCCTCCCCTTGACGGAACACCTCGCTGAGACAGACACTCGGAATGACTCTGGCACGCAGGATATCCTTTAGTACCGATCCAGGACCGACAGCTGGCAGCTGATCCACGTCGCCGACAAGAATCACATGACAGCCATCAGGAACCGCCTCAAGGAAATGCTGCATGAGCACGATATCCATCATCGACACCTCATCGAGGATGATGGCATCCGCTTCAAGCTGCTCATCTGAATCCTTGGCAAACATCGAACCGCCATCCTCAGCCCGGCCGCCTTGCGCTTCAAGCATACGATGCACCGTCATCGTCCGCCGTCCTGTAGCATCAGCCAAGCGTTTTGCCGCCCGCCCCGTAGGCGCGCCCAGCAGGATATTGAGGCCCGCTAATTCCAGCATATCGAGCATGCCGCGCACCACCGTCGTCTTACCAGTACCCGGGCCGCCCGTCAGCACGAAGATGCCATGCGTAAGCACCGCTGCCATAGCCTCCCGCTGGCCCTTGGCAAGATCAAGCCCGGTCATCGTCTCCCATTCCTCAACGAGCTTGGCTGGGTTGGCGATAGAAAGCGGCTCTGCATACTTCTGCAAGTAAAGTAATTTTCGCGCGACCTTCTTCTCCGCCCGATAAAGATATGGCGGATAGATCAAAGTCTCTGCGCCGACATACTCAACGGCCAGCCGCTGAAGTTCGAGCTGTTTTCTTAGCACCTGGCGCACCGTTTCCGGCTCCACCTGCAAAAGTTTGGCCGCTTTGCCCACCAATGGCTCCTCAGGAATACAGCAATGTCCATTGAGCGAGATCTGTTGCAGCGCATAGTCGATACCGGCTGCTACGCGCCCCTCATCATCACGCGTCATCCCGAGGCTGGCGGCAATGGCATCAGCCGTCGCAAAACCGATGCCCTCGACTTCCTGTGCCAGCTGATAGGGATGGCTTTCAAGCATATCGATGGCAAAGGAACTATATTGCTTGTAGATACGCGCTGCCAAAGCACCTGATACCCCGTGACTCTCCAGCCAGAGCATGATTTCACGCAGCTCGGACTGGCTGTTGTAGGAAGCCGCGATCTTTTCTGCCGTTTTGCGCCCAATGCCCTCTACGAGCTCCAGCTGATGCGGCTTCTGCTCAATGATGGCAAGCGTATCTGCACCAAACTTAGCCACAATACGCCGGGCCATCGCAGGACCTACGCCATCGATAACACCAGAAGCCAGGAAGCGCTCGATGCCCTCGACACTTGTAGGTGACTCCAGCCGCATGCTTACCGCCTTGAACTGCTGCCCGAAACGCGGATGGACAATCCAGCTGCCCTTCAGATGGATCTGTTGTCCGACCAGCGGCGGCTCCGCATTCACCGTCACATTGATGCGGCTGTTCTGATGCGTCGGACGCAAGCGGAATACCGAAAACTGGCCATTATCGCTCGCAAAGATAACACTATCTACCAGGCCTTCGATTTCCTCTTCCGCCTGCAGCCCCAGCGTCGTCTGCTGATATTCAGAATTTGCCATAGACAGCTTCTCCTTTCCTTACGCTTCGGTAAGACGCTCCCATTTTTCATAACGCTGCACGATTTCTTCTTCCTTGGCTGCATATGCCTCAGCGATTTCCTGGCTCTTTACCGGATCTGCCTGCACAGCCGGATCATTCATCTGGTACTCCAAGCCTTTGAGCTCCGCTTCTGCCATGGCAATCTCAGCCTCAGCACGCTGGATCATCTCCGTACGCTTAGCTTCACTCATGCTCTGGATGCGGCCAAGTTCTGCCTGGGCATTCGCCTCTTTGTCCCGCTCAGCTGTCTGCGCGTCTGGTCCGCCATTCTTTTTCGCCACCCTGGCCTGCTTGTCCTTTTCGCGGGCTTCCTTGAGTTTCTGTGCTTTTTCTTTCTCCAAGCGTTCCTCTTCGGCTTCCGCTGCAGCCAGCTCTTTCTTCATAAGATAATAGCTGTAGTTGCCCAGATACTCGGTCAGCTGGCCATCTTCCAGCTCCAGCGTGCAATTGGCGACCTTATCGAGGAAATAACGGTCATGCGATACAGCCAGGAACGTCCCTGGATAAGCCATAAGCGCTTCCTCGACGGCCTCGCGGGCCGGGATGTCCAGATGGTTGGTCGGCTCATCAAGTACCAGGAAATTCGCCCCTGTCAGCATAAGCTTGAGGAAAGCCACACGCGATTGCTCTCCACCGGAAAGATCGCCTATGCGGCGCAGGACTTCATCGCCATGGAACAAGAATGCGCCCAGATACTTACGTGCCTGCTCCTCATCGATGCCATACTCATACATGATTTCTTCAAGCACCGTATTTTCCTTATGCAATCCCTCATGCTGCTGGGAGAAATAGCCAATCTTGACGCGGCTGCCGATTTTCACGCGGCCGGCTGCTGCTTCAATCTCACCGACCAGCACGCGCAAAAGTGTCGTCTTGCCCGCGCCATTCGGTCCGACCAATGCCACGCCATCTCCCCTGCGGATAAGCAGCGAAATATGGCTGAAAATAGCATGCGCACCAAACGAAAACGCCACATCCTCCAGCTCAGCCACACGCTGTGCACACTCCGGCGGTGTATTGAGTGCAAAGTAATTGAACGACGCCTCTTCCGGTGGCAGTACGATGCGTTCCAGACGGTTGAGCTGGCTTTGGCGGCCGCGCGCCTGCTTGGCCTTGATGCCAGCCTTATACTTGCGGATATACTCCTCGGTCTTCCGGATATGCTCCTGCTGCTTTTCATAAGCCGATTGCAGCGCTGCCCGGCGCTGCGTTTTGACCTTCATGAAATACGTGTAATTGCCCTCGTAACTCGTTACCGTCTTATTCTCAAGCTCAATGATCCGCGTCGCTACCTTATCGAGGAAATAACGGTCATGCGAGATAATCAGCACGCCCCCTTTATAGCTCTTCAAAAAACCTTCGAGCCACTCAATCATATGGATATCAAGATGGTTGGTCGGCTCATCGAGGAACAGGAAATCCGGTTCACGCAGCAGTGCCTTCGCCAGACAGATACGCGTCTTCTGCCCACCCGAAAAATGCTGCACATCTTTAGCAAATTCCGCCTCCGTGAAGCCAAGGCCAAAAGCAATGCGGCGGATACGGCTCTCATAGTCATAGCCTTCAAGTCTCTCAAACTGCTCGACAACCTTGCTGTAGGCCTTCATCGTTTCTTCGTCATGGTCAACAGCGATTTTCTTCTCCAGTTCGCGCTTGCGCTCCCCCAGTTCGATTACATCTTCAAACGCGCGGCGGAATTCATCGTAGAGCGTCCCTTCGCCAAAATCAGCCTGCTGCTCAACATAACCAATCGTATCAGCACTGTCAAGCTGTACCATACCAGCATCAGACTCTTCCTGTCCCATGAGTATCTTCATCAGCGTCGTCTTGCCCGCGCCATTAGCGCCAACAAAACCCACACGATCGCCACGCCCGACCTCGAAATTCACATCATGAAACAACTCATCGATGCCAAAGGCTTTTTTCAGTCCCATGACTTTCAATATACCCAAAATCTATTCACCTCATCGAAATACGAATATCAGTTCTGCTATAATAAAGCCTTCCCCGAACGGGGAAGGTTTATACTATTTGCGATAATCCAAACCAATATGGACAACAGCCTGATTCGAGCTGCCACCATCCATTATTACACATTTAAACGGCATGCCATAGAATACATCCGTATTGCGCGTCGACGTCGTGATTGTCGTCTGCTGACGCGAACTCGTCTTGCCTGTCTCGACCCCCGAGATGATAAAGCCCTTGCGTTGCAAAATGCCAGCTACCTCAGCTCCGGCACCGTTGATGCCGCTGTCATTGATAACCATGACTGAAATCTGACCTGGCTGCATTGCTTGCAGTTCTTTCTTCTGCTCGCTAGTCTCAGAGGACTCCTCAACCTTGCCTGTCGAATTCTGCGACTTGGCGAGAATCTGCATATCCTTTGGCAGGCTCTGCATATATTCATCTTCATCGGCTTGTGCTTTAGCCTTTTCCTCAGCCGTTTGCTCAATGCTCAGCTCATCCATGATCAGCTGCCTGAGATCCGTAATATCCGGAATCCAATAGCTGACATCCTGCAGGTAAGCCGGCTGGCCCGGAACCATCTGCGCCGACAATCCGTTATCATGGATAGTCTTCATCTGCTTGGCAAAGCTCAATAACTCCGGCACTGACATATCCGTTGAAATCGCCGAGCTGACCTCTTCAATAAACTTTGGCAACCGCGGCAGCATCTCAGCCGAAATCAGTTTTGACAAACACGCCTTGACGAATTTCTGCTGACGCCCGATACGGCCAATATCGCCCTCGCCATCACGATAACGGACATATTGGATGGCCTTCTTACCATCCATATGCTGCTCTCCCGGATAGAGGTCAATGACCAGGCCACCATTATCATCCCAAGGGTCTTCGTAGTGCATGCGCTTCTCTACATCGATATCCACACCACCCATCGCATCGATGATGCGCTCGAAGGCTGTCGTGTTGATGATGATATAATGATCGATTTTGACCCCCAGCAAGGACTCTACCGATTTCTGCGACAGTTTATGCCCGCCATAGGCGTAGGCATGATTTATTTTCTCATAGCCATGGCCATCTATCGGCACACGAGTGTCGCGCGGTACCGAAAGCAATGCTGCCTTGCCCTTGTCTTCATCCAATGCCGTAACCATCATCGTATCGCTGCGTCCCACATCATCTTTACGGCTGTCGACACCTAATAGCATGACATGAACAATATTATTCTTGGCGGATACCCCCAGGATTCCTCCCGAGCTTCCTCCCTGTTGACTGCGGCCCAGCGAAAACCCCGCTACCGCTACCATTATCGCCAGCAGGAACATTCCCACCAGCCGCAAACGCTTAAAACTGCGTTTCTTTTTGCGTTTCTGCCGCATTAAATCGCGCTCCTTAGCCAATAATTCAACTTACTAAGTATAACAAAAAACGGCCTTCTCCGCAAACAGAAAAGGCCTTAACCACTGTGCTGGCAGTAAAGATTCAATCCGCCAAAAAAACAGAGGGATCGATATTTATTTCATGAATGAACTGGCGTAATTCATTATCCGCTAATACGATTTCAATCGCCTTTTCACCAGCTGGATCTTTTGACAAATAAATCGTATGGGGAATCGACAGGATATTACCATCCAAATCGGCAAATAAGACGATTGTCGGCATCTCCGTCTGACCAAAAAGACAATCCTTGACTATACCATAGCCATAAATTGTTTTCATAATCGTTCCAACAGGATAAATCGAAACATTATTGAAAAACAAGTTAAGCAAATCTTCATCAAAATGACCTTTCATAACGCGGGTCATAATTGTATAGGCCACATGTGACGTATATGCTTTCTTATATGGACGCTCACTCGTCAAAGCATCGTACACATCAGCAATGGCTACAATCTTTGCAAAACGATGGATTTGTTCATCTTTCAAGCCGCGTGGATATCCTCGTCCATCGACGTGCTCATGATGCTCTGCAGCAATCGCAGCCAAGACACTCGGCGCTGGCAACATACGCTCCATATGCATGATTCTTGCAGCACCATTTAGAGGGTGTTGCTGCACCAGGGAAAACTCCTCCGCAGTAAGACGTGTCGTTTTCGTCAGAATTGCTGGTGATACATTGATTTTCCCCAGATCATGAAGCAATGCTCCTAAAGTCAACAGCAGTAAATCCTTCTTGGAATAATGGCAAAGCATCCCGAGCATGGCCGATAAGATGGCCACATTGACACTATGCGAAAAAGTGTACGTATCATGAAGACGGATATCGGTAAGCTGGACAAGATTCTCCTTGCGGTCAATGATGTCAAAGATGATTTTTTCCGATACATCCTGCATGGCATCTACATCGAGTTCGCCAGTCTTTTCTACACTTTGGAAGGTCTCATAGACCTTTTTGATGGCATTGATGCGCGTCTTTTCCTGCACCACGTCTTCAGGCGGCATCAGCTGGAAATTAGGATTCAAAGAAGTGACCGTAACCGTCGGAATCCCAATCTTCTTGAGTTGTTCCATATACTCCAGCGTTATCGGCTGCCCTTTGACCAGATAACTAGCTCCATGCTTGTTATATATACTTTGTGCAATAATCATGCCCTGCTTGAGTTTCCTGATTGGCAGGCGTATCATTGCTCATCCCATCCCTTCATCCAAAACTATACAACTATACACCATAATATCTATATCATAGCTTATTTTACGGAATTTGCAAAGAAAAAAGACATCCACAACGTGAATGTCTTTTGCTTAACTGGCAACTCCCTATCCTCCCAGTCCGTCTCCAGACAAGTACTTTCGGCGTATATGTGCTTAACTACTGTGTTCGGTATGGGAACAGGTGGAACCACATAGCCA
>SVBZ01000038.1 GCA_015058575.1 Pseudoselenomonas ruminantium
ACATCGATGTAATTCGTAACCTATAGCCGAAGCAGAGCAGGCTTATCCAAACCTAGCAGAGGGCGGGGGCGGGTACACTTTCTTCGTAGCGGGAGCGACTGCCCGAACGCAGTGAGGGATGGCCCGCGGCAAGTACTATCTAGAACGATACGATGTATTGGCGTGCCGCCGGCCTGCCCGGCACATGTCGCTAGGTACGTACAAATGCATCCGCGCGGGTCATTTAGCGGGAGCGGAGAAAAAGTGCACCCGCCCCCACCCAAGCTGAGCTCTACCAAGGTTATTTTAACCACGAACTAACAGACAAACTGCAATTTATTCTGCAAACAGTTCCGTCGACAGATATCTATCGCCCGTATCTGGCAGCAGTACGACGATATTCTTGCCCGCATACTCCGGACGCTTCGCCAGCTCAACGGCTGCGGCCAGTGCCGCGCCCGAGGAAATGCCGATCAGGATACCCTCGCTATGCGAGAACTGGCGGCCAAACTTGAACGAGTCCTCATTAGCAATCGCCAGGACCTCATCATAAACCGACGTATCGAGCGTCTCTGGCACGAAACCAGCACCAATACCCTGAATCTTATGCGGGCCAGCCTGCCCCTTCGACAGTACCGGGCTCGTTGCCGGCTCCACAGCAACAATATGCACATCCTGTTTCTGCTTTTTGAGATAGCGTGCCACACCCGTCAGCGTTCCTCCCGTACCGACACCAGCGATAAAGGCATCTACCTTACCGTCGGTATCCGCCCAGATTTCCGGGCCAGTCGTTGCCTCATGGGCAGCCGGATTGGCCGGATTCGTGAACTGCGAAGGAATAAACGAATGCGGTATCTCTTTAGCCAACTCCTCAGCCTTCTCGATGGCGCCCTTCATACCCTTCGAGCCATCCGTCAGTACAATCTGTGCGCCATAAGCCTTGAGCAGATTACGACGCTCTACGCTCATCGTCTCCGGCATCGTAAGGATGGCCTTATAGCCACGTGCTGCAGCAAAGCTGGCCAGACCAATCCCCGTATTACCAGAAGTCGGTTCGATAATGACCGAATCCGGCCCAAGCTTGCCCTCCTTTTCTGCCTGCTCGATCATCGCCTTGGCAATGCGGTCTTTGACCGAACCTGCCGGATTGAAATACTCGAGCTTAACAAAGATATTCGCCTTGAGTTCATTGGCTTTGATGAAGTTATTTGCCTTGAGCAGCGGCGTACCGCCAATCAATTCCGTTACGCTGTTATAAATCTTCCCCATAAGAAACGCCTCCAGACTTTTATTATTATCATTAAGTTAAAACATATATGATTAATATGTTTACATATTAACATAGTCGGCCGCCCTTGTCAATGGAAAATTTCATTTCCAGCTTTATCGATTGACTTTTTCCACCCTGTTTACTATGATATAGTAAACAAATATAACATATCGTTTATATAATCAGCAATAGCATACCTAATATATGAGGAGGGATTATTCATGAAAATTTCTGCCAAAGGCCGCTACGGTCTTGCCGCCATGACCTATCTGGCCCGCAACTACGCAGCTGGCTCGCCGGTCACTATCATCAGCATCTCCGATAAACTTGGCATTTCCAAGATTTATCTCGAGCAGGTCTTTTCCTTGCTCAAACGTGCACAACTCGTCAACTCCATCAAAGGTTCACAAGGCGGTTATCAACTGGCACGCGAACCGCGCACCATCAGCGCTTACGATATTCTCGCTTCCATCGAGCTCTCGCTGATGGAAAAAGCTGCGCCAGCCTCTGAAAAGATGCCCGCACTCGACCGTGCCCTAAGCACCAAAGTTTTTGATCCGCTCGATGCCAGCATCAAAGATACGTTATCCAATGTCCGTCTCGACGATATACTAACGGCTATCGAAGCCCAAAAAGAAGCCGATAGCCTGATGTATTTCATCTGAATTGACGCTTGTTTTTGGTGGACATTGAACATATTTGCCCATATTTGTTTTTTGTATACACGAAAAACGCCGAAAAAGCGCAGAAATCGGCGTTTTTTTGTTGCTAGAGTCACGTCAAGGGGGATTAATCCGCGAAAAACGAGCCTTTTGGGACAAGAAGCTGTTTCCTTTTACTTCACAACCTTTCAAAACTATAGTATAATGCTAAATAAGTTGTTGAAGGATACGCCCCTATCCCTCTGCATCGCTAACAACAAGATTGTTGCTGCCGCGAGCCCCCACTCGTAAGCCTTTCCCAGGCGGGCAGCTGTTTGTTTGTATTTTGTTGGAGGTGTTCTTCCATGTTAATTGATAACGTCCGCGTTATCATCGCCAATGGACCGTTTTCTGCGGAAGATGCGCAGTATTATATTGAACAGATAAAGAAATCTGCTAAGTTCCCCCTTAAAAAGGTTATTTTTACCCGTTCCGATGCGTATCTCGACATCCGCTATTCGTTTGATTCAATCCCCTTTGAACGGATTCGCCGGATTCCATTGACGGCCCCGCACGAGGATCGTGCAGTAAACAACTGATCCCCATTGAAATTCGGTTTTGACCGTTTTTCTGACATGAATAAGCCCCTGAAACTACGGTTTCAGGGGCTTATTCATATGCTTTTATGAATTCAGTTGGAACTTGAACGAATCAAGTTCCCAAATCTTGCCAGTAATGGCTGTCAATGGTGCATCAGCCGTGATCTCCAGCTCTGGCTGGATATTTTTCTCTGGGAAAACCAAGAGACTTGCCACTTCTTCACCATGCTGGAAGAACGCCTCCACAGCAGTCTTATCCGTAAACAGCTGCAACGACAGCGACTGATCGACGAACAGCTTGAACTGACGTTGTCCACGGCCGCCGAGCTTCATACCCTCACGGTCAATTGTCATGACCTGCTGCTCCCGATCATAGCAGAAAGCCAATTTCTCCAGGCCGTATTTCAACACGACTTCCACCTGCTTGGCCTCGCCCAATTCGAGCTCCAGCAGACTTTCAGAACCTTCAAAGAGCGGCTGGCTGAAGCCTGCGACCGCCGTCTTATCGATTTCCACCGCAGATTCCTGAATGCGCAGGTCGCGCAACTCACGCGCAGGCCGCGCGTAGATATGGCCCTGACGCAACCGCAACTCACGCGGCAGCGTCAGGCTGTACATCCAGCCTTTCTCCTGCGACGGATAATCATCGTCCTTGTCTGGCATTCCCATCCAGCCCAGCAGCAGATGACGGCCCTCATGCGAAAAGACTTGAGGTGCATAGAAGTCAAACCCACGGTCAAGCTCCTGGAACTTCGTATGCTGCATCATATCCATGCTGTCGAGTGACAGATGTCCTGCAATATAACCGGCCTGATAAATATTCTGACGGTCGTATTCACGCGCCTCAAGTCCTTGCGGGCAAAACACCAGTACATCATAGCTGCCGAACTGCAGCAGATTCGGGCACTCCCACATATAACCAAAATCTCCCAGGCGCGTATGCACCTCGCCGCGATTGTGCCATCCATCTTCACGTTCCTCATAGACCAGTACAGTCCCCGTCTCATTTTCCGCCCGCTGCGCGCCAATTACCAGATAACGATGGCCACGGCGCTCAAAGACAAACGGGTCGCGGAAATGCCCCGTAATCCCCTCTGGATGATCCGGGATGATGATTTCTTCCTTGCGGACACTGCCATCTTCCTGCAGCGTACCAAAGCGCTGCGCCGGAATCCGCACACCATCTTCCTTGCGGTTGCAAGTGTAGAGTACACGCAGCTCGCCAGCCTCCGAAAAGCCGCAGCCCGAATAACATCCATCCTTATCGTGCACATCATCGGGCCAGAGTGCCAGTTCCGGCAGTGTATAATGCACGAAGTCACGCGTCTTCACATGAGCCCAGCACTTGTTCTTGTGCTCACAGCCCAGCGGATTCCACTGATAGAAAATATGATATGCCCCATCATGATATGTGAGGCCATTCGGATCATTGATCAATCCAAACGGCATTTCCAGATGGAACCGGTTATGCCAGCGATGCTTGAGCGGAAATCCCTGTGCCAGCTTGGCATCGATAGCGTTTTTATCGAATTTTTCCATAACAACATCCCCTTTCCGGCACGGAAAGCCTTCCCCATATGAGGAAGGCCTTCTTGCTAAAAATCCTTATTCTTCCGGAGTGAACAGCGTAAAGGTCAGGCCGAAAGCAATACCAAAACCAATGGCATTTACGATAATATACTCGAGCAGATGATCCAGGTATAAAAGCGTACCCGGCAGAACCGTGATACCCATGCCCGTACCGGCAAGATGCATGAAGCTGGCCACACCGCCAGCGAAAGCGCCACCGACCAGCGCATAGAGGAACGGTTTCATGAAGCGGAGGTTGATACCAAAGATGGCCGGCTCCGTGATGCCCAGGAAGGCCGGAACAGCCGAGGAGATATACAGGGCACGTTTCTTCTTATCCTGCGTCTTCAAAGCAACAGCAACAGCTGCACCACCCTGCGCAACGATAGCACCCGTGATGATGGCATTGAACGGATCAACACCAGTCGTAGCGAGCAGCTGGACTTCCAGCGCATTGAATACATGATGAACACCAAATACGACGATGACCTGCTGCAAACCGCCAACGATGAAGCCGCCAATGCCCATCGGCATCTGCAAGAAGGCCGAAACGGCGCCAAAGATACTCGTCTCAAGCGAGTGCATGATAGGTCCGACAACAAGGATACCGAGAATCATCGAAACAAGCAGCGTAAGGAACGGCGTAACGATAAGGTCAATGATATCTGGCACGAACGATTTGAGTGCCTTCTGAAGCTTAGCAGCAAAGATACCAAGAACAAGTGCCGGCAGAACCGATCCCTGATAGCCGACAATACCGATCGTCATACCGAAAATATCCATCGGGATTGGCTTGACATCACCGCCAGCAACAGCCCAGGCATTCGGAAGCTGCGGGCCGACAAGCATGAGACCGAGGACGAGACCGATAACCGGAGTACCGCCAAAGCGCTTCATCGTCGACCAGCAGACAAGTGCCGGCAGGAAAATGAAGGCCGTATCCGTGAGAATCTGCGACAGCAGCAGCACATTCGGGCTGAACTGTACGCCCAGACTCTGCGCTGCACCACGCAGGCCCATGAACAAACCTGTTGCCACAAGGACAGGGATGATTGGTACAAAGACATCACCAAACGTGCGCGAAATCTTCTGGATTGGCGTCATCTGTGCATAGGCTTCTTCCTTATTGCTGACACCGCTGAAAGTCGTCCCCTTGACGAACTCAGCAAAAACCTTGTCGACAAAGCCAGTGCCGAGAATGATCTGATACTGGGCAGCTGCGAAGAACTGGCCTTTGACACCATCGATGTTTTCGATAGCCTTTTCGTCAATCTTGGATTTGTCGTTGATGATTAGGCGCAGACGCGTAGCACAATGCTCAGCATTGCGGACATTTTCCATACCACCGACATATTTTGCGATGAGCTTGGCAACACGAACCTCTTTTGGCAGGTCTGCATACTCATTGGCATCTGTGGCTGCAGCCTCATCATCAGCAGCTGCGGCCGAGGTAATCTCCTTGCCGTCCAGAGCCACCGTAATCTTGCCGAACTCTGCTGCGTTCGTGACCAATACCGGTGTTGTCGTATCATAACCGGCAGCCTTGATGGCAGCCTCATCAAACTCAAGCAGCAGCTGGCCTTTTTTGACCATATCGCCCTGTGCGACCTTAGCCTCAAAATGCTCGCCATTGAGTTTAACCGTATCAAGTCCGACATGGATCAAAATCTCAGCACCCTCTGCCGAACGGATGCCGATGGCATGTTTCGTCTCAAACAAAACGGTAATCTCGCCGTCTACCGGCGCATAAACCTTGCCATCCGGATTCTTGATTGCAGCACCCAATCCCATGGCGCCACCAGCAAAAGCCGGATCCTTAACTTCCTTCAGCTCCACCAGCTGACCATTCAGCGGGCTGTCCAGACGGATGTCTTTCATCATGATACCTCCCTATGTATTCCCGTACAAACTTATAAATGCATAACTGTGAATCATTTTTTGTGAAACCAATTTCATATTTATAGTCTAATCTGTGGAACCGATTTTGTCAAGAAAAAAACTCATAAAACAAGTGGAAATCCGTAAAAAAACCAGAATCACGCAAAATCCGTCACCCCCACAAAAATGCAGACACAAGCAATCGTACACTTCTTCATACATCCAACAAATTGCAGTTTATTTGTTGGTGCGTGCTTAAAATAAACTTGGAAGAGCTCAGCTTGGGCGGGGGCGGGTGCACTTTTTCTCCGCTCACGCTAAATGACCCGTGCGGATGCTTTCGTACGTATCTAGTTGCATGTGCCGGGCAGGCCGGCGGCACGCCAATACATCGTATCGTTCTAGAAAGTATCAGCTGCGGGCCATCCCTCACTGCGTTCGGGCAGCCGCTCCCGCTACGAAGAAAGTGTACCCGTCCCCGCCCTCTGCTAGGTTTGGATAAGCCTGCTCTGCTGCGGCTATAGGCCACGAATTACATCGATGTGCTTGTAACGGGAGAAACGGTTCGTGCAAACTTGCGCAAACAGATGAAAGGGGCGAACGGCCCATTTAAGCGGAAACAGAAAAAGCACTCCCCCGTGAACCCCGCGCTTCGTAGTAGCGGGATTCCATACGGACGCATACACCTCATCCGAGCGCTTCGCGCCCACCTTCCCCTCGGTAAGGGGAAGGCTAGAACTAACCCGTCAAACTGCAATAAAAAGCCGCCAGCTCATCTTCGAGCCAGCGGCTTTGCAGCTAGTACATACGGCCATATCACTGCACCAGCAAATCGCGGAATTTGGTGAACTCCTTCTGGAAGAACAGCGATATGCTGTCAACCGGTCCATTACGATGCTTGGCTACGATGATTTCCGTGATATTTTTATTTTCCGTATCCTTATCGTAGTAATCCTCGCGATAAAGGAACATGACGATATCGGCATCCTGCTCGAGCGAACCAGATTCGCGCAAGTCCGAAAGCATCGGCTTTTTGACCTGACGGCTTTCGACAGATCGCGAGAGCTGCGACAGCGCGATAACCGGAACGTCAAGCTCACGCGCCAATGCCTTGAGCGAGCGCGAAATCTCCGAGATCTCCTGCTGGCGGTTATCGCTGTTCTTGCTCGGACGGCCCTGCATGAGCTGCAGATAGTCGATGATGATAAGATCAAGGCCATGCTCGGCCTTCAGCCGACGGGCCTTGGAACGCAAATCCATAACTGTGATGCCTGCTGTATCATCAATGTAAATAGGTGCACGGCTGAGCTTATCCGCCGTCTCAACGAGATGGTTCCATTCGCCTTCATCGAGCTGCCCTGTGCGCAGCCGGGAAGCATCAATGCCGCCTTCGGAGCAGAGCATACGCTGCATAAGCTGCTCCTTGCTCATTTCGAGCGAGAAAAACGCCACACTATGACCATGCAGGCCAACGTATGAAGCAATATTGAGCGTAAACGCCGTCTTACCCATCGACGGGCGCGCCGCCACGAGAATCAGGTCTGATTTCTGCAAACCTGCGGTCAGCGTGTCGAGGTCTTTGAAGCCCGAGCTGATACCCGTAAGGCCACCCTTGGACTCATAGAGCACATTGATGCGTTCGAACGTACGCATGACAATGCTCTTCATCGATTCGAAGGCACCACCGTTCTGGCGATTCGCCACCGCCAATATCTTTTTCTCGGCCTCGTCCATGATATTCTCGACGTTGTCCGTATCTTCATAAGCTGCACCAGCGATTTCCGTCGCAGCATTGATGAGATTGCGAAGCTCAGCCTTCTCTTTGACGATTTTAGCATGATAGGTCACATTGGCCGCCGTCGGCACGGCATTGGCCAGCTGCGTGATGAATGGCAGGCCGCCAATCTTTTCCAGCTTCTCACTTTTGCGCAGCTGCTCAGTGAGCGTGACGAGGTCCACAGCCTCATCGTTTCCCGAAAGCTCCAGCATTGCCTCATAGACAATGCGATGCGCCTCCCGGTAAAAGTCATCGGGCAGCAGGATCTCCTGCACAGCGATTATGGCTTCTTTCTTTATTAGCATCGCTCCCAGAACGGCCTGCTCGGCCTCGATATTCTGTGGAGGGACGCGTTCTGGCAATGCCATAGATGAAGTTCCTTTCTATTTATTTTATTCTTCCGCTTCTGCAAAAAGGATGGCAAATGCCTCTTCTGCCGTCTCGACAGCATGGATGTCCAAACCCAAATGCTCCTGCGGAATATCCTTGTCATTTTCCTTCGGAATAATCAGCGTCTTGATTCCCGCCTGCTTAGCACCATAGGCTTTTTCAAAGACACCGCCGACCGGACGCACGCGGCCCTGCAGGGAAATCTCGCCAGTCACGGCAACGTCCTGGCGGATTTTTCTGCCAGTCACAGCACTCGTGAGGACTGCCAGGATAGCCGTACCAGCACTCGGTCCATCGATGTTGCCGCCGCCGATGACATTGATATGGATATCGTAGTCATGGATATCCTTGCCGGTCAGCTTCCGCATGACTGAAGCGGCATTGAATACTGAATCCTTGGCCATCGAGCCCGCCGTCTCGTTGAAGCGCACCGTGCCCTTGCCCTTTTCATGTGCCGCAAAGGCCACAGCCTCGATTTCGATGACCGAGCCGAGGAAACCAGCCACTCCCAGGCCAAAGATATGCCCTTGAACAGACTTATCTGACGCCTTTTTCTTGACGAACTGATACAGGCGGCTGACCTGCGCCACTTCATAGATTTCGGCCTTGGTAATCGTCACTGCGGGCCCCTCGCCCTTGGCAATCTGCTCGACAGGCACGCTATCGGCCGCACCGCATTTCTCCAAAGCCAGGCTATAAGCATCGGCAAGGATGTTGATGGCCTTGCGGCCCTCGATGGTGTACTCGCTGATAAGCTCACTCACACCCTCAGCCATCGTGACATGCAGCTTGGCCGCTGCATTCTGGACAATCTGCTGGATATGCTTCGGCGTCAGCGGCTCAAAGTAGATTTCGGCACAGCGCGAACGCAGGGCTGGGTTGATATGACCGGCATCGCGCGTCGTCGCGCCGATCAGCACGAAATCTGCCGGTGCTCCTTCTTCAAACAACTTGCGGATATACGGCGGTACCTTCTCATCCGTTGGATCGTAATAGGCCGACTCAAAGAAGGCCCGCTTGTCTTCGAGCACTTTCAGGAGCTTGTTCTGGAGCATCTCATCCATCTCACCGATCTCATCGATGAACAGGATGCCGCCATGTGCATCCGTGACAAGTCCCGGTTTCGGTTCAGGGATACCGCTATCGGCCAGGCTTTTCTGTGCACCTTGATAAATCGGATCATGCACCGACCCCAGCAGCGGATTCGTCATATCGCGCGGGTCCCAGCGCAGCGTAGTGCCGTCCGTCTCTACAAACGGCGCTTCCTCCGCAAATGGCGAAGCCGCCTTCTTCTTGGCCGCCTCCAGCACCAAGCGGGCCGCTGTCGTCTTGCCGACCCCCGGCGGGCCATAAAGCAGCAGATGCTGCGGATACGGCGAGCTCAGCTTGGCCATCAGCGATTTCACAGCCCGCTCCTGTCCGACGATTTCGGAAAAATCCTGCGGCCGCAACAATTCCATAATGGACTGGGTCAGATGCACCTTCTCAAGCTTCTCGAGCTTTTCACGCTTTTTCTTGTCCTGCGGCGACTCAGCCCCTGGCTTTTCCTCTTTAATGACCTGCCGGCGGATATCATTGACGTAGTCCTGGTGCTCCTTTTCGAGCTTCTCATTGACCTTTTTCTCGATATTGTCCTCGACATTGCGGCGCGCAACAAGATCTGCGGTGCGCTCCGACAACAGCTCCATGACCTCCGGCAGCTGTTCTTCCTTCGGAGCTGGCGAAATCAAAGGATCTTCATCGAGGATGCGCTGCAGCGCCAGCACACGCTCGCAGCGATCCTCCGAGCGCATGAGCTGCAGGGCCTTCATCTTGCCAGCCTTCATGACGAGCTTTTCGGTTCCCATGATGTCGACCAATACGGCATAGAGCGCGTCGATTTCGCGATCGATAGGTGTTTCCTGACTAGCAGGAGCAGGCATAGCCTGCTCCTCGTTTTTATGAAATATACGGAAAATATTTTTAAAAAGATTCATGATATCAGCCAGCTACTACATTGATCTTGATCGTGCTCGTAATCGACGGATGCACCTTGATGACAGCTTCATACGTACCTGCGCCAGTGACCTCGCCTTTAATCGAAATCTTGCGCTTGTCGATATCGATATTGCTCTTCTTGAGTGCCTCTGCAACATCCTTGCCCGTAACCGAACCAAAGAGTTTGCCACCCTCGCCAATCTTGACGGGAATCGTCACTTCCACCTTTTCCAGCTGCGCTGCCATAAGTTTTGCCTCATCTGTAGCCATAGCATCTTTGCGGGCCTTGGAGCCAGCCTTTGCCTTGGCAACATTCATATTCTCAGCCGTAGCCAGGACAGCGGCTTTTTTCGGCAGCAGGAAATTACGGCCGTAGCCCTCGGATACCTCGACGATATCACCCTTCTTGCCCAGTTTTTTAACGTCCTGCTGAAGTATTACTTTCATCTTGATCATTCTCCTCTATATATTTTTTACTGATTTCAATTGCCTTGGCCTTGATAGCCTGCAAATCGCCATTTTCGACCTGTGCACCAGCTACATTCTGATGTCCGCCGCCGCCAAAGGCTTCCATGATGACCTGCACATTCATATCGCCGGTCGAACGGGCACTGAGCCCGACCACCTTATTCGGCAGCTGGAAAATGACGATACTCATGCACACATTCTCAATGCGCAATAGCGAGTCAGCTGCCTGTGCCGCAATGACCTGCACATTCGGTATCGTCTCGGGAATATGCGAAACAATCAGCCCGCCATCATAAAGCTCAGCCCGCGCCTTCGTCTTGGCCAAGGCAACGGTCGTATCGTAGTCGGAGCGGAACAGATGCCGCACCATGACGGGATCTGCGCCGCTGCGGCGCAGATAGGCCGCGGCATCGAACGTGCGCACACCAGTCTGCACAGCAAAATTCTTAGTATCGACAACGATGCCTGAATAAAGCGCCGTGGCATCAAGCCGCGACAGCATCAAATCGTCACTGAAATACGCCAAAAGCTCGGTCACAAGCTCACTCGTGGAGCTCGACGCCGGCTCGATGTAGACAAGCAGCGGATTCTTGATGAAATGCTCGCTACGGCGATGGTGATCGATGACCACCACCTGCGGGATGCGCTCTAAGAGCGTTGGATCGGCAACGAGATGCGGGATATGAGTATCAACAACAATCAGCACTGGATTGAGCGCTGTCATCGTCGTGAGATCCTCCGCCCGCACAAAGATATCCTCATATTCCTCCTTGCCTTGCAACAAGTCGGTAAACTTATCGATGCCTTCATTCATATCCGACAGCACAATATGCACCGGCTTTTCGAGCACCCGCGCCATCTTGGCCACACCCATGGCCGCACCAAAGCAGTCAAAATCCTCATTGTGATGACCCATGACATAGACTTCATCGGCCCCCTCCATGATTTCCCGGACTGCATGGGCAACCACACGCGCCTTGACGCGCGTATGCTTCTCGACAGCCTTGGCCCGGCCGCCAAAGAACTGCGTCTTACCATCGATGAGCACAGCTACCTGATCGCCGCCACGGCCCAAAGCCAGGTCAAGGCATGCCTGTGCCTGTGAGCCCATCTCCGCCATCGACTGGTTATCCGCTACTGCCACGCCCATCGATAGCGTTACCGGCAGGCGGTTCGTACTCTGGAGCTGACGAGCCTTATCGAGCACATCAAAACGCTCGCTCATAGCTTTTTCCAACGCCTCACGCGTGAGCACCACGACATAGAGGTCATCCGATACACGGCGCATAAAACCGCCGAGATTCTTCATCCATTTATCGAGGATCTGGTTTACCGCCAGCAAAAGTGAGGTACGCTCGGCTTCCGACTGCCCCTGCATGACCTCGTCATAATTATCGATCTGGATGTAAAGCAGTACCGTACGGCTTTCCTTATAGGTCAGCCGCAGCGTCTCATGCTGCGTGACATCCTGCACATACAGCGCCATGAGCTGCTGCTGATGTGGCGCCATCTTTACCGGCCGATAGCGCACTTGATAGTATTTATCCTCATGCGCAAAGACGTATTCCCCTTCCTGTCCCCAAACCGGGCCGATGATGATGCCCGGCCAGATATCCGTGATATCCGTATCGAGCTCAGGCTCACTGCCGACATAGACAGACATACGGGAATTCGTCCACTGAATACGCCCATCCTCCGTGATGATGACGACGGCCTGCGGCAATTCCTCCACCGCATAATTCACCATCTCACTGATATTCTCCACAACATTGCGGCAGTAACGCTCAAATCGTTTTGCCCGATCGGTACAGCGTTCCCGTGCAAAGGAGGCTAAGGCCAGCCAGATAACACCGGCAATTGCGGCGATATATTCATTATAACAGGAAAGAACCATGACCAATACCAGCATGATGATCAAATGGATGGTCAAATCAATCCAGGCTGACAGATTCCGTGGCATAACGCCTCACCTCATTTCTTCCCTTGTGCCGAGAAACGGCGGCGGTAGTCAAAAAGCATATCAAAAAGCCCCGTCAGCGCCACCAGCTGCGCTAAAAAGCCATTCGTCAGGACAATCACATAAAGGATGATCCTGACCAGACGCGATACCCGGTAATGGCCTAACAAACAATGCATAAGCGCCAGCCCCTGCACAAGACCGGCAAAGATTGCCAGCATATTCGCATTCATCGACAGCTGATAGAGCGGCTGGATCTGGCGTGTACCGCCCCAGTATATACCGACCAGCGCAAAGCCAAACAGATACAGGAAAAACACAGGCAAACGCCACTCACCAAACGGCAGCACTTGCGGAACTTTATGGCCCAGACGGCGCAATACCTTTGCCCCGGTCAGATAACCGATAGCAGTATAGATTACTCCCATCATTATGACCACCAGCGGGATCAGGATCTGCACCATTACCATGCCTTCGGCCACCAGCTGACGCCCCTCCTCGATGGACTTGGCATCAAGCCCCATTTCTTCATAAAGATTGAAGACGGTGTCAAAGGACTGCTGCAAGGCATCAACCTGAAAATTCAGCGGATTCACGGCAGTTACCGCAAATACCAGCGCAAAAGCCGCCAGCAGACTCAAAAGCGACGCCAGCAAGCCCACGCCAAAAATCTTCATGCCCGGCCATCCCTTGCGGAAGCCCAGTCCCAAAAGCAGTCCCATCGGCGCAAATGCTATTACCATTCGCAGGGATAGCAGCGGCTCAATCAGCAAGGCCATGATGATGCCGGAAATCAGCACCGCCATGATGCCCCAGCGCAGGCCATGCCGCACAACCAGCACAACAATGGGCAGCGACCAGATAAGCGCAGCAAACATGCCGAGCACCGGCAAATAAACGGCAATCATAGCCAGGATTACCGTCAAAGCCGCCAGCAGACCGCTTTCTGTCATCGGGGTGATTCTATGTTGATTCATGTCGTCATCCTTTCTAGCTAAACCATTCTACATTATAGCAGAAAAGGATATCACTGTCTTGAAAGCAGGTACTAATAAAAACCTGCCGCAGCGCGCCATAGCTGGCGGTGCGGCAGGCTGATTTATCCTTGCCTGTATCTTATTCTGCGAAGACGCTGAGATCGAGGCTCACGAATCCGGCGAGCATGCCCTTGACCTGAGCAGCGATTTCCTTCACGCCGCCTTCCTTGCGGCTCTCGATGTTGAGCGGCATATTCGGATCATGCAGCGACATGCGCAGAAGCGCCCAGCCGTCCGGGAATACAAGGCGCACACCCTCATATGACGGCTTTGCTACCTTGATGCCCGCCTGCACAGCGCGTTCCTCGAACGTCTTGAGCACCCCATTGCCATAGGCGCGGAAATCCTCCTCCCCTTTGATTTTGAGACGGAATTCCTGACTCTCTGCCGGTGCGCCAAGATTCTTGACAAAATCTGAAAGACGACGGCCGCCAGCTTTGGCTTTGGCTGCAGCAACGAGCAGCTTGACAGCCAGATAAGCGCCATCGTCGAGATAGTAGTTCTCAGACAGCGCACCGTGGCCCGACGTCTCAATAGCCAACGGCGAGACAACCCCAGCCTTGTTCTGGCGGATGCACTCATCGATGACATTCTTATAACCGCGCATATAACGCATATGTTTGAGGCCAAGATCCTTTTCGAGGAATTCCGTAAGCTCATCGCTTGTGACCGAATCCGTGATGATCGTACTGCCTGGATAATCCGGCTCAAGGATGGCCGCCATCATACCGATAAGCTCGTTGCGGCTGATTTCCTTGCCATTCTTAAGCACCGCACTCATGCGGTCAACATCCGTATCGAAAATCAAGCCGAGATCGGCACGATTATCAAGCACCGCCTGACGGATAGCAGCCATAGCCTGCTTGTTCTCCGGGTTCGGGATGTGATTCGGGAAATGCCCATCCGGATCCAGATAAATGCTGCCCGTTGTATCAGCCCCCAGACGGCCAAGCACTTGCGTAGCAAAGAAGCCGCCCGCACCATTACCGGCATCGACAACGATGTGCATGCCCTTGAGCGGCTGATTTTCCCCGCCCAGAGCCTCGCGGATTTTCTTGCGCAGATGATGACAATAACGCTCCATCAGATTATACCGCTGTGCCTTGGAACGCTCCCCTTCCATGACCGGATAGCGGGCAGCATTCTGCAGGATCGTGATGATATCCTCATGCTCTACACCACCGTCTTTCGTGAAGAACTTCATGCCATTGCGATTATATGGCAGATGACTTGCCGTAATCATGATGGAACCGTCCATCTGGGTTTCAGGGAATACCGTGGACATGAACATCGCCGGCGTTGAAGCCATACTGCAATCAACCGTCACCACACCATGTGCCGTAAGTGCCTTCAAAACCTCGCGTTTGAGGTCATGTCCCGTCAGACGCGAATCACGGCCAACGGCAATGCGCAGCTCCTTCTTGTCCTTGCCCGTGCGCGCCTGCAGGAATTCTACAAAGCCCGACGTAATGACGTTAGCAGCCGCCGTGCTCAAAGTCACCGGTTCATCAGCCACGCCTTCCATAGCGACGCCGCGAACATCACTGCCATTGGCAAGTTTCATCAGGTTTTTCTCTGGGATAATCATCAAAATGCCCCCTCAGCAATTAATCAAGATAGAATAACTATCATCGTTATTATCTATGATAATATGTATTCCATACGAATTGCAAATTTTCCTGTTCTTTTAATTTTTCTCCAAAAACAAAATTGCAGTTTACCTGTGCGTGCGTGCTTAAAATAAACTTGAAAGAGCTCAGCTTGGGCGGGGGCGGGTGCACTTTTTCTCCGCTCCCGCTAAATGACCCGCACGGATGCTTTCGTACGTATCTAGCGACATGTGCCGGGCAGGCCGGCGGCACGCCAATACATCGTGTCGTTCTAGAAAGTATCAGCTTCGGGCCATCCCTCACTGCGTTCGGGCAGTCGCTCCCGCTGCGAAGAAAGTGTACCCGCCCCCGCCCTCTGCTAGGTTTGGATAAGTCTGCTCTGCTGCGGCTATAGGGAACGAATTACATCGATGTGCTTGTGACGGGAGCAACGGTTCGTGCAAACTTGTTCATACGAATGTCAGGGGCGAACGGGGTAGTGGTTCTTTCTGTCTGGAGCGACTGTCCTGCGCAGCAGGACTGGGCCGTAAGCGCATA
>SVBZ01000039.1 GCA_015058575.1 Pseudoselenomonas ruminantium
ACCATGGATTTTTTTACGTTCACGCGTCAGTTGACGCATTGGCCCACTTCAAGAAGGTAGGCGTTGAAACGCCTAGCGCCTCTGCGGCCTTGCGGGCGGAGACTTTTCCGACTTTCCATTGGGCGTGGATTGCTGGAAATCCCTTGGGTTTCTCCATTGGCTTTCTGCCCAGGGTCACGCCTCTTGCCCGGGCTGCTGCCAGTCCCTCCATGGTGCGCTGGTGGTTCATGTTCCGTTCCGTTTCCGCAACGTAGGAAAAGACTTGAATGACCAGATTGGAGATGAGTTTTGCCGTGAGGTCATCCCCGTATTTATTGCGGGTATCGAGGAGCGGCAGGTCTATGACCACGATGGCCGCTTCCTTTTCCTTGGTGATGATATCCAGCTGACGGGTCATTTCGTCGTAGTTGCGCCCCAACCTGTCCAGGCTCTTTACCACCAAAGTATCGCCATGGCCAAGGCGTTTCATCATCTTGGTGTAGGCTGGACGGTCAAAGTCCTTGCCGCTTTGCTTGTCCACAAAGATACATTTCTTCGGAATACCGAAGTCTGCCAGTGCTATCCACTGCCGGTCATCCCTCTGTGAAACAGTAGATACACGAATGTAACCGTATACAGTACCATTGTTGTTCTTTTTCATAAGCAATTCCTCCATTCAAAACTATGTTAGAGCAACAAGTTCATTTTAGAGGAATCCCTGATTGCAAAGGAATTTTATAAATCGCAAATTGGGCGGCTTGACCAGTCAACTTTGACCGGTCAAGCCGCCCGCCTCGTGCTTTACTATTCAAACTTCCAACGCTTGTTTGACATAGTCACAACAAGCCTGGATTTTCTCAAATTTATCATATTCATTACGTTTCATAAACACCAGTTTGCTATACAAGATACGATTTTCTGCCATGGGAGACAAAGCGTCAATCGTGTCCACAATTTCGCTCTGGTTATATCCCAGCTGCTCCAACACGCAGGCAATGACCGCATCAACCGGCACATTCAAACTCTCTTTGGTCTTCTCCATGAACTGATAAGCCCGACGATAGCTTTCCTGTACCGCCCGTTTTTCCATGCTGCACGATAGCGGGTAATCAGACAGGAGAAGCTCTTGCCGCGTCTTAGGTGCCTGCGATACCACAGATTCCTCCTCCGCAGGGATATAGGCACGCAATTTTGCCAACCTCTCGGCCACATCCAAATGAAACTCCTGCGCAAAATCAGCAATCCACTGATGGTCCCGCACAGAAGCCGGGATTTCACGGTCTATTTTCCCCAGGAAACGCTGGGCAAAACGATTCACACACACCTTTATCCGCCAATTAAGCCCATTTACTTCATTCATGGTTTGAAATTTGGTCAGGCATTCATCCTCGGATATGGCGCCCTTCAGATAGTTAATCAGCAAAACTTCATCGCTGGAAAAGCCAAAGGGTTCCCTTGCTCGTATATTCAGGTACCACTTAGGCCCATCCTTCTTAATATCATTCGTTACTACGGCAGGGATACCATATACTTTGGCCAAGGCAATAACAAAACCTTCTCCCGTGTCCCCATGCGAGAAGAACATGGCCAGATTTTCCAATTCCCATTTGAATTTCGAATAAAGCCCCTCCTCTTTCAGCATGGCGTTATCAACGGGCACCAGAAATCCATCGTCCATCGAATTGATGATTTTTCCGCGCAACGCCATATCCGCATGATGTGGCAATTCGGTGTCCAATAGCCATTGATGCACATATACCTTGGAAAACATCTGCCGCAGCATTTCTTCTGTCTGAGAGCGCCAAAGATGAATCAGGATATTGGTATCAAGAGAGGCACTGGCAAAACAAGGCGCATGGTTCACACCAATCCCACCTTTCGGAAGGTCTCATCATCATCCAAATGGTTATGCGGGAAAATCGTTGCAAAATCCGTCATGCTGAAAGCACAAAAAGCCTCCGCCATGCTTTTGGGAATCTTATTGTTCTTATAATTATCCCGAATGATTTTGAGAAATTCCTCCGGGTAGCGGATGGCATTGGCCGGTTTCAACAAGGCATCGTCCTCCTGGGAAGCTGCCTGCAAAAACTTATTGACGTTCCCTTCCAGCTCACTAGCCAAAGCTTTTTGCTGCGCAGCGCTTATGCGCTTATATTCACGCAAAGCAATCAAAGCCGTTTTACTGCTGACGCGAAACTCATGCATAATCATCGCAACCGTCAATGCGTCAATATCCTTGGGCTGAAAGGCTTCGCAGTAATCCTCCAGATAATTGCACAAATTCTCCCGGGGAATCAGCAGACAGGACGCAAAATAATCCGCCTCACGTTCCTGGTCTTTTTTCATGAACATCGCATCATCCTTAAAGACCAGTCCATCCTGCCCGGCATGCAGCACCAGATGACCGATTTCGTGGGCAAAGGTAAAGATTTCCCGACACAAAAGGGCAGACGAATTGGTAAAAATCACCTTTCCCTCCCGGCGGTTCTGCGATAATCCCAAAGTCTTGTCCGCACCAATCGGATAACGGAACAAGTACCAGCCCTTTTCGCGGGCCAGACGGAACGGATTGTGCAGACCATACGCGACCTTGGGACGACACTCCCGCGCCTTGCGCTCAATCAACCGTTTACGCTTTTCATCCATCTTGTCACGTCCTCACTCACGGTCTATCATGTACCAGCATATTCTTGAAGAACATATCAATCACATCATTGATATAATCGATTTCCGGCGAATCATCTGCATTGCGATAAAAGGAAACAACCGCATCTTCCTCATCATCTTCGGCCACCAGCGCACTGACATTCGTCTGAAACAACAGGGCCAGACGATTCAATTCCACTAGCGACGGATCATTTTCCCCTTTTTCCATGCGGGAATATTTCTGACGGCTTACATGGAGTGCTTCTGCCACCGTCTCCTGCTTCATTCCCTGTGCAGTACGCAGTTCACGCAGTCTATCTCCCAATGTTTTAGCATCCATCATTCTCACCCTTTCTTGTCTTGATTATATAACATAAAAAAGAGCTCCACAATACCATATGTAATATTTTTGCTACATTGCAAGCCAAAAACAGGCAGGCGACCGACAGTCTCTTTGACCAGTCAGCCGCCCGCCTTATGTCATTTTTCCAACCGCTTCAGCTCCTGTATCAATTCCCCAGCTTGTCGATGAATTTATCCATTGATTCCTGAAATCTCGTGAGCAGGTAAAATGCCACGACAATAGGAAAACCCACAGCGGAAACGGCGGTGAGTATGGTCTACTCCATTATAGACTCGAAACCCTATTTGAGTACGGCACCGGTGCTGGCCGAGGTCGTGAGTTTTGCATATCTTGACAGATAGCCATGCTTGATCTTGGGCTCTGGCTGTTTCCAGTCAGCCTTGCGCCTAGCGAGCTCCTCGTCGCTGACCTTGAGCTCGAGTTTGCGGTTCGGGATATCGATGCAGATGATATCGCCGTCCTCGATCAGGGCAATCGGGCCGCCTTCCATCGCTTCTGGCGAGACATGACCGACGCAGGCGCCCTGGCTGGCACCGCTGAAGCGGCCATCGGTTATGAGGCCGACCTTTAGCCCGCGGCCCGTGATGACAGCCGTCGGGTTTAGCATCTCCTGCATGCCCGGGCCGCCTTTCGGGCCCTCGTAGCGGATGACAACGACATCGCCATCGGCGATATCGCCCGCCATGATGGCATCGCAGGCCTCAGTCTCCGAGTTGTAGCACTTGGCCTTGCCCTCATAAGTCAGCATATCTTCCTTGACGGCCGATGCCTTGACGACAGCATAATCCGGCGCCAGGTTGCCCTTGAGGATCGCGATGCCGCCTTCCTTGCGGTACGGCTCTTCGACGCTATGGATGACCTTGCGGTCAAGCACCTTGGCATCCTTGATGCGGTCGCCCATCGGCCCCGTGACCGTCAGCGCATCGAGGTGGATGAGGTCTTTCTTCGCGAGCTCATGCATGACGGCCGAGATGCCGCCGGCCTCGTCAAGGTCGACCATATGATGCGTTCCTGCGGGGCTTAATTTCGTGATATACGGCGTGCGACGTGAAATCTCATCAAACAGCGGCGCCGGAATCTCGATGCCCGCCTCATGAGCGATTGCCGTCAGATGCAGTACCGTATTCGACGAGCCGCCGATGCCCATATCAACCGTAATCGCATTTTCAAAGGCCTTGCGCGTCAGGATGTCGCGCGGCTTGATATCCTTTTCGATGAGGTCCATGATGACAGCACCCGCGCGCTTGGCCAGCAGACGCCGTGCGCCCGTGTAGGCAGCGGGAATCGTGCCATTGCCCGGCAGGGCCATGCCCAGGACCTCCGAGAGCGAATTCATCGTATTGGCCGTGAACAATCCCGCACAGGAACCGCAGCCCGGGCAGCATTTTGCCTCAAGCTCTTCCATCTCCTCAGCTGCCATCTCGCCGGCCGCAAACTTGCCTGCCGCCTCAAAGGCCTGGCTGACGCTGACATCACGGCCATGGAAGCGCCCCGGCAGCATCGGGCCGCCCGAGACGACGACACAGGGGATATTGAGGCGGGCGGCTGCCATCAGCATGCCTGGCACGACCTTATCGCAGTTTGGAATCAGCACGAGACCGTCAAAACCAGACGCCATAGCGACAGACTCCACGGAATCGGCGATGAGCTCGCGGCTGGCCAGCGAATATTTCATGCCCGTATGGCCCATGGCAATGCCATCGCAGACACCGATGGCAGGAAACTCCACCGGCGTACCACCGGCCGCAGCGACACCGAGCTTGGCCGCCTCTGCGATCTCGCGCAGATGGATATGGCCGGGAATGATTTCATTGAAGGAATTGCAGATGCCAATCAACGGTTTGCGCAAATCCTCAGGGCCATAGCCATTCGCATGAAACAGGGAACGATGGGCACAGCGCGTAGCGCCTCTTTTGACGATGTCACTTCTCATTTTTCAACTCTCCTAATCTGCGATAGATTTTGTCTTTTGTATCAATACATTTGCCGACAATATATCGTTACATAGTTACAATTCTACTGCATACATGCGATTAATTCAAGCAATTCGCGTTAAATAATTTACAAGGTTACATGTATAGGATGCCAAGCGGCTCAGAATTCGATGCCGATCTGGGCCTTGATGCCCTGCGTGTAAGGATGCTTGATTTCCTTCATCTCGGTCACAAGGTCTGCCTGCTCGATGACCTTCGGGGCTGCATCACGTCCCGTCAGCACGAGATGCAGCTCGGGCGGACGGCAGGCGAGCAAATCGAGTACCTGCTGCTCCGTGATCAGATCGAACTTGACGGCATAGTTTATCTCATCGAGAATGATAAGGTCGTACTTACCGCCCGTGATCGCTTCCCTGGCCATTGCAAGTGCATCAGCTGCCGCCTGCAAATGCTCAGCCTGCTCATGGGCATCGGTATTTGTGAACCCCAGCCCGCACTGGCGGATTTCGATGCGGCCATCCGCAGCCGCAAGCGTCTCGATGGTCTTCAATTCCCCGTACTTCCAGCCGCCCTTGATGAATTGCAGTATAAGGACGCGAAAACCATCTCCCCAGGCGCGGACGGCCAGGCCGAGCGCCGCCGTTGTCTTGCCTTTGCCATTTCCCGTATGAACGATGACTAAACCGTGCTTTTCCATACCTATCACCTCAGAAATATGATATAATAAACAACGTACATTTTTGTACCTTTACTATTTTACGCTAATTTTTGAAGAAAATCCTGCTATCTGGTGTTATATATGAAGAAATTTTTCCTTTTTGTGTTTATCATTTTTTGTTTTACAGCGTTTTCCGCTTTCATGGCTGAAAAGACCGATTTGCTCGGCCTGCGCAATATGACCTTGCAGACCTCGTTCCACGAAACCGATGGGCATATGGTGTTATCGTGGGACCCGCTGCCCTATCCTTGCTTTTACAAGGTAGAGACCTATTCGCGCACGACCGGTCTTGTAGAAGGCGAGCCAGAGTATCACTTCTTTGCGAGCGGGTATACGTTCGATTCGACATTCGAGGTGCCGCGCAGCGGTATCCCGACGACCTACCGCGTCACGGCTTATGGCATGTTCGGCCAGCTTACGCCGCCATCCGAGCCAATCGACAATCCCATCTATGCAAAGGCACCGGCTTCACCTGTCACCATCTATCACTATACCGAAGACCATCCGGCCAGCCTCATGCCGTTCCTCGTCTGGCATGCCATCCCCAATGCTGTCTGCTATGAGGTCGAACTGCTCGCAGGCAAGCCGGATCAGGAGGGCGGCATCACGCATGACAAGGCCAACCACCTCGAGAGCACCAACCAGATCTTTACGAATGGCTGGCAGGCCGACCTCAAGAAGTATGCCAACCGCAAATTCATCTACTGGCGCGTGCGCGCGCTCGATATCCATCACAATCCGATGGGCGAATTCTCCAAGGCCGAGGAACTGCATATCAATCCGGACCTGCCGCAGCCTACAGCCCCCCTGCCCAATACCTTTGACCAGATGCCGAATTTCCAGATGCCGGTTTACCCTGTTTACCAATGGATACCGCTGCACGATGCCGCCCGCTATGAAGTCGAGCTTTTGATCCATCCGCCAGCTGAGGCGCATGGCACGACGGCCGATGCCGATGCGGTCTGGCGCAAAACGGTAAGCGGTGCGGCCTGCTACGATGAATACGCGCGCCCCTATGCCGGCGACTACTACTGGCGTGTACGCGCCGTCAATGCGCAAGGCTATACGCTTGGCACCTGGTCGGACACCGAACACTTCACGATGCCCGAGCTTCCCGAACGCATTCCCGTCGCTGTACTCGGCGACAGCATCACGCATGGCGGCGGTGCCGTCTCGAACTCACCAGCTGCCCTGGAGTATAGCTACACGACGTATTTCGACTTCCCCTATCTGAACCTCGGCCGCAGCGGGGACACGTCAAAGATGACCCTCGACCGCTTCGATAGCGATGTACTGCCCTTCCGCCCCATCAACCTGCTGATCCTTACAGGCACCAACAGCCTGCGCTCGACCACGATCAGTGCTGAGTCCGTAGTCAACGATCTGGCGACCATCCGCGACAAATGCCTCAAGAACGATATCCGGCCGATTTTCCTGACCCTGATGCCGGTCAATCCCCCCAATATCCAGCTCGCTTTCCAGGCGCCGACAGATCCCCAGTGGCAGAAGAAACTCGCCCGCATCAATGGCTGGATCCGCCAGCAGGACTACTACATCGACCTTGAACCCTATTTCTACGACCCGACGCACCGCTTCATGGACAACAAATTCTCGGTTGACGGCCTGCATCCCGATATTCTCGGCAAGCAGCTCATGGGCGAAATCATCAACATGAACCAAAGTAAATTCTTGAAATGAAGTAATTTTATTTCATAGCGAATATAATTGTTTCCAATTATTTACAAAAATCATATTGACACGTCAAATGATCCTGCGTATACTTACACACATGCTGCTTTTTATGGAGCATCCGAGCATCCCGGCAGCATGGTATGTGGGAAAAAAGATGTACTAAGGAGTGTTGATATGAAAAATCTTGAATGGTGTGAACTTACGAAGAACTTCTATGCGTTCAAATACGTAGCCGATAAGCTTGGCTTCTACGTGCCGGAACTCCAGCAGATGGAGCGCAGCCTCGAAGAATGCCGTCCTTTTGCTGCTGATGAGGATATCCTGGCAAAAGTTCGCAACCTGTCCGAGAAAAAATTGCCGCAGTTCGATTTTTCCGAGCTTGCAACGGCGCATACGCCGGTCTATGACGAGGACGATAACCTCGCTCATGCTTGATTAAGCACAAAAATGCCCGACAGAGGCTTTCCTCTGCCGGGCATTTTTTATTTTCTGCGTTTTCGCGCTTCAATCGAGATATTCATGTAATTTCTCGAACAGATTCGGAAGGTCAATGGGCTTTAAGATATAATCGTTCATACCGCTTTCCATCGCGGCTTTGCGGTCTTCATCAAACGCATTGGCCGTCATCGCCAGGATGGGAATATCCTGCGTCCACTTGCCAGGCAGCCTGCGGATGGCCCGCGAGGCATCGAGGCCATTCATGACGGGCATCTGCAGATCCATGAGCACCAAATCGTAGCCGCCCTCCGGCGCCGCCTTTATCTTATCAACGGCGATGGCCCCATTTTCGGCCAGGTCGATCTTTATGTCGGTATTTTCGAGCAGCGCATAGACGATTTCGGCATTGATTTCATTATCTTCGACCAGCAGGATATTTCCCCGCAGATCCTGCTGCTGCAGGACCGTGCTGCTATGCTCGAGCGATGTACCGCTTTTCTTCGCCTGCCCCGCATCCCCCGCCAGCATCTCTTCCACCTGCTGCAGATGCCCGGCAATACCTGCCTGACCGGTCACGGCCGTGAGCTTCAGCAAGAGGTTGATGGTGATTTCCGTTCCCGTTCCGGGCTCACTCCAGACCGAGATATCGCCGCCCATCATATCGACGAGATTCTTGACGATGGCCATGCCCAGGCCCGTCCCCTGCACGCGGCTCTGCGTGCTCGTCCGCTCGCGCGTGAACGGCTCGAAGATATGCGCGACGAACTCCGGCGCCATGCCGATGCCGGTATCGCGGATGACAAAAGTAAAGCTGCCATAGCCATTCGGAGCCTGCTTGTCCTGCGCGATTTCAAGAGCTACCGTGCCGCCGGGTTCGGTGAACTTCACGGCATTGGACAAGCAGTTGAGCAGGATCTGATTGAGCCGCAGGCGGTCGCACCAGATGCGCTCATTGGCAATCCTTTCGGTATCGACACAGAAAGTCAGCTGCCGCGCATCCATATCGGGCTGCAGGATATAGGTCAGCTCCTGCACGATGTCGGCAAAGCTGTTTTCCGATACGTTCAGCGCCATCTTGCCGCTTTCGATGCGGCTCATGTCGAGCACATCGTTGATGATGGACAGCAGATGATCGCTGGCCGTCGAAATCTTATTCAGATAGTTGCGCACGCATTCCGTATCCTGCAGATGCGCCGCCGCCAGTGCCGTATAGCCCATGATGGCGTTCATCGGCGTACGGATATCGTGTGACATATTCGTAAGAAAATGGGTCTTGGCCTGGTTAGCCGTATTGGCCTGCTGCAAAGCCAGTTCGAGCTGCTCATGCTGCTTGGCAAGCTTTTCCCGCTGATGCTCCAGCCGTTTGGCCAGCTCGAATTCCTTCGCGCGATTGTAATCAATCGGTGCAATCGAAAGGATGATGCGCGAGGCTTTGCCATCCTCGCCGCGGTCATACACCTGGAAAAAAGCCCTGCGCCACGGCTTTTCGTAATCCGGCAGCTCATAGACAAACTCGCGGCTTTCTTCATCGGCAATATAGTCTTTGACGAATTGCGAATCGGCAAGATTTTGCATCATCGTCCGCTGGTCACTGCTGACCAGCGGCAGCAGGCGCTTCATGACACTGCTGTACGATGTCGTCAGCCGGCCATCGGGCAGCGGCACCATCTGGGGCCGCTTGTAGACGCGCAGGATATCCTGGTTGAGATCGCAGAAATAGATGGCGTCGACCTCCTTGATGATATGCTGATGGACCAGCGTGCCGCCAATGCGCTCATCGTTTTCGCGGATGCCGAGCACGACGGAGACCAGTTTGCCATCCTTCTCCTCGAGCCGTACGAATTTCATTTCGGCAAAGTGTATCTCTTTGTCAACGTACAGGCTAAAGGAAATCGAATACGTGCGCTGGTCCTTGAGCATCTTGCTGACATAAGCCAGCGAGGCCACCGCCCGGACGCGCAGGCGGTCAAGCGGATAGACCTGGCGCTCGACATAGCAGGTCAATGCCTCCGCATAGGTCAGCGCCTCCGTATCCTGCCTGTCCATCGCCTGACGGAATACATCCTGGGTCGTAAAGGCTGTCATGGCACCGTCCTGCATGTTGACACAGTACACAGAGGTATAATCATCCGATAAGGCCAGAACAGCACCGACAGACTGCTGCCATGCCGGCTGGCTCTTTTCCTTGGTTATATCATTCATTTCTATGCTCCTTATCTCCATTCAGCAGCTATCCATCCCGACGGCATAATTCCTGGATTTTCCTGGCCATCTTTTCCAGCGGGATCTGCTGCTCGACAGCACCGATATCAAAGGCGGCCTTGGGCATGCCATAGACCACCGAACTCTGCTTATCCTGGCCGAGGGTCCGCGCCCCGCAGCGCAGCATGTCCAAAAGTCCCTCAGCCCCATCACAGCCCATGCCGGTCAGGATGATGCCCAGCGCCGTATCGCCGGCTGCCTGGGCCACTGAGTGAAACAATACGTCTGCCGATGGGCAGACGCCATGCACCGGTCTTCCAGGCTGGCAGTCGAGCTTAAACCCTCCCTCGATGCGTTTGAGCGTCATATGTTTATGCCCCGGGGCAATATAGACCGTATTATCTCTGAGGATATCGCCCGCCTCCGCTTCTTTGACATGCAGCCTGCACTCATGGTCAAGGCGCTCGGCCAGCCGCTCCGAAAAGACCGGCGGTATATGCTGCGCGATGACAATCGGCGGCAGCGGTGGCAAAAGCAACGGCAGGATATCCGAAAGCGCCTTGGTGCCGCCAGTCGAAGAGCCAATCGCAATGATGCGGATCGGCACCTTCGTATGGCGTATCGCTGGCCGCGGGGCGCCAGGTGGCGCCGCAGCTGCGGCCAGCGGGGCCTGCGGTGCCTGCCGTATCGCAGGCCAGATGTCGCGAGCCACGGTCGCACTGCGGCCAGGGGCCAGCCTCGTTCTCCTGTTCTTTTCGTCAGCAGCGCGGATAGACGCTGCCAGCTCCTCGAAGAATATCGTTTTGTCCGCTCCCGGTTTTGGCTTGGCCAGATAGGAAAATGCCCCCATCGACTCCGCACTGCTCCTGGTTTTTTGGAGCATGCCATAAGTCACTACGGGTGCAGTCGTCATCTGCACGACCAGCGAGAGAAACCGCTGATTGTCGGCCTGCTGAATCCCTAAAAAGAGATTCATCACGATGACATCGGGCTTGAACATCCGGAGCTTCATAATGGCTTCATCCATTTCCGCAGCTCCTTCAAGCTGAGCGCCTTCCAGCTGGCTCCTTATCCCTGCCAATACCGTGTTCCGTGCGGTCGCGGAAGGTTCCATTACCAGAACACGAATCGTAGCCATCCCTATTCTCCTTCATCTCTTGCAATCGTCTCAACTGTCAGCAAGCAGCTCCTGATACCAGGGCATCTGCCGCTCGGCAGCTACTGTCGTCGGCTCTGAGTGGCCCGACAGCAAGGTTGTGTCTGCGGGCAGTGTCAGGATATGACGGACTATCCCCTGCAACAGCTGCTGCGCATCGCCGCCGGGCAGATCCGTGCGGCCATAGCTGCTCTTGAAGACCGAATCGCCGACAAAAGCGACCTTGTCCTGCGCGCTATAGTAGATACAGCCATCGGCCGTATGACCTGGCACCGGCACCATATGCAGCCCGAACGTCTTCTTATCTGCCAGCAGCACGTCAGAATCATCAGCGATATAAGTAACCGTATCAAGCGTCAATGCTTCCTCCAGCTGGGCAGAAAGGTTCCAACCGGGATTTTCCGCATAGAGGCGGCCATTTTCCTGCATGAGCACCGGCACCTTGAGCGCCTGCTGCAAGGCAGGCACGGCACCGATATGGTCAAAATGCCCATGCGTAAGCAGGATCTTTTCAATGGTAAATCCCTGCTCGTTTATGATGCCCAGCAGCTTATCCGGCTCTGCCCCCGGATCGATCAAGAAGCCATGCTTTGTCTCATCATCGATATAAAAATAAGAATTCGTCACAATATAGCCCATGACCTGCGCTTGTATAATCATTCCATTCACCTCAGAGATATTCATGCTATTCCTTACTTTATTTTATTCGCCCAACAAGGGCCGACTTCCTGCCATAACGCAAAATCTGGCTGGCTGCTGTACAGGATAATGGCTTGCCGGTCCCACAAAAAAAACGATGGACCCGTAAAAGATCCATCGCTAACCTCAAACAAACAACAATACCAGCAGCCGGACTGCATAGGCAGCCAGCCAGGCGATCGCGCACTGCACGATGACCGTCAAAAAGGCATGATAGCCGCCGATTTCGCGGCGCATGGTCGAAACCGCCGCGACACACGGCGTATAGAGCAATACAAACACCAGCAGTGCCACTGCCGCAAGCGGCGTCAAAAGCGCCGGCAGCAGGGCCGTATCGCCGCCGAGCAGTACCGTAAGCGTCGATACGACCGTTTCTTTCGCCATGAAGCCTGTGATAAGTGCCGTAGCCACACGCCAATCCGCAAAGCCCAGCGGCGCAAAGACCGGTGCGGCCAGCTTGCCGATAGCCGCCAACAGGCTTTGCTCGGGCGATTCGGCAACGTTTAGCCGCAGGTCGAACATCTGCAGACACCAGATGATGAGCGACGCCAGGAAGATGATGGTGAACGCCTTCATGAGAAAGCCCTTGGCCTTATCCCAGATGAGCCGCGCCACGCTTTTGGCCGACGGGATGCGGTAATTCGGCAGCTCCATGACAAAGGGCACCGGCTCGCCGCGGAACCGCGTCCGCCGCAGCAGCAGCGCAAACAGGATGCCCACACCGATGCCGGTAAAATAAAGGGCAATCATGATAACGGCCTGATACTCGCGCGGGAAAAAGGCACCGATGAGCAGCGCATAGATTGGCAGCTTGGCACTGCAGCTCATGAACGGCAGCAACAGCACGGTCATCTTGCGGTCGCGCTCACTGGAAAGCGTCCGCGTTGCCATGATGGCTGGCACCGAGCAGCCAAAGCCGACGAGCATCGGCACGATGCTGCGCCCCGACAGGCCGATGCGGCGCAGCAGGCGGTCCATGACAAACGCCACGCGTGCCATGTAGCCCGTATCCTCGAGGATAGACAGGAAAAAGAACAGCGTCACGATGGTCGGCAGGAAACTGATGACACTGCCGATGCCCTCGAGGGCCCCATGGATAACGAGATCATGGACGACAGGATTCACGCCGGTCGCCGCGAGCAGCTCATCTGCCATATCCGTCACGCCGCCGACCACGACCGCCATGCCATCGGTCAGCAGTGCGCCGATACCAGCAAACGTCATCACGAAGATAAAGGCCATGATGACGATAAAGCCCGGAATGGCCGTATACCTGCCGGTCAGGATGCGGTCAATCGCCACACTGCGCTGATGCTCGCGGCTCTCATGCGGGCGCACTACCGTCTGCGCGCAAAGATTCGTGATAAAGACAAAACGCATATGGGCCATAGCCGCCTCGGCATCAAGCCCCGTCTCCTCCTGCAGGATGGTGATGATATGCGCAAACATCTGCTGCTTTTCCTGCGGCAGAGCCAGGCTGTCCGCCATCCGCCCATCCTTTTCGATGAGCTTCGTCGCCGCAAAGCGCAGCGGCATCCCGATTTTCCGCGCCTCGGGCTCAATCATATGCGCCGTCGCATGAATGGCGCGATGCACCGCAGCGATAGGATCGCCCTGCGCCTCGCTGTCCTTGCAGAAGTCGATGCGCATCGGCTGCCGGTGATGGCGCGCCATATGCAGCGCGTGATCCACCAGCTCATCGACACCTTCATTCTTGGCCGCTGAAATCGGCACGACGGGAATGCCGAGCACGGCCTCAAGCTCATTGATGAGAATCGAGCCGCCGTTATCGCGCACCTCGTCCATCATGTTGAGCGCCAGCACCATCGGGATGCCGAGCTCCATGAGCTGCATCGTCAGATACAGATTGCGCTCAAGGTTCGTCGCATCGACGATATTGATGATGCCATCGGGATGCGTCTGCAGCAGGAAATCCCGCGTGACGATTTCCTCGCTCGAATACGGCGACAGCGAGTAGATGCCCGGCAGGTCTGTCACGCGCGCTTCGCGGTGGCCGCGGATCTGCCCATCCTTGCGGTCAACGGTCACGCCGGGGAAATTGCCCACATGCTGATGCGTACCCGTCAATTGATTGAACAATGTCGTCTTGCCGCAATTCTGATTGCCGACCAAGGCAAACGCCAAGGGCACGCCCTTCGGTATCGGCGCCGGATCATGGCGATGCTGCTGCGGCGCATAACCTAGCTCACCAACGCCCGGATGGTCGATATCGCGCTTGCGCTGCTCGCTATAGGCCTCATCTTCCTGCTGGTGTACGCCCTCGATGGCAATACTGCGGGCCTCATCGCGGCGCAGTGTCAAATCATAGCCGCGCACCTTGAGCTGCAGCGGGTCCCCCATCGGTGCGACCTTCTGCAGCGTCACCTCGGTATGCGGCGTAAGTCCCATATCGAGCAGATGATGGCGCAGCGCACCACTGCCGTCCACCCGCGTGATGAACGCTCCCTGTCCCGGCTGTAATTCATCTAAAGTCATAATCCGTCAGCCTTTCCAGAGATTCAAATCCATCATTACCTTATCCGTCTCCCACGGAGCGATGACCGTATAGGGCACCATCCACTTATCCAGCATCGCAACGACCTGCGCATCCTTTTCCTTTGCCTGCGCGAGATCCGTCTCCTTGCGGCCATCGATCGACAGGAATTCATCGTTGCGCCGCAGCAGATAATTGATATTGTCATAGCGGCCAAACTCCTGCATGACCAGCGCATCAAACGCCTCGGTCGGCTCACGGTTGTAGATGATATTGAGGGGCAGCGGCGAATCGCAGACAGCAAAGTCGATATCGTAGCGCGCCAGCGTGCGCGTGCGGTGCGCCTGCTCCGCAAAGAGATAGAGCTGATCCTCGACGATATCCGTCGCATTCTGATACCAGAGCCACTTGGCAAACTCGCCAACGAGCTCTGTCTTATAGCCTCTGCGCTTGAGCTTGGAATAAATATCGGCCGCAATCGTGCTCTTGCCGATGCCAGCGCCGCCATAGAAATTGATTACCTTCAAAACGTCATCTCCAAAACATTGATAGTTGCCTTCCTATTGTAGCACAAAATAGCAAACCTGTCCTCACGGACGCAAGCGCGGGACAAACCAGGCCACAAGACCATCCATGCCTAAGAGCAATGCCAGGATCAGAAAAGCCCCCGTAAACCCAAAGCCAGCATGCAGGAACCCAAAAATCGCCGAGATGATCGTCGCGCCGACGCCCGTTGCCACGGTAATGGCAGCTGTCACTGTCGCCGTACGGCCGCCGGCAAAGTCAGTCACATAGGTAAGCACGTTCGGATAGACACCGCCACAGAAAAAGCCGAGCACAACGACTACCACAAAGGCCATAAGCTCGCTCTGCGCCACAGTCAGCAGCGCCAGCATCAATGCCGCCCCCAGCGGGGCAATATAGATTAGCCGGCTACGATGTTTGGCAAACAGGCCGCAAAGGAACCGCGACGGAATCATCGCGAGCCAAAACAGCGATAACGCCAGATAGCCGCGGGCAGAAGCAAGCGTATCCAGCATAAAATTGCTAAGGAAAAAGCACACGCCGTTCTCAACGCCAACATAGAGGAACATGATCAGGCAGAGAAAAGCCACGCCTTTGCCATACATGCCTTTGCTGCTGACATCCTGCACATCTACAGCCAGCAGTTCACGCGGCGAAAACTCCGTACGCACAAGGCCAACGGTCAACAGCAGGAAGATAAGCCCGCTCAGCAGGAAAAAACTGCGCCAGCCGCCAGGCCCCCCTATAGAGATACCTACGGCCAGCGGCGCTGCCACAGCCCCGAGCGCAAACATCGCCGTAATGTAGCCCATGCGCCGGTTGCGCGTCAGCGGATAAGCATCCTGCATGCCGGCAATCGCGACATACTGGACAATGCTGCAGGCAAAGCCAAGCGTAAAAATGCCCACGGCAAACAGCAGCGACTCCGTCGCGAGCATGATGACCGCTGCCGACAGCACCCGTGTCGCCGTAAAGAGCACCAGCATGATCTTTTTCCCGATGCGGTCAGCCAGCGCCCCCAAAAGCAATGGCGCTATCATCGTCGCAAAAAGCTGCACCGAGGCCAGAATCCCCTGCTGGCCTATCGATAAATCAAACTCCTGCCCGATATAGAGAAGTGCCGCCTGATAACCGCCTGTCTCAAAGCCATTCATAAAAATCGATAGCAGAAATAGCAGCGATAAATCGTTGCGCTGCCAAAAACTGCGTCTTTCCATACGTTCACCTTCTTTCCCTGCTAGGATTCGACAAGAAAGCCCGCATCACCTGCCAGACGTCAATCTGACAAGTCAAAGCTGACAAGTCAAATTGACTGGTCAAATTGACAAGTCAACGCTATCCCCGAGGCACAAAAAAGACCGCCCGCAGGCGGCCTTCCCTATAAGCGCTGATAAAGCCGATCATTCCTTTGCGAGCAGGACATGACCATCCTGGGCAAAAGTCATCTGCCCCTGCTGCATACCGGCAGTCACATACGCCACGCGCAGATTCTCATCTGCCCCGCTGGCCACGCGCTCCGTCTCGCAAAACGCCATATCGGGATGCACGGACTGCACCACTTCCTCCGCGATCTCCTCATCGATGGCCGGCGTCCCCTGCATATAAAGCAGCGCCCCCCAGACAGCAGCACTTATGACAACACCCAAACACTTTTTCATACAGAATCCTTCCTTTCCCTTGACCTATGCATAGTATACAACGTTACAACCATAATGTTTATAGGTTAACAGGAAGTATTCTGTATTCTTGCTACAATTGACACAACTGTTAAATCATTCGCGCGCTAAAACATTGCGAACCGCCCTGCCTTTTTGCCAGCCGTACCAAAAAACACCCGCTGACCAGTCAGTACTTTGACAAGTCAACGGGTGCGCTAAGGAGTCAATCCTCGTTCATGTTTTTATTGCCAATCATTCGCTTTCGTTCGCGGCCAGAAGCGCCTGGATTTTCGTCTTGATGATATCAAAGGCGACATTGTTGAGGCCGCTGTTGATGACGATGTCGGCTACGTTCTTCGTCGGTGCGACATAGAGATAATGCATCGGCTTTACGGTTTCAAGGTACTGCTCGATGATATTCTCGAGGTCACGGCCGCGCTCGTTGATGTCGCGCAGCACGCGGCGCAGGATGCGCTCATCGGCATCGGCCTCGACAAAGATCTTGATATCGAACAGATCGCGCAGGCGCTCATCCTGCAGGATCAGGATACCCTCGACGATGATGACGCGGCTCGGCTTGATGATGGTCGTCTCCTTGGCGCGCGTATGCTGGGCAAAATCATAGACCGGGCACTCAACGCTGTGTCCCTGCCGCAGCTCTGTCAGCTGCTCGATAAGCAGATCCGTCTCCAAAGATTTCGGATGGTCATAGTTGATATGCTGACGCTCCTGGAATGACAGGTCATCATGCGGACGGTAATAATTGTCATGATAGATTACCGTAACATCATCGCCAAAATGTTTCTTCAAGCGATTTGTAAACGTCGATTTGCCGGAACCCGTGCCGCCGGCAATGCCGATAATCGTGGTTTTCATTGTGTGAGGGCATCTCCTTACAAAATTTTATCTTCACTATATTACCATAAATCTCCTGTTTTGTCTGCAACGAAACAAAATTTATAAAAGGATTCCCTGCGTCAGCTGTCGAATAGTTAATGTATAGAACGATGAACAGGAAAGGATGTGCCCTTCATGCCCAAGGTTACCCGCGAGGATATTCCCAACTGGTTCCAGCGCCAAACCGGCTTCGATGTCGACGTCCAGGAACTCAAGAAGGCCGTCGAGCTCGACCGCATCGCCTGCGCCGACGAGCCCATGAAACTCATGCGTGAACTCTGGGGAATCACGCCTCGGGATTGTGAACGGCTTCTCGGCGCCCCGAGCCGCACCGTGGAGCAATGGTTCCATACCAAGTCCACACGGCCAGCTTCCTGGGTCGTCCGTCTCATTGTCGAAAAATGTGCAACGCTTCATGAGCAGCGGCGCAAGAATAACTCCTGAAAAAAAGCCCTCCGCCTAGGCGAAGGGCTTTTTTGTCACTCCAGTGATTTGGCAATCTCAATCTCAAGCTGCGTATGCGGGCGGCTGCAGATGCGATGCACATCTGCCTTGAATTTCTCGAAAGCTGCCGCAAGCTCCTTATCATCAAACTCGATATCGCCATGAACATTCTCCAGGAAATGCTGCGTAAAATCCTGCCAGCCTGCTCCCTGGCTTTCGGTCTCAGCCCGCAACGACTGCTGCTGCGCACGGACGCGCTCGTTGCAGCGAATGAACTCGGCAAAATGATGCAGGCGTGACTCCTCTACATCGGAAAGATAACCTTCCTCCGTCGGATCATATGCCGGCGATTTTTTAGGATGCAGGCTCAGATAAAGATGCATGAAAGCATAGCCTGCTTGCGTATCAAATTTCATGAGAATCCTCTCCACTTTCCTGCTGCGTCACCAATTTTTTGTCCAGCCGGTGCACCTTGATATCCTCAGGTGCCGTGATACCGACCTTTATCTTGCCTGCTGCGACTTTGATGACGGTCAACACGATCTTGTCACCAATTATAATTTCTTCTTTTGCTTTTCTGGACAAAACCAGCAAACCACAGTCCTCCTCTACGTCTAACAAACACTATGATAGCATAAACAAAGACCATTTTTCAAATGTTGTCAATAATTCTCGATAACCGTAAGCGGCTGCCCCTGCCCATCAGTCAACCGGATGGGCGCAAAAGTCAACCGGCCATTCTTGATGCTCAGCGCATCTGTTTTCGCGGTAAAGCCCGGCAGCTCCATCACGACATCCGTAAACGTCAAGTTGCGGTACTCATTGGTGAATTTTCCCGACAGCCGGTTAAACGGCAGCAGTTTATAAGAGCCAGGCTTTGACTCGAAAGACCCCCAGACCGTCGTCTCCCGCGCGCTGCCACGCGAATACACATTCACATCCATATCGACGCTGCAATAAAGCTTGCTGCCCGGCAGCCCCCGCGCAGTCTGCAGATCCTTGCCATGACCCTGCAGCATGTAGTAGCGCGTATCAAGATCATACGTCCCTTCCGCCTGCAATATCCCGCCAAAAACATCGGCGTGGACATCCTTGAACAGCAGCGACTGGCCATCGTAGTACAAATCGCCAAACACATGCGTGAAGTCAAGGCCTGGGATATGCAGCGTATCCATCTGGACATGGCCTTCTCCCGAAAGATCTGCCAGCGGCCCTTCCAGATGGGTATCAAGCGTCATCTTATCATGGATGTTGATGCCCATATCCAGCGAGGAGGGATCGACGTCGATGAATTTCATATACAGATCACAAACCGGCACTTTTTCTGCCTGGAAATCGATCTCCCCTTCCAGCGTGATGCCATTGCCTATCATCGTGCCGCCAAAACCGCCAGTCTTTAGCCAGATTGTCATTTTGTCCGCCGTATTGATATCGGCTTCGAGTTCGACATGATCCATCAGGTAATGGCGATTCTTGAAGAATACCTCCATGCGGCAATTATTAAGGTCCAGCGCCGTATGGATCTTGCGGCCCTGCCGGTTGAAGTTGTCCCAGCGCTTATGCAGGCGTGCTGCCTGCCGTTTACGCCGCCACTCGCCAATGACTTTCCGCTCTTGTTCACTCATGCCAGCCAGACTGACCTTGTCACGCCAGTCCTCACCGTCATCCTCATCCTCGATCTTATTCATGGCCCGCGATTGCAGCACGAAGTCTACCTGCATATCATCGGACAGATATAAAGAAACCTGCGCATCGTTCAACGTGACTGCCTGCAGCGTCGTAGCCTTGACATTTTTCGTCACGATGTCCCAGGGACGCACTTGGAGGCTCCCCGACGGAACCTCCAGGATGACCTGTCCCTCGGGATTTTTCCAGACCAGGTGCTCAAACAACACATGACCGGTCAAATCCGCCAGAATCCTGTCGGCGGTTATCGTTCCCTTGAGCATGTCCTGATTCTGCATCTCATGATTGAAAATCATCGCCGCGCCACGGCTAAGAAGCTCCAGCACCAGCAGAGACCCGAGCAAAAATATCACCACCCCCAGCAAAAAGCCTTGCCAAAGGCGGGGATGGGCCTTACAGTAATCACGGATTTTCGCGTACATGATGCTTCTCCCATTCCCTATCTGCCTGTGCCTTTACCTTTGGCCAGGCGGCACTCACCGTCCTGCCCATCAAACGCTTGCCCATCACATCAGGATGCAGGCCATCGAGCGCATAAACCGTAGGCAGTACCCGGTCAGGGCATTCAAAGGCCGCTGCCACATCGATATGCACCTGCGTGCGGATAAAGGCATTCACACACGCAAAGCGGTCATACCAGTCCTCTGCCGTTTCTTCTCTGAATACGCGCTCGATATTATCGGGATTGATAGCTGGCAGAGTCAGCAGGATCGGCCGGATTCCATTGGCGCGGCAGCGGCGCTGCATTTCCTGCAGGCACGAAATGACGACGTCGGGATCCTCGCCCGCACGCAGGCTGTTCGTCCCCGTCATGATCAGCAAATACTGCGGATGGAACGGCAGGACATCACGATCGAAACGGTTGAGCGTCATCTGCACCGTATCGCCGGATTCCGACAGATTGATTGCGGCAAAGCCAAGGCTCCGAAGCCAGCTGAACTCGAAATCCTCGGGGCCATACGAATAATGTCCGCCGCCATGCGAAATGCTGTCGCCAAGCACCGCTACCTGCCAATCATCGGCCGGCGCCGTGCGGAAACGGCTAGGCTGCGACCACTGCGTCAGAGCCTCCCCCTCCTGGTCCAGGCCGCGGACACGCCAGTATAGATCATGATCGCTATAGCGCGGATTCGGATCATATAGCTCCGCGACATCGCTATACAGTGTATCTACGAGCTTTGCCTCTGGGGAAACAGCAGGATTGCCTTCATATATCTCGATTTCATAGCCGCCTGTGACCTTGCTGAGCGGCAGCCAGTGATATACAGGGTACAAAAGGACCGAGCCATTCCCGCTGTTGTAATCCGTCAACGGCACCGGCGCCTGCAAAGGCTCAACCTCAGGACTTGTCCAAAGCTCGGAAAGCTCACTGAACGGGGTACAGGGATTGCCGTTGAAATCGACCGCCCGCACGCGCCAGTAAAGCGGCGCTTGGCCTAAATACTGCGCGGCAAATTGCTGCAAGGGCGGATTGTAGTGATTCTGGAAGATCGCATAGCTGCGGAAAATCGCTGCCTCCGAATCACTGGTCGCCGAAAGCAGCACAGGCTTATCGGCAAAGAACTCGATCTCATAATAAACCGCCTCCGTATCCTTGCTCCACGACAGCATCGGCGAATACGACAGCGGCTGCTCCCGCGTCGAAACCGTGAGCTCATGCGGCGGCGACAGCAATAGTCCCGAATGGGCCTCGTGCTGCACCAGCAGCATAAAACAGCCCAGACTTACCGCCAACATGGTAAGCGCGAGCCAAATCACTTTTCTTTTTATCATATTGCGCAGCCATTTCATCGCCGCACCTCACTTTCAAGCTAGTTTTCCTTATTTTATTATATACCTTTTTCTTACTTTTCGCACATATTTCAAAAACGTGACGCCTTTTCTATTTTCGTATATAATATAGTTAATATTTTCAGAAAGACGGATGAACGATGAAACCTAAAGATAATTTCATGCTGGTCAAGAACCAGCGCATCGAAAGCAATCAACGCCTCTCGGCCAAAGCCAAACGGCGGCTGGAAAAGTCAAAAGCCGACAATACGTTGAAGGCCTATGCATCAGACTGGAGCGATTTTTCCGACTGGTGCGCGCATCATGGCGAGCGCGATCTGCCCGCACTGCCGGAGACAATCGTCAACTATATCAACGACCTGGCCGATGACGCCAAGGCCAATACCGTATCGCGCCGCGTCACGGCCATATCCGAAAACCATATCGCTGCCGGCTACGGCGGCAGGAACAATCCCGCCAAGGACGGCATCGTACGGGCTGCCATGGCTGCCATCCGCCGCGAGAAGGGCACCTTCCAGCGCGGCAAATCGCCGATTCTCATGGAGACACTCTACCTGCTTGCCGACTGCTTTGAAGCTAACGACCTCGTTTCGCTGCGCGACCGCGCCCTGATTTTTCTCGGCTTTGCCGGTGCTTTCCGCCGCTCAGAACTCGTGCGCATCCAGGTCGAGGAACTGACCTTCACGCCGCAGGGACTGATGATTTTTGTGCCGCAGTCCAAAGGCGACCAATACGGCCGCGGCTCGACCATCGCCATCCCCTATGCGCCCGATGCAGAAATCTGCGCCGTGCGCGCTCTCAAGGCCTGGCTCGATGCCGCCCAGATCCATACGGGCCCGCTGTTCCGTCCGTTTACCAAGGCACACAGCCTGCGCAATACGCAACTCTCCGATAAATCCGTAGCTCTTATCGTCAAAAAATACGCCAAGCTGGCCGGCCTCGACGAAAAGCAATTCGCCGGGCACAGCTTGCGCCGCGGCTTTGCCACCAGCGCCGCCCAGCACGACGTCGACGCCCTCTCCATCATGCGCCAGACCCGCCACAAATCCGAAAAGATGGTCCACCGCTATATCGAGCAGGGCAACATCTTCAAAGAAAACCCGCTCAATCGTATGTACCAGAAATAAAAAATGCTTCCTCAACAGAGGAAGCATTTTTTCTATTCCTATTACAGGCAAGCCTTATGGCTGAGGTTTACGCGGCCTTTGTCGTCGATTTCGACGACTTTGACCTGCAGCTGATCGCCAATCTGGACGACGTCTTCGACTTTCTCGACGCGGTGGCTCGCAAGCTGCGAGATATGGCAGAGACCTTCCTTGCCCGGCAGCACTTCGACAAAGGCACCGAATTTCATCAGGCGGGTTACTTTACCAGTATATACCTCACCAACTTCGACTTCGCGGACGATGTCTTCAATCATCTGTTTTGCCTTCTTCATGCCCTCAGCATCAACAGAGGAAATGAAGATATTGCCATCTTCGTGGATGTCGATTTCGACACCGGTCTCATCGATGATCTTCTTGACGACTTTGCCGCCCGTACCGATGACGTCGCGGATCTTGTCGACTTTGATCTTGATCGTCTCGACGCGCGGTGCATACGGCGAGAGCTCCGCAGCCGGCTCGGCGATGCATTCGAGCATCTTGCCGAGGATGAAGGCGCGGCCGCGTTTGGCCTGCTGCAGTGCCGATGAGAGGATGTTGCGGTCGATGCCGGCCACTTTGATATCCATCTGGATTGCCGTGACACCTTCGGTCGTACCAGCAACCTTGAAGTCCATATCGCCGAGCGCATCTTCCATGCCCTGGATATCCGTGAGGATCGTATAGGCATCGCCCTCTTTGACAAGGCCCATGGCAACGCCCGAAACCGGACGTTTGATGGGAACGCCGGCGTTCATCAGCGACAAGGTCGAGCCGCAGACCGAGCCCATCGAGCTCGAGCCGTTGGACTCGAGGATTTCCGATACGAGACGGATCGTGTACGGGAATTCCTCAATCGACGGAATGACCGGCACGAGTGCGCGCTCCGCCAGAGCCCCATGGCCGATTTCGCGGCGGCCCGGGCTGCGGATTGGCTTAGCCTCACCGACCGAGTAGCCAGGGAAGTTATAGTGATGGATGTAGTGTTTCTTCGTCTCCGGTCCCAGGCCGTCGATGATCTGCTCATCGCCGAGCGAGCCGAGCGTCGTGACCGTGAGCACCTGCGTCTGGCCACGCGTGAAGAGACCGGAGCCATGCGTGCGCGGCAGCAGGCCGACCTCGCAGCTTACCGGGCGGACTTCTTCGACTTCACGGCCGTCCGGACGGATCTTCTCATGCGTAATCATATGGCGGACGATGGATTTTTCGAGGTCATGCAGCGCCATGGCAATCTCTTTATCCATTTCCGGATAGTCGACGAGGAAGTGCTCCATAACATCGGCGTTGATGTCAGCGATATGGGCATCGCGGTCGAGCTTATCGGGATTGCGCGTTGCTTCGTCGAGACGGTCTTTGGCATAGTCGCTGATGGCCTTTTCGAGTTCTTCGGGGACCGTAAACAGTTTGACTTCGCGTTTTTCTTTGCCGCAAGCCTGCTGGATCTCTTCCTGCCAGGCGACGATGCGCTGGATTTCCTTGTGGCCGTAGAGGATTGCGTCGAGGATGACGTCCTCGGGCAGCTCATTGGCACCAGCCTCGACCATCATGACGGCATCCTTCGAGCCGGCCACCGTGAGGTTCAGCGTCGAAACCTTGCGCTGCTCTTCCGTCGGGTTGATGACGAATTCATCGTTGACACGGCCGACACGGACACCGGCAATCGGGCCCATGAACGGGATATCGGATACCGTCAGCGCTGCCGAAGCGCCAATCATCGCGGCAAGTTCCGGCGCATTGTCCTGCTCTACCGACAGAACCGTTGCCACGATCTGGACATCGTTGCGGAAGCCTTTCGGAAACAGCGGACGGATGGGACGGTCGATAAGGCGTGCGCAAAGGATTGCGTCACTCGACGGACGGCCCTCACGCTTGATGAAGCCGCCGGGAATCTTGCCAGCCGCATACATCTTTTCCTCATAGTCTACCGTCAGCGGGAAAAAGTCAACGCCCTCGCGCGGCTCAGCGGACGCCGTAGCCGTAACGAGCACGACCGTATCGCCATAGCGAACCAGTGCCGCACCGTTTGCCTGTTTGGCCATCTTGCCGTTCTCAATGATGAGCTTGCGGCCACCCAGTTCCATCTCGAAACTCTGCATGAATCATTTCCTCCTAGTATAGCGTATATCGTTTATTCCAATATAATGTATCCATTTCGACGTGTTGGAAAAATATCCTTTTCCAAAGTAAAAAAAGCGGGATTAAACCCGCTTTTTTGTCAGGAATCGTCTGACGATTAGCCAATCGTAGCGCGGATGCCGAGCTTAGCGATGATGGAACGATAACGCTCGATGTCCGTCTTGTAGAGGTAGCTGAGGAGACGGCGGCGATGACCAACCATCTTGAGCAGGCCACGACGGGAATGATGATCCTTCTTGTGCTCCTTCAGATGCTCCGTGAGGTACTGGATGCGAGCCGTCAGAACAGCGATCTGTACTTCCGGCGAACCCGTGTCACCCTCGTGAACGGCATACTTCTGCATGATTTCCTGTTTTGCTTCCTGAGTCAACATTTGTAAACTCCTCCTGTAAAATAAAAATTTCAGCCGTCAGCTAAGCGTGCGTCGGAGTACTTCGCAAGCTGAGCTGAGGTCAGCGGTAAAAAATTACCTTTGATAGTATAGCATAGAATGCAGCCGCTTGTAAATGGGAAAATGCATTTATCCCCGCCAGTAGCGGCGCGCATTCTCTTTATCGCGATGCATTTGCGCAATGAGCTCTTCCTTGCCCGCAAATTTCTGCTGCTCCCGCAGCTTGGCCAGAAAACACACCTCGATGACCTGGTCGTAGATATCCTGGCAAAAGTCCTGGATATTGACCTCCAGACGGCGGTTACAGCCCTCGAACGTCGGATTGTCGCCGATATTGGCAAGGCCTGCATAATGCTTGTCCGCATAGATGACATCACAGGCATAGACGCCATTGGGCAGCATCACGCGCTCATCCGGTATGGCAAGGTTTGCCGTTGGAAAGCCAAGCGTGCGGCCGCGCCGGTCGCCATGGATGACGCGGTCAACCACCGTGAACGGATAGCCCAGGAAGTCATTGACTTCCTGCAATGCCCCCTTATCGACCAGCGCCCGGATACGGGTACTGCTGACCGCACGGCCATTGCGCAGCACAGCCTGGCAAACCTCGGCCGCAAAGCCATAGGCGGGCCCTTCACGCAAGAGCTGCCGCTGCGTCCCCCGCCCTTTGGCGCCAAACGTGTAATTGGGCCCTGTGACCACGTAGCGCGGCGCAAACAGCTGCTGCAAGAGCTCCAAAAACGACTGGGGGCTGCGGCCCGCGAACTCCTTCGTAAACGGAATCGATACGAGCACATCGACACCGAGCCTCTCCAGGCGCCGCGCCCGCAGCAGATTGTTGCCGATCTGCTTGGGCAGCGCCTGCGGCGCCACGACTGCCAGCGGATGATTGCTGAACGTGAAGACCACCGCGGTGCCGTCGATCTCACGTGCCAGCTCCACCGCGCGCCGCACTATGCTCTGATGGCCAATGTGCACGCCATCGAACATGCCCAAAGCCACGACAATATTCTTATACGCCCTGCGCAAATCCGTCAGCTTCGAATAAATCTTCATATCTTATCACCTTATTACTTTTACCGGTGCCACTTCCATTTTTGACCGGTCAAAACGGCCGATGCCGAGGAATTTGCCGCTGGCATATACCTTGAGTACATCATTCTGCGGAATACGCTGGCGTTCACCGGTGGCAAGGCCATTGCAAAAGGCCTTTTCACGCAAAGGATTCAGGTCATAGCGCTCAAGATGGCTCAAAAACGCTGACGGGTCAAGCAGCGCACTGGCTCCCTTTTGCCTGAGTTCCTCGAGCGTCAATGCATCTTCAAGCTGGAAATCCCCAACGCGGCGGCGCACGAGAAAGGACATCGTCGCGGGGATGCCCAAAGCTGCGCCAAGATCGGCACACAGGCTGCGGATATACGTCCCCTTCGAACAGTCCGTATCGATCAGCAAGGTATCCTTACGGCAGGCCAACAGTTCGAGCCGATGGATAATCACCTCACGCGATGGCATGTCAACCTTCTTGCCTTCACGCAGCAGGTCACAGGCACGGCGGCCGCCAATCTTGATGGCCGAATGTGCCGGCGGCACCTGCGTGATGCGGCCGCGGAATCTTGCCAGTGCAGCTTCGATTGCGTCCGCATCCGGCAGCGTGAAATCCGGCAGCGATTCGATGATCTCGCCTGTATCGTCGCCACTGTCCGTTGCCAGGCCGAGTTTTACCTCGGCGCGATACGTCTTATCCGCAAGCTCGAGATACTCGATCAAACGGGTAGACGCTCCGACAGCAACCGGCAGGACACCTGCCGCTGCCGGGTCGAGCGTGCCTGCATGGCCGACGCGCTTGACGTGCAGCACGCGCCGCACAAAACCGATGACATCATGCGACGTCATGCCAGGTGGTTTCAAGACATTGAGAAAGCCGCCGATTGCATGGATGGCCGGCGCTGCCGGCTTCATCTCCGTCATGCCTGCGGCTCCATAGCCTCAGCGATAGCTGCCAGCAGTGCAGCTTTTGCCTCGGCAAACGGCCTGGCAATCGAACAGCCCGCCGCACGCACATGGCCGCCACCGCCAAACTGCGTGGCGATTTTCGTGACATCCAGTCCCTTCGAGCGCATGCTGACACGGCAGCTGTCCTTTTCTTTTTCCTTGAGCACGACCGCGAGCTCCGTTCCCTCGACCTTGCGGATCATATCGACAAGACCTTCGGTCGATTCGATATGTTCAAGCATCTCAAAGTCAAGGAATACGCCGACCACGCGGCCTTCATGGAAGAGCTCCATATGCTGCAGGGCATCGGCCAGCCCCTTGAGGCTTTCATACGGACGGCGCTCGAGCCCCTCCGAAATGAGATTCGGCTCGGCACCAGCTGCCAAGAGTTCGGCACCGGCGCGCAAAGTTTCCGGTGTCGTATTGGAGTAACGGAACCAGCCCGAGTCCGTTGCCAGGCCCGTATACAGGCACATCGCACATTCCCGGCTGAACGAACCGTTCATCTCCTTTATCAATCGATAAATGATTTCTGCGGTTGCCGCGCAGGTTCCATCGAGATAGAGCTTTTCTGCCGCGCCATCGTTGGTGATATGATGGTCGATATTTAGAATCGGGGCCTTGACCGTATCCTTCACCAGGCCGATGCGGTCAAGGCTCACATCCAGTGCCACCAGGACATCAGCTGCGATGCTCTGCCCTTCTTCAGGCTTCCCTAAAAGCTCATATCCCGGCAACATATCAAATATTGCCGGGATATCATCATCGATGAGAACCTGCGCGTCCTTGCCCAGGCCCTTCAAGAAGTGCATCAAGCCGAGCGATGAGCCGATGGCATCGCCATCGGGATTCGTATGGGCTGTGATGACTACTTTTTGCGCCGCCGACAGGACTGCCGCAGTTTCCCTCAATGAAATTTTCATCTGTTTTTATTGCTCCTCATCCGAATGCTTGCCATTCGCTTCCTCTTCTGCCTTGATTTTCAGCAGCAGCTCCTGGATATGCGCGCTGTAGTCGAGCGACTTATCCAGTTCAAACGAAAGCTCTGGCGTAAAGCGCAGGCGGATGCGTTTGCCGATTTCACGGCGGATAAAACCGAGACTGCTTGTAAGCCCCGTCCAGCAATCCTTGACCTGCTGCTCGCTGCCCATGAGGCTCACGTAAATCTTTGCCTCACGGAGGTCCCCCGTGCATTCCACCGAGGTGACCGTAACGAATCCGATGCGCGGATCCTTCAGTTCACGCAGGATAATCTGGCTGATTTCCTGCTTCATAAGCTCCTGGACCTTTTCTACCCGAAGCTGACTCATCGGCATTCGCCTCCTTTATGTAAACGATAAATCATCAATCTTCCTGCTCAGCCTTAGCCTTGGCCTCTGCCTGCGCCTTGCGCTTCTCAGCAGCCGCTTTGTTGGCCTCGGCGATAGACGTAGCGATCTCCTCCATCGTGTAAGCCTCGATGATATCGCCTTCCTTGAAGTCGCGGTAATCGACGATCGAGATACCGCACTCGTAGCCTTCGCGGACTTCTTTGACCTCATCTTTGAAGCGGCGCAGCGAATCGATTTCGCCATCGAACAATTCGATGTTGTCGCGGATGATGCGGATCTTGGAATTGTTGCAGATCTTGCCTTCGAGGACATAGGAACCAGCAACGAGGGCCTTCGAGAACTTCATGACCTGACGGATCTCGACACGGCCCTGGATGACCTCTTTGTATTTCGGCTTGAGCATGCCGCTCATAGCGTCCTTGACATCGTTGAGCGCATCGTAGATGACGCGGTACGTACGGATGTCGACATCCTCGGTGTCAGCGACCTTGCGGGCGTTGGCATCCGGACGGACGTTGAAGGCGATGATGATGGCATTGGCTGCCGAAGCCAGCATGACATCGGACTCGTTGACGGCACCGACACCGGAGTGAACGATGGATACACGGACCTCGTCGTTCTTGTTGAGCTTCAAGAGCGAACCACAGAGAGCCTCGACCGAACCCTGAACGTCGGCTTTGACCACGATATTGAGGTCTTTGATTTCGCCTTCCTGGATCTGCTGGAAAAGCGCATCAAGCGAAACCTTCTTGCTCTTCATGAGCTGGTTGCGTTCGCGCTCGACGCGGGCCTCGGCAATGCTGCGGGCCTGTTTCTCCTCAAGGACGGCCAGGATATCGCCGGCAGCCGGTACATCGTTGAGGCCGAGGATCTCGACCGGTACCGACGGGCCAGCCTTCTTGACGTTGTTGCCGCGGTCATCGATCATCGCACGGACTTTACCATAGGTCGTGCCGCAGACGATGGAATCGCCGATGCGCAGCGTACCGCTCTGGACGAGCACCGTTGCTACCGTACCACGGCCCTTGTCGAGTTTTGCCTCGATGATGACGCCGCGGGCCTCGCGGTTCGGATTGGCCTTGAGCTCTTCGACCTCTGCTACGAGCAGGACGTTTTCGAGCAGGTCATCGATACCCATCTGTTTCTTGGCCGAAACCGGAACCATGATGGTATCCCCGCCGTATTCCTCCGGCACAAGACCATGCTCCATGAGTTCCTGCTTGACGTGATCCGGATTAGCGCCCGGCTTATCGATCTTGTTGATGGCGACGATGATAGGCACCTCAGCGGATTTCGCATGGTTGATTGCCTCGATGGTCTGCGGCATGACACCATCGTCAGCAGCGACTACGAGGATAGCGATATCCGTGATCTGCGCACCACGCGCACGCATAGCCGTGAAGGCCTCATGGCCCGGCGTATCAAGGAAGACGATCTTCTTGCCCGAGCAGTTGACCTGATAAGCACCGATGTGCTGCGTAATACCGCCAGCCTCGTGCGTCTGCACATGCGTATTGCGGATGCAGTCGAGAAGCGACGTCTTACCATGGTCAACATGACCCATGACCGTGACGACCGGCGGGCGGAGCTTCAAGGATTTCGGATCATCCTCGATCTCCGGAATCTCCGTCGGGTCTACATCTGGCGGCAGTTCCTCACAGGTCACACCGAACTCCGAAGCAACGAGGGCTGCCGTATCGAAGTCGATTTCCTGGTTGATGGTCGCCATGACGCCCATCATGAAGAGCTTCTTGACGACTTCTGCTGCCGTATAGCTCATCTTCGATGCGAGGTCTTTTACCGCGATGCTCTCCGGCAGTTTGATGTGCTTCGGACGGGCGATCTCGACCTTTGGTGCCTGCTGCTGGTTGCCGCGCTTATTGTTGCGGCCGCCACGGCGGTTATTGCGGTCGTTGCGCTCCCCGCGGTTGTTGCGGTTGTTGCGGTCGTTGCGGTTATTGCCGCCACGGCCACGCTCGTTGCGGTCATTGCGGCCACCGCGTTCGTTGCGGCCGCCACGGCTGCTATTGTTGTTATGGTCGCTGTGGTTGTTGCCACCATTGTTGTTGTGATTTGCTGACCGGTTCTGGCTGCTTTCCGTACGGCTGCCGCCATTGTTGTTATGGTGCTGGCTGCCATTACTGCCATGACGATTGTGGTCATTATGGGAATTGTTCTGTTTTTCCACGCGTTTTTCCTGTACCTTTGGCTGCTCTTTCTTCACTGGAGCAGTCTTCTTCTCGAAATGTGCCTTGACAGCGCTGCGCTCTTCCTCACCCACGCTGCTCAGATGATTCGCTACTTTGAAGTTGCCCTTCTTCAAGATATCCAGGACAACCTTGCTCTCCGTATGGAACTCTTTTGCCAATTCAAAAACTCTGTATTTGGACATCGATCTACCCCCGATTATATCATAGCGATTCCTCCATAAGCTGGTGCAGTTTCTTGGCAAAGCCCGCATCCGTCAGCGCTGCTGCGGCGCGGTATTCCTTGCCGAGGCAGGTACCGAGCATCTCCCGGTCCAGCCCTTCTGCATAGGGAACCTTATATTTCTCTGCTAAACCTTTATAGGTCTTTTTCGATTCATCAGCAGCATCTGCCGCTACCAGCAGATATACTGCCTGCTTCTTCTTCATCGCCTGCTCGACGGCAAACGCACCGGAGACAATCCGGCGAGCCCGCTGTGCCATGCTCAGAAGATTCGTGATGCGCTGTTCTTTGGTAAATGCCATGGTCATTCCTCTGTCTTTGCCGCCCCATCCAGTGCTTGCAGCTGCTGCGCCAGCGCTTCGTAGACGGCAGGATCGATAGCATTCTTGAAGGAACGCTCCAGCCCGCGGCTCTTGCGGGCTTTGTCAAAGCATTCCTGTTTTGGACAGATATAGGCGCCACGGCCGGGTTTCTTGCCGGTGGCATCCACCGAATATTCGCCCTCCGGGCTGCGCACGATACGGATCAGTTCCTTTTTCGGATGGCTTTCCTGGCAGCCCAGGCACATCCGCTGGGGAATTTTCCTCGTCTTCAAACTCATTCACCCTCTGCCGTGAAAGACTCGTCGCTCTCGACCTCGACCTCGTTCATATTGTCGTCAAGCTGTTCTTCGGCAGCCTGCGACTCGCTCTTGATGTCGATCTTCCAGCTCGTCAGCTTGGCAGCCAGGCGGGCATTCTGCCCTTCCTTGCCGATGGCCAGCGACAGCTGATAATCCGGTACGACAACGCGGGAAACCTTTTCCTCTTCGTTGACCGCTACCGATACGACCTTGGCCGGGCTCAGTGCATTAGCGATGAACTTGGCCGGGTCTTCGCTCCATTTGACGATATCGATTTTCTCGCTGCCGAGCTCATCGACGATAGCCTGTACGCGCATGCCGCGATGGCCAACGCAGGAGCCGACCGGATCGACGGACTCATCCTTCGACCAGACCGCAATCTTCGAGCGGTTGCCCGGTTCGCGGGCAACCGACTTGATCTCGACGATCCCTTCCTGGATTTCCGGAACTTCAAGCTCAAAGAGACGCTTCAAAAGGCCCGGATGCGTGCGGGAAACCACGATCTGCGGGCCCTTGTTCGTCTTCTTGACTTCAACGATATAAGCCTTGATGCGGTCGCCATGCGCATAGGTTTCCGTCGGGATCTGCTCAGCCGGCGTCAGCACAGCCTCCGTCTTACCCAGATCGATGAACACATTGCGGTTCTCGACACGCTGGACAAGCCCCGTCAGGATATCGCTCTCGCGGCTCTGGAACTCCTCATAGATGATGCCGCGCTCAGCCTCGCGGATGCGCTGGACAACGACCTGCTTGGCCGTCTGCGCAGCAATGCGGCCGAAGTTCGCCGGCGTCACTTCGATTTCAATGACATCGCCGACTTCGTATTCCGGACGGATCGTGCGGGCCTGTGCCAGCGAAATCTCCGTGATATCGTCTTCGGTATCCTCGACAACCGTCTTGATTGCATATACGTGATAATGTCCCGTCTCACGTGAAAGCGTCACCCGGACATTCTGAGCCGAGCTGAAGTTGCGCTTATAAGCGGAAATAAGCGCCGCCTCGATGGCCTCAAACAGCACCTCTTCGTCGATGCCCTTTTCCTTGCCCAGTTCGCGCAGGGTATCCAGGAACTCCTGCCCATTGTCTCTAGCTTTCGCTTTCGTAGTTCTTCTTGCCAAAATCTTATCCTCCCAATTTTATATAAAGGCAACCGCCTTAAAAGTCGATATGCAGGCGAATCTGTGCCACCTTCGACAGTTCGATGACCGTCGTCTCATCCAGCGTGACGGCCTTGCCATCAAAGCCTGTAAGCACGCCGGTCCATTCCTTCTTGCCATCAAGTGGCGCATAAAGGGTCACATCCACCTGCTTGCCCTGCTCACGCTCGTAATCACGCGGCTTGCGCAGCACGCGGTCGATGCCTGGGGACGATACCTCCAGGATATAGCTGTCAGGAATCACATTCCGCTCGTCAAGCTGTACCTCCAGCTTCTCACTTAATTCCTGACAATCCTCGATATCGATGCCACCGTCTTTATCGATGTAGACGCGCAAATACCAATCCGTATGCTCTTTGACATACTCCACATCAACAAGTTCGATAACATCCTGACCAGCGAGCAGATCGCTGACAATTGCTTCGACTGCCTCCTCGATATTCTTTGCTGCCATACATCCACCTCCCATATTTCGCTTCCTACATAAGAATTAAAGAGTGGGTTTGCACCCACTCTTTAACGTAAGATAACTTAAATTAACTTTACTTAGTATACCATGTAGCAGCGCTGGTGTAAAGGGATTTTTCTTGACAGGTCAAAAAATCTTCACAAAGCTTACAGCTGCTGTCATTTACGGGTCAATTTCTGCCCATGATTGAGCGTGATATGCGGCTCAACATAATTGTTGTCCTGCCAGTTGCCGCCTTCCCATTCGATGAACAGATCATGCTCGCCATTGGCCTCAAGGATGACAAAATGCCCCGACCCTGGCGTGCCTTCTTTGACATCATAGGTGCGGATAATCCGGCAGCTGTTGATGACCCCCGGCTGGATGCTGACGACAAAATTGCCGTTTGCATCGTACCAATTGCCCGTGAACTGCTCATCGGCAGTTGCGGCGCTGGCTACTGCCATGCCATCAAAATTACCGGCGGTGCCCGATGCACCGCCGGCAAGAGCCACGGATACTGCTAATGCTGATGCTGCTAAAATGCGTTTTACCATGATTATCCCTCCAAGTTTACTTGATAATACATGGTATTCGCTATTTTTGCGCAATCTCCTGCTTTTCAGGCCATCAGATTTACATAGCGGTTCTGCACGGCGTCCATCATTGACTCGTAGCAATGAAAAAGATTTTCCAGCACCGTGCGCTCCTCATCGTAGGCGCGGCGGCCGAAAAGGTTGCGGATCTGCTGGCGGGCTGCAATATCGTCGTCATCGTAGATGTCCATGAGCAGCTTCATGCTGACGCAATGCCCCGGACTGTTCTCTTTCCGCATAGCCCCTAACAGCATGATGTAAAGATCCTTGAGACGTTCGGTGAATTCAATGATGTTCTTCGCTGGGTACCGCTTGAAATGAATCGAGATGATCTGACCCGTCAGAAGCTTCATCTCTTCCCACTTGTCATCATCAAGGACCCATTCGGCCCGCATGCGCAAATCTTTCTCGATGAACGCATACGCCCGCAGACGGTCAGTCCAAGAGGTTGACAACAGCCATCGATAAAACTTTTCCACAACTACCCCTCACTTTCACGGTGGTCTTCCCTTCGCAGAATCTTTATCGATCCCAGATCCGCCTGCTACAGCAGCTGTCCCTCCTAGTTCCCTAGTCCTATTATACTTTATATTGCAAATTTTCGCAATATAAGTCAAAAATGTATACACTGCACGCACAAAACCCTCTTCGCAAGATGCGAAGAGGGTTTTGCCAGCATATGCCATTATCTTCTCCTAATTAGTGGCGTTCCTTCATCAAAACCTTGACCTGACGCAGGAAGTCAATCATGCTGCAAGCGATCACGTTTTTCTCGCTCATCAGCTCTTTGAGCCCATGGATGTTGTTCCGCATCGATGTGACCAGCCCGCCCACGGAACTTGCACCATCAGCTACCGAATCCATCATGCTGCTGGTCTTATGGATGCCTGCGACGATGCGGTGGCTGTAGTCGCCGACGCTTTCCGTGCTTTTGGTCACATCATCAAAGCTTGCCTGCACCTGTCCGACAAACGACGCATTTTCCGCTGTTTTCTGGCGGGTCTGCTCGATAGCCTGATTGAGCTCGGCAATGGACTGATACAAGGAATTGATATTCGTATCGATGCCCTCGACCAGGCCTTTGGTCGAGGCTGCGAGCTCGCGGATATTCTCCGCTACGACGCTGAACCCGCGGCCAGCCTCACCGGCACGGGCTGCCTCGATGGAGGCATTGAGTGACAACAGGTTCGTGCGGGTAGCAATCCCCTCGATGCCTTCTGACATCTTCTTGATATTGGTAAATTTTTCCTCGAGCTGCTGGAATACCGCCGTGATGTCGTCGAGCTTGCCCTCGATCTCCTGCATCTTGCCCGCCAATGACCCGACATTGTCGCCTGCATCGCGGACTACCGACTGCGACTTTTCCATGATGGTGGAGATATTCTGCGCATAGTCCTCAAGCTCATTGAACCGGTCGTTGAGCGAAGCGAAATCCTCGTTTACCTGACCGATGCCCGCATAGGTCTCATTCATCTTGTGCACATACTCCGCGATGCCGGCTTCGGCCTGCGTGAGCTCATTCATGCGTTCATCGAGGTAATCGATGCCATAGGCAATCTGCGCATCGACCTGCGCCGGTCTTGCCGGTGCGGCTGCAGCAGCCGTTACGGCAGCTTTTGCGGCCTTCGGTGCTGCCACCTGCTGCTGTTTCTTTTCTATTGCCCGCTGATTGTACAGCGGCTCTTTGCTTTTTCCGAAATTGAAGAATCCCATGATATGCTCCTTACTCAAATACCGCTGCAATCATCGTCTGATTGAAATGCTGCTCATAGATCTGCTCGCCATAGCCGCCCCAGCCGATATAATCGCCCAGCACAGTACCCATGCTGCGGAAGAATTCATCGGCATAGCCTTCGCTCTCGAAGAGCAGCGTACGCGCCAGGCAGTTGACCATAATGGATAACGACGGCTGTGGTACTTCACGCTGGATCTTCTGCATGGTCTCCCGATTGACCTGCCGATAGTCGTCAGGCTGGAGCATGACGATCTGATCGTTCTCGTAGATGCGCGCATGATATTTCATCGTCCGGCGGTCCGTGTCCATATCATCGTTGGCGATGATATACATGTCCTTGCCGATGATGCGCCCCACCGGATTGCTGTCGAGAAAGCTGCGGTCCATCTGCGAAGCCGACAGGCCGTGCATCTTAGCCTCCATCTCCGAGGCCGGGCAGCCATCGTAGGCCATGACCTTGCGGCTGAACGCGTCGACAGCCGTGGCCGTAAGCGGCTCGCAAATCGGCTTGTAGATATTTTCGCGATAGAGATGGATACTGCCGCCAAGATTGCGGAGCAGCACGAAAACGCTGGCCTTGTCATAGACCTTGCCATTCAGCGATACCAGCGTCTTTTCGGCCAGCCCCCGGTCGCCGGCGGTGCCGCCAAAGACCGGAATGTTTTCTTTGCGCAACACCGAGTTAAGTACCGCCAGCACGGACTCCTCACACGAAATCAGGCCATTGGTAGCCGTCAGGCATATCGTATCATCGGCGCGATGCGTGCCGAGCCTTTTTACGGCCTCCTGCACGCGGCCCACGTATTTGAGCGGGCAGCGGTCGGCCTCTTCGAGCACATTGCCCACGCATTCGATGCCGCTTGCAATCGCGAGGACTTCCAGCGTGTCATGGAAGATGCCTGCGTTGGAAAAGGCAGCAATCGAAGTCGTTCCCATGACGATGCTCTGCGGAAATCTTGCCTGCATTTTACGGGCAGTTTCCGTAAAAGCATCTACCGTCGTCGTAAACCAAACGAATTTTGCCTGCGTCATGCCCTGACACGCCCGCTCGATGGCATCATCCACCGGCACGGCCTGACTGCGTCCAATCTTATACTCCATATTGTTCTTCTCCTTGTCGATTCCCGACTCCTATAAGGACTTATGTCCGTTTTAATCCATCTTTAATTTGTGTATACTATGCGACGTTTTCCGCTGTCAATTGTACAATGCCTCCGAAAGGAAAAAATCTTCTGTCTTTTATCTTGCCACGAAAGCCAGCCGCCGCTATGCCCTCGACATAAAAAAATACCCGCTGCAGCTATACTGCCTGCAACGGGTATTTTGGTGAAATCCTGTAAGATTTTTATGCCTTGGTGATCGGCGCGTATTTTTGCATAAGACCTTTGACCCCCTGGCCAGGGAAAGCGATCTTGAGCTCGACTTCTTCGCCGCTGCCCTTGACCGATACGACAGTGCCGACGCCCCATTTGCCATGGCGCGCCTTGTCGCCGACCTTCCACTGGATGCTGGTATCGGGGCGGATGACGCCGCCACTTGGCTGCACGTTGGTATTTTTCTTTTGCAACGCCGCCATAGCCTCCAGAGCCGACTGCGGCTTGCCACTGAAATGAACGCCATTTCCCATCTGTTTAGCGCTGGGCTTGAAGCTCATAAAGCCGCTCTGCTGCTGGGCACCGTAATGATTTGCATTGGCAAAGCCATAAGCATTGGCGCGCGGCACGAGACGCTCGACATAATCGTCAGGAATCTCCTGCAGGAAGCGCGACGGCGGGAACGCATTCGTCTTGCCGTAAATCGTACGCTGGCGTGCGTTCGTCAGATAGAGCTTGCGCTGGGCACGCGTGATGCCCACATAGCAAGTGCGGCGTTCCTCTTCGATTTCATTGTCATCCATGAGCGTCCGGGAATGCGGAAAGAGCCCCTCCTCCATGCCAATCATGAAGACCACCGGGAACTCGAGACCTTTTGCCGAATGGAGCGTCATCAGCGTCACGCGGTCATCCTCGATATCGGCATTGTCGATATCGGAAACCAGCGAAAGCTGCGACAGGAACGTTTCCAAGTTAGCCACAGGCTCTGTCTTTTCAAAATCCCTGGCCACACCGACGAATTCCTTGAGGTTTTCGATGCGCGACTCGCTCTCGGGCTTGTTCTCTGCCTTGAGCTCTGCCAGATAGCCGGACTCATCGAGGACTTTTTCGATGAGGTCATCAAGATGCATGTTGGCCTGATAGCCCATGAACTGGAAGATGAACGTGGCGAAAAGCTCCAGCGGCTTCTTGACGCGGGCCGTGATGCCTGGGATCGTATCGAGAAGCTCAGCATTCGAGATGACATCAAACAGCGACAGCCCATTCTCATCGGCATAGTCCGTGAGCTTGGAAATCGTCGTGGCACCGAGCCCGCGCTTCGGCACATTGATGATGCGCAAAAGGCTTACGGTATCGAGCGGATTGTAAATCACGCGCAGATAGGCAAGGATGTCCTTGATTTCCTTGCGGTCGTAGAATTTGAGGCCGCCGACCATCGTATACGGGATGCCCGCGCGCATGAACGTTTCCTCGATGACACGCGACTGCGCATTCGTGCGGTAAAGGATGGCCATATCGCCATAGGCTGCATTGAATATCGTCTTCTGCTTGGAAATCGTCGTGGCGATAAACTGCGCCTCATCGCGCTCGTCACGGGCTTCGTAGCTCGTGAGTTTCTCGCCCGTCGCATTTTCCGTCCAAAGGTCTTTCTTCTTGCGGTTGACGTTATGCTCGATGACTGCATTGGCTGCCGCGAGGATGTTCTTGGTCGAGCGGTAATTCTGCTCCAATTTAATGGTCTGTGCCTCCGGATAATCCTGCTCGAAATCCATAATGTTGCGGATATCGGCACCGCGCCAGCCGTAGATGGACTGGTCGGCATCACCGACGACACAGAGATTATGATGCTGCGCCGCCAGGATTTTCGTCAGCTGGTACTGCGCGCCATTGGTATCCTGATACTCATCGACGAGGATGTATTTAAAACGGCGCTGATACTTCGTGCGGATTTCCTCGTTCTCTTCGAGCAGGATGACCGAAACCATCAGCAAATCATCAAAGTCCAGCGCATTGTTCGTGCGCAGCTTCTGCGCATAGAGTTTATAGACTTCGGCGACTTTCTTCTGGAAGAAGTTGTCGGCATCGCGCTCCATGGCTTTTGGCCCCATGAGCTGGTTCTTGGCATTTGAAATCGCATTCTGGATCGAATTGGGCGCATACTGCTTCGGATCGAGATTTAGCTCTTTTAAGCAGTCCTTGATGACTACCTGGCTGTCGCTTGAATCATAGATGACAAAGTTTTTCTTATAAAGGTCTGTCGCCTCGATCTCGCGGCGCAGGAACCGCGCGCAAAACGAATGGAACGTGCTGAGCCAGACATCCTTTGCCCCCTCGCCAATCATGCGGTCAACGCGCTCGCGCATCTCCGTGGCCGCCTTGTTCGTAAACGTGATGGCAAGGATATTCCACGGTGCCACCCCCTGCGCCAAAAGATTGGCGATCTTGCAGGTCAGCACCTTCGTCTTGCCCGAGCCGGCACCTGCCATTATGAGCAGCGGGCCGTCCGTATGCTCCACGGCTTTCTTCTGGGCGGGATTCAAACCTTCAAAAATATCCAATGTGTCCTCCTGTATCTCTCTAATCTGGGAATAACGAGGCTGCCGCATAAATGCGACAGCCTCTGCGTTCTATTCGATTCTTTACCGCTTATTTGGTGATGCGTTTTACCGCCTCGGAAAGTGGCGGGATAATCTGCTTCTTGCGGCTCATGACACCCGGCAGGTAGACATGCGTACCGCTGGCATCCTTCTTGAATGCCTCGCCGATCAGCGTCTTCGGCGAACCAGCATAGAGGAGATACGTTGCCTCCTCGAGGATATCCGTGACCATGACCAGGCTCATATCAAAGCCCTCTTTCTCGCAGATGCCCGACATGGCCTCGATAAGCTGCGGCTCAAGGTCCATGACCTCTTTCGTATCCATGACGGAAATCTGGCTGACGATGATGCGGTAGTCGCCAATCTGGAACTCCTTGAGGTCGTTCTTGGCAATCTCTGCCGGCGTCATATCGCCGATGCCCGAACCAGCCTTGAGCATGGCCATGCCGTACTCGTTGATGTCGACACCAGCAATCTCCGCCAGGCGCTCAGCCGTCTTTTTGTCGTACTCCGTGCAGGTCGGGGACTTAAAGAGGACCGTATCGGAAAGGATAGCCGAGAGCAGCAGGCCGGCAATCGAAGCCGGAATCTCGACATCATTCTGCCAATGCATGTTGGCAACGATCGTTGCCGTGCAGCCAACCGGCTCAGCATGCGTGTAAATCGGCTCGCTGGTCTGGATGCCGCCCAGGCGATGGTGGTCGATGATTTCGACAACCTTGGCCTCCTCAATGCCCTCAACGGCCTGGCCACGCTCGTTGTGGTCAACGAGGATGACCTGCTCACGCTCCGGCATGACCATATTGTCGCGGGAAATGATGCCCACGAGACGGCCATTTTCGATGACCGGATAGTTGCGGTAGTTCGTCTCCTCCATCGTGCCCTTGATATCCGAGAGCATATCCAGCGGCTTGAAGCAGACCGGATTCTCGTGCATGATGCGGCGGATAGGCACGCACTGATTGATCAGGCGGGCTACCGTATAGGTGTCATACGGCGTCGACAGGACAAAGATGCCCTTGGCCTCAGCGGCCTCGATGACCTCACCGGACAGGCGGCCGCCCCCCGTAACGATCATGCAGGAAACGCCCTGTGCGATGATATCGAGCATCGTCTCGTCATGGCGGTCGCCAACGAGTACGATATCCTTCTTATCGATGACCTTCTTGATGGTCTCGATGCTGCCAGCGGCAATGCGGACGCAGCCCTGGATGAACTCGCCCTCGTCGCCCGCTACGAGCACCTCGCTGTCCGTAGCCGCGATGAGATCACGATAGCGCACGCGCATCTCCGAGAGGTTCTGCATCGAAAGCTCCTGGAAATAACGCTTGGCAAGATCCGAAACCGTAACGATGCCGACAAGCAGGCCCTTGCTGTCCGTAACGGGAACGGACTTGAGCTCATGCTCACGCATGACCTCGCCGAGATGGCGCAGCGTATCATGCTGCTTGACGACGATCTGGCAATCCATCGTGATATCCTTGACGCGCGGATAGAGATCCGTCAAGAGCAGCGGCTGCTCGACCTTGAAATGCTCAAGGGCATACTTCGTCTCTGCATTGACCTTGCCAGCGCGGGCCGGAACAACGTTCTGCCCAAGAGCCTGTTTCAGATGCGCATAACCGATAGCCGAGCAGATGGAGTCCGTATCCGGATTGCGATGGCCAATCGTATAAATAGGTTTCGTATTCTTCATGGTTTGGAAAAACCTCCTCAAAATATCTAAGCGTGACCTGCGCCACGATTTTTACGTAGTCCGTTTTTTATTATACCGCTAGACCCCTTAGCTCGTCTAGTTCTTTCTTTAGAAAATGGCTAATTACCGTTTTCATATTCGAGCATAGCCGCGCCGCCGGACAGGGGCGTACCAACGCTCCTGTCCGGCAGCTTTACGTTTAGCAATAGCTCCAAACTTCTTCTACCTGCTGATGCGCTCCTACTTGTCATTCTGTGCAAGGATAGTCTCGCCAAGCGGAAAACAGCACTCTCCGTTCGCCCCTTTTTGTAACGGCAGTATGAATTAGTACGAACCGTTACTTCCGTAACAATCACATCGATGTAATTCGTAGCTTTTGGCCGAAAACAGAGCAAAGTTATCCAAACGTTGCAGAGGGCGGGGGCAGGTACACTTTCTTCGCCGCGGGAGCGATTGCCCGAACGCAGTGAGGGATGGCCCGCGGCAGGCAACAGCTAGAACGTCAATATGTATTGGCGTGCCGCCGGCCTGCCCGGCACATGTATCTAGATACGTACAAACTATCAGCGCGGGTCATTTAGCGGGAGCGGAGAAAAAGTGCACCTGCCCCCACCCAAGCTAAGCTGTAACAAATTTATTTCAAGCTCGCACTAGCAGCCAAACGGCAAATAAAAATCCGCTGACTCATTTACGAATCAGCGGATTTTTGTGCAATTCTGACTTCAGTCTTTTAACCAAACCATCAATTCATACGGCCGCAGCTCCGCAAGGCTATTTTCCTCTGCATAGTTGCTAAGCAGCAGCCGCCATCCTGTTGCCGGATACTGCCGCAAATCCTTGGCAGTATGGACACTATGCGAACGGAAATTGCAGTAGACGACGAGTTCCTGCTGTCCAAGCTTGCGGCGATAAGCGATGATATCGGGGTTCTCAGTCTCGATAAAGGCGATGCTACCCTCGGCGATAAGCTTTTGTTCCTTGCGCAGGCGGATAAGCTTGCGGTAGAACTGCAGGATGGAATCGCTGTCATTCTGCTCTGCCTCGACGTGAATGGACGCTGCCGCCTCGGGCAGGCCAATCCAAGGCGTGCCGGCCGTAAAGCCAGCATTCCTGCCCGCCTGCCACTGCATCGGCGTGCGGCTGTTATCACGGGAGCGCGCCTGTATGACCTTCATGGCCTCTTCCTCCGACAGGCCGCGTTCCCGCAGGATCTTATGATAGTTCAGCGTCTCCACATCACGGTACTGGCCGATATCACGGAACCCGGCATTGGGCATTCCCAGCTCCTCGCCCTGATAGATATAGGGCGTGCCGCGCAGCAGATGGATGCAACCGGCGAGCATCTTGGCCGATTCCTTCCAATAACGGCCCGTATCCCCGAAGCGGGACACGACGCGCGGCTGGTCGTGGTTGCACCAGAACACGGCATTCCAGCTGTCGGATGCCTGCATCCCCTCCTGCCATTCCTGCAGCAGCTCACGCAGATTGCCAATATCTGGTACCATCAGCTGCCACTTGTCGCCATCTTTATAGTCGACCTTCAAGTGATGGAAGCTGAAGCACATCGACAGCTCCCCCGTGCCTGCCCCCGCATAGCGCTGCCCATTGGCCAGCGTCGTCGAGGAAAGCTCACCCACCGTCACCATATTGCCGATGCCCGTATCGCGGACCAGTTCCTGCAGGAATTCATGCACATGGGGGCCATCCGTGTAGAACCTGCGGCCATCGCCCTGCCCATCATCCTCGAATTTTTTAGGCTTTGAAATGAGGTTCACGACATCAAAGCGGAACCCGGCTACGCCCTTGGCCTTCCAAAAGCGGATGACTTGCTTGAGCTCTTCGCGCACGGCTGGATTCTCCCAATTGAGGTCAGCTTGCCCCTCATCAAAGAGATGCAGATACCACTTGCCAAGCGCAGGCACATATTTCCATGCCGGGCCGCCAAATTTCGACTCCCAATTGCAGGGAATCTTATCTGCCGTTCCCGACTGGAAAAAGTAATACGACTGATACTGTTCATCACCGTTTAGTGCCCGCTTGAACCAGATGTGCTCAGTCGAGGTATGATTAAACACCATGTCGAGCATTAAGCCGATGCCGCGCTTGCGCGCCTCAGCCACCAAGGTCTCAAAGTCTGCCATCGTGCCATACCGCGGGTCGATGGCGCAGTAGTTGGCTACATCATAGCCATTATCGCGTTGCGGCGATGGGAAGAATGGCGTAAGCCAGAGATAATCTACGCCCAGCCATGATAGATAATCGAGCCGCGAAATGATGCCCTGCAGGTCACCGCGCCCATCGCCATCCGAATCCTGAAACGATTTTGGATAGATTTGATATACAACTTTATCTTTGAAGTCCACGTCAAAAATCTCCTCTCCCATTCCCCAGCTCAGGCAAAATCAGCAATGACAGCGCTGCCATGCTGGGCCTGCATGCCTGTATGCAGTTCCACCGAATGGGCCAAGCCCTTGTTGGTCACGATACCCAAGATTACATCATCATGACCGGCAGCATGAATCTTTTGGCGGTCAAACTGCAAGAGCGGCGTACCTGCCTCAACAAAATCGCCCTTCATGACCAGATACTTGAACCCATCGCCCTGCATGTCGACTGTATCAAGGCCAACATGAAGTAACAGCTCCATGCCGTTAGCAAGCTTGAGCCCAACAGCATGACGGGATTCGTCCATGAGCATCGTGACTTCTGCCGCTGCTGGTGCATAAAGCACATCGCCCTGTGGACGGATGGCCAGGCCCTCGCCGACCATGCCTGTCGAGAATACGCCATCATTGACGGCCGACAAGGTGATGACCTCACCATCGGCAAAAGCAGTCAAAACGCCACTGTCTTCTGCCGCGGCAGCGGCCTTGTCGATTTTCTTATGCTTGCCGACTGCAACCGTCAAGGCAAAGGGCACTGCAATGGCAATGAGCATGCTGAGGACAAAGGTCGGCATGAACTGCGGCTGTATCGATAGAATGCCCGGCACGCCACCGACACCAATGGCATTGGCCGTGGTCCCCGTCATGACACAAAGCACAGCTGCACAGGCCGAGCCTGTCATGCCGCAGATGAACGGGAACAGATACTTGAGGTTGACACCGAACATAGCCGGCTCCGTGACGCCGAGCCAGCAGGAGATGAAAGCCGGTACGTTGACTTCCTGGGCCTCCTGATTGCGGCGCTGCAGAAAAATCATACCAAGAACGGCTGCGCCCTGGGCGATATTCGAAAGAGCAATCATCGGCCAGAGCATCGTGCCATGATAGTCAGCAATAAGCTGCAGATCGATGGCATTGGTCATATGATGCAGGCCTGTGATGACCAGTGGCGCATAGATGAAACCGAATACCGCTGCAAAGATTGCCTGGAACGAACCCGTAATGCCCGAGAACACGACGCTAGATACCAGCGAGCCGAGCTTCCAGCCAATGGGGCCCAGCACAAAATGAGCCGCGATGACGGCCAGCGTCAGGCTGCAGAACGGCACGACAATCATCGAGATGACTGCAGGCGTGATGCGCTGGAAGAATTTCTCCAGATAGACGAGGGTAAAGGCTGCCAGGATGGCCGGAATCACCTGGGCCTGATAGCCGATCATATTGACCGTAAAGAAACCGAAATCCCAGAACGGCACCTTATCTGCCGGTGTACCAGCAACAGCATAGGCATTGAGCAGCTGTCCTGACACCAGCGTTAAGCCCAGCACGATGCCGAGCATCTGAGTCGTGCCCATCTTCTTCGTGACCGACCAGCAGATACCCACAGGCAGCATATGGAAGACCGCCTCGCCGATGAGCCAGAGGAAACTATCAATGCCCTTCCAGAACGTGCTGATATCGACGAGCGTCTTTGTTCCATCCTCAAACAAGTAGAGCGCATCGATACAATTGCGGAAACCGAGGATAAGACCACCGACGATGATGGCCGGGATGATTGGCGCAAAGATTTCAGCAATGATAGCCACGGCGCGCTGCAAGACATTTTGATTCTGCTGAGCGGCACTCTTGACGGCGTCCTTCGATACGCCGCTCACTCCCGATACCTCCGTGAAATCATTGTAGAACTCCGCCACCGTGTTGCCGATGATGACTTGGAACTGGCCCGCTTGCGTGAATGTCCCCTTCACGCATTTCATAGCCTCGATCTGCGCAAGATCCGCTTTTGACGGGTCAATCAGCACAAACCGCATCCGCGTCATGCAGTGCGCAACAGCTGAGATATTTTCCCTGCCGCCCACTAATGCCAGCAGTTGTCTGGCATCTTCCGTATACTTCCCCATGATACAACCCCCTTGTTAATCCAGATCAATAATTCTTTTTCACTTGTTTATACAAGTTTCTATCTACTTTATACCATACTTGTTTAAACAAGTCAATGATTATTTCGTCTTTTCTTTTGACCAGTCAAATTTTCCGCTATATAATAGCCTAAGAACAAAGAAAGGAAATCTTGCATCATGCCAAGAGCAATTTTCACGGACATCTACAAAGATCTCAAGCACAAAATCGAAACAGGCGTCTACGCCTATCAGGACATGCTGCCCTCGGAGAACAGTTTGACTGAAACCTATCAGTGCTCACGCAACACGATTCGCCGGGCCCTGTCACTCTTAACCGATAAGGGGTATCTGCAGCCCATGCATGGTAAAGGCGTGCGCATCATCTACCAGCATCGCGATCCGGCCGAGTTTTCCATCGGCGGCATCGAATCCTTCCGCGAGTCGGCTGCGCGCAACAAGCTGAACGTCCGCACACAGATCCTCCAATTCGATACCTTGGTCATCGACGAAAAGCTCTCAGCAAAGACTGGCTTTGCCCCAGGCAGCGAAGTTTGGAAAATCATCCGCCTGCGCTATCTCGACGAAAAACCGTTGATTCTTGACGAAAACTATTTCCTGCAGTCCTTCGTCCCCGACCTCACCCCGGAGATTGCCAGCCACTCGATTTACGACCATATCGAAAACAATCTGCACGGTTCCATCGCCCTGAGCAAACGCCGCATGACCGTCGAGAAGGCAACGGCCTTTGATGAAACGTATATCGAGCTTGGCGACTACAACTGCCTCGCCGTCGTGACCAGCCAGACCTTCGACGCCGACGGCCGCCAGGTCGAATACACCCAATCCCGCCATCAGCCCGACTATTTCTGCTTCTACGACACAGCAATGCGCTCCCATCGCTGATTTGCACAGAAAAAAACACCTTCCAAATGGAGTAAGAATTTTCCATTCGGAAGGTGTTTTCTTTTGGTATGTTTTTTGTACAGTATTTTGTAGTTAAGACATTTCCTTGAGCATAAGTTCATCATAGCCACTTTACTCTGTATGTAGTCATCAGTAATATCGGTTATGTTCTTGCCTTTAGGGAAAGATTCTCTTCGCAAGCCGTTGGAATTTTCGTTAGAGCCTCTTGTCCACAATGCTTAAAAAAACGACGGTCAGACTTCCATATTATAAAAGAGTTTTACAGTCTATAATAAATCAATATGTTAACCTATTTTTTATCATCTTTTAAGAAAAATTGCTCTCCGCAACGCATACATTTATATCCAGACTTCCATACTTTTAATTTTTCACATGCTTTTCTATATTCATCATTATGTGTTTTTTGATATTTGTATCCTAAAGTTAAAAATATGATAGCAATTACAATGTTCGATCCACCTTTTGGTATTGTCGCTGACATAAGCAAAAACATCACCCCTAATGCATAAAAAGATCTATACTTTGTCTTATATGACTCATATGCAGGCTTTTTTTCTAATATTTTCAATGCTTTTATATCCTCTGATTTACACTTAGGACATTGATAATCTGGATTTCCCTGTTTTATAATATTTATATTTGCTCCATTATAATTATTAGTAATATACGTATTATAGTTATTAATTGCCTTTTCGGTTATAAAAGCTGTCCCACAATATTTGCAAATTCCAGCCTCTTTGGTATTATCTACTTCTATCTCCGCCCCACATTGTGTGCATTTAGCTGGTATAAATCCCATATTTCTCCCCTCCGTTTATAAAAACTAAGTAGTCTTTTATTATTTTCTATTTGTATCCAAAGATTATCTTCAAAAATAATAAAAAGTCCAAGGATTTCTCCTCAAAAGTCAATTCAGCCCTCCAGCATTGATTCCCTCCAACCAGCACTCTGGTAATTCATCCGATTTAACTCGTTCTTTATGTAATCATACACTAAAAAATTACCAATTAGCCTCTACATATCCTTTGGCCGCCTTATCATCGAGGCCAAAGGCTTCTGTTAATTTAAGTGCAATGGTTCCTTTATCTAAATTAAGACTCTTGAGCACTGCGATAGTACCCAGTATTCCTTTTTCCTCGCCCTTCTTCTCAGCATATTTCAACTGTGCCGCTTGGTCACGACGGAATTTTTCGGCTTTTTCATAAGACCTTTTGGCCACTTCGTCTTTGGTGAACACGCCTTCCACCTCCATTGCTTCCTTAATTGCTATCTCACTGGCAGCAATTTCTGCCAATTCCTCATCGGGAGTGCTGGGTGAGAAATAAGCCGCCCATTTCTCCATCCTGTTCATATCTTTCACGTTCTTGCCCTTGAATTTCAAGAGTTCAAGGAAATGGATTTCCAGTTTATCCGTCAACTGACAACCAGTTGTCATATCATAAATGCCAAAACAACTGTGCATATCAGGATATCTACTTGCATCAAACAAATTGAAACCAAGGATATTGATAGCTACCGTGCGGTTCAGTTGGTCGTATTCCTCGCCCCGTTTAAGGTCAGCGTAGTTACGTGCCCAATAATACACAGAGCGCTCCCCCATGGCAGCCAAAGCGTTGACCTGCATTTCGATATTGACTTTTGTTCCAGATGCCGTACGACCTAAAATGTCGAGACGTGATTCTTTCCCCTCATACTCGTCTGCATCCATTTCCCGATCGATGAATTCAATATCCTCGATAAGCTCCGTACCCTGAAATTCGAAAAATGCGTTGATAAGCGCAATTGTTATTTGCGGATGCTTGGCAAAAACAGCCTTGAAAACCGCATCATTTGTCCGATTGATACGAAAACCTGCCATGATAGTTCCGCCTCCATTCCTTGCCTATATTTTATGCCTTTGCCTGCCAAAAGGCAAGATACTTACAACCGCAGCAAGAAAAACTCAAACAAGAACTATCAAAAACGAGCGGCTTGACTTGTCATTTATTTGACTTGTCAAACCGCCCGCGCAGTTTCCTACAGATATTTCGTTTATTTGACGAGCTCGCTGTAAAGTTCCGGACGGCGGTCGCGGAATACACCCCAGCTCATGCGGTCTTCCTGGCATTTGTCGAGGTCAAACGCTGCGGTAAGTATCGTCTCGTCACTGCGGTTGGCTTCGGCGATGATGGCGCCAGTGTCGTCGGTGATGAATGACGAACCGTAAAAGCTAAGCGACGACGACTGGCCGCCGTTTTCTTCGCTGGGCTCGACCTCCTCGACGCCCACGCGGTTGGCCGCAACGACTGGCACGAGATTGCAGCCCGCATGGCCCTGCATGCAGCGGCGCCAATGCGGCATGCTGTCCGCCCCCAGGATGGGCTCAGAGCCGATGGCCGTCGGATAGAGCAGCAGCTCGGCGCCTAAGAGGGCCATGGCCCTGGCCGCCTCGGGGAACCACTGGTCCCAGCAGATGCCGACACCGATCCTGCCATAGCGGGTCGTCCAGACCTTGAAGCCTGTATTGCCCGGCGTGAAGTAGAACTTTTCCTGGTAGTAATGGTCGTCAGGAATATGGGTCTTGCGGTAGATGCCGAGGACCTTGCCATCGGCGTCCAGCATCGCAATGCTGTTGAAGAGCCGCGTGCCATCCTTTTCATAGAAACTGATGGGCAGTACGACCTCAAGCTCGCGGGCAACCTGCTTAAAATGCTGCACCGCCGGATTTTCCTCGGCCGTTGTGGCAAAGTCATAGAATTCATACTGCCGCTGCTGGCAGAAATAGGGCCGCTCGAAAAGCTCGGGCAGCAGGATGACATTGGCCCCCTGCTTCGCCGCTTGCCGCACCAGCGCATCGGCCTTTTGGATATTTTCCTGTACATCCGCCGTCATCTGCATCTGCACGGCAGCTGCGGTCACATTTCGCATCGAATCACCTCGTAATCAAATTCACACTGCTGGTATCTGCTGCGTCAGGCAGTGGAAATTGCCGCCGCCGACAATAACGGCCCGCGCGGATAGTCCCACGACTTTACGCCCGGGAAAACACTTTCCCAGAATCTGCAAGGCCGTCGCATCCATCGCATCGCCAAACTGCGGCACGATGACCTTGCCGTTGCAAATATAAAAATTGACGTAGCTGGCCGCAAGCCTTTCTCCAGGTTCGCGTCTGTCTTCACCATCCACAAAGGCAAAGCTTGCTGCCTCTTCGGCAGTAATGCAAACAGGCTGCACAGGAATCGGCAGCTTATGCACCAAGAGCCTGCGTCCCTTGGCGTCGGTCTCGCGTTCGAGCACCGCAAGGTCAGCCTGGCTAAGTGCATACTGCGGATCCTCCTTGTCATCGGTCCAAGCCAGTACGGCCTCGCCGGGCCGGACAAAGGCAAAGACATTATCGACATGCTCATTGGTCTCATCGTTGTAGATGCCACGCGGCAGCCAGATGACCTTGGTGACACCCAGATAAGCCTTTAACTTCTGCTCAATCTGTTCTTTGGTAAGCTGCGGATTGCGGCCTGCACTCAAAAGGCAGGCCGCAGTCACCACGGCCGTGCCCTCGCCATCGACGTGGATAGAGCCGCCCTCGAGCACGAAGTCCCCGGCATCGTAGCAGGCATCACCCAGGGCAGCCGCCATAAGCGGTGCCGCCGCATCGTCGCGGGCATAGTCGGGATACAAGCCATCGACTTTACCGCCCCAGGCATTGAAGCGCCAGCTGATGCCGCGGCGCCTTTTGCCATCGACCACATAGGTGGGCCCCATATCGCGTGCCCAGGCATCGTCCGTCGGAATCGCAAGGTAATGGATATGCTGCTGCGGCAGCTCTGCCAGCATCGCCTCCGCCTGGGCACGATGCACATCGTCCACGAGCAGATAGAGTTCCTCGACGGCCGCGATTTCCGCGATAAGCCGCACAAACACCGGCTGCACATCGCGGCCGCCATTGGTCCAGGACCCCGGGCGCACCGGCCAGATCAAAAACGTGCCATGGTGCGGCGCAAACTCCGCTGGCATATAAAAGCCATCCGCTTTTGGTGTAGTATTCGTTCTCCCCATATCACGACAGCCTTCCCTTGAAATCCTCATAACCGAATTTTTTCACGAGCGTGCAAACACCATTTTTGTCCATACGCCAGATAGCAGGCAGTGCCATACCGTTGAACGTATTATTCTTGACCATCGAATAAATGGCCATATCCTCAAAATACAGCCGGTCGCCGCTGGCGATGGACCGGTCAAACGAATAATCGCCAAGGATATCGCCCGCAAGACACGTGCACGAGGACAGCCGGTAGGTATAGGCCTTCTCCCCTGCCTCGCCAGCATCTTTAAGCGGCGGACGATACGGCATCTCGAGCACGTCGGGCATATGGCAGGCCGCTGACGCATCGAGTATGAGAATCTTCGTGCCGTGATTTTCGACGATATCGAGCACCTCGGTTGCCAAGTAACCGGCATTTAGCGCCACGGCTTCGCCAGGTTCAAGATAGACGTCAACGTCATATTCTTCCCTCGCTTTCTTGACTAGGTCAATGAGCAGCCCGCGGTCGTAATCGTCACGCGTGATATGATGGCCGCCGCCCATATTGAGCCAGCAGATATTCTCACGCTTGAGCCATTGACCAAACTTTTCGCGCACAGCATCAAGGGTCACGGCCAGCGCCTGGCTGTCCTGCTCGCAAAGCGTATGGAAATGCAGGCCGCTAAGCATAGCAAAAAGCTCCGGCGAGTCAGCCATAGCCTCGGCAAAGGTCTTTGCCGTAACGCCAAGGCGCGAGCCCGGTGCACAAGGATCATAGATGGCATGATCCTGAGTCGAGCACTCGGGGTTGATGCGCAGGCCGAGGCCATGCATGACCCCGCGTTTTTGCTGGATGCGCTTTACCAGCGGGCCAAAGCGGCGCAGCTGGTAAAAAGAATTGAAGATGACATGATCGCAGATGGATGCGATTTCTTCGATTTCCTCGGGCCGGTAAGCAGGCGAAAACACATGGTTCTCGCCTGCCATCTCCTCATGGCCAAGCTTTGCCTCATAGAGCCCGCTGGCCGTCGCGCCATCTAAGTAGCGGCCGATCAGCGGATATTCGGCAAACATCGAAAAGCATTTCTGGGCCAAGAGGATCTTGCAGCCCGCCTGCTCCTTGACATCTTTCAGTATCCGTAAGTTTTTTTCGAGTGCCGCTTCATCGACCACATAGGCAGGCGTCGGCACCTCTTTTATCGTAATGGACATGCGCTTTACCTGTCAGTCGACCAGCACCGGATTTTCTACGACCTTCCATGGCAGGCCCCATTTATTGAGCGCCTCCATATACGGATCGGGATCGAATTCATCGGTCGTAAAGACGCCCGGTTTCTTCCACTGGCCGGTCACGACGAGCATCGCCCCGATCATAGCCGGCACGCCTGTCGTATAGGAGATAGCCTGGGAGCCGACTTCCTTATAGCACTCCTGATGGTCACAGACGTTGTAGATATAGATGGAGCGCTCCTTGCCATCTTTCTTGCCCGTGAAGATGCAGCCGATATTCGTCTTGCCCTTCGTGCGCGGGCCCAGCGATGCCGGGTCCGGCAGCAGGGCTTTAAGGAACTGGATTGGCACGATTTCCTGCCCGTTGTAGTTTATCGGCGTCGTCGAGAGCATGCCGACGTTTTCGAGGCAGCGCATATGGTCCAGATAGCTCTGGCCAAAGGTCATGAAGAAGCGGATGCGCTTGACTTCGGGCATATTGCGGCCCAGGGCCTCGATTTCCTCATGATGCAGCAGGTACATATCCTTCTTGCCGACGCCCTCGAAGTCGTATTCGCGCTTGATGCTCATGGCCGGGATCTCCACCCATTTGCCGTTTTCCATATAGGAGCCCGGCGCCGATACTTCGCGCAGGTTGATTTCCGGATTGAAGTTCGTCGCAAAGGCATAGCCATGGTCGCCGCCATTACAGTCGAGGATATCGATGGTATCGATCGTATCGAAGTAATGTTTCTTGGCATAGGCCGCAAAGACCGAGGTGACACCCGGGTCAAAGCCCGTGCCCAAAAGGGCCGTAAGTCCTGCCTGCTTGAACTTGTCCTCGTAAGCCCACTGCCACGAATAGTCAAAGTAAGCCGAAAAGCCCAGCTCCTTGCAACGCTTTTCGTAAATCTTGCGCCATTTTGGATCTTCGGTGTCTTCGGGCTCGAAGTTTGCCGTGTCGATATAATCGACGCCAGCGGCAAGGCAGGCATCCATGATCGTTAAATCCTGATAAGGAAGCGCCACATTGAGAACCGCATCGGGCTGGTACTCCTTGATGAGTTTCGTCAATGCTTCGACATCATCGGCATCGATCTGCGCCGTCGTGATCTTCGTCTTCGTCTGGCCCTGCAGTTTCTCCTTCAGGGCATCGCACTTGGACACCGTGCGGCTGGCAATCAAGAGTTCAGCAAAAACACCATTGTTCTGGCACACCTTGTGGATCGCAACGCTAGCCACACCACCGCAGCCGATAATCATCAATTTACTCATCGTTTCGTTTCCTCCTCTGACAGAATGTCCTCTACATACTTGGGCAGCATGAAAGCACCCTTATGCAAATGCGTGGTATAATACCAGGTCTTCAAGCCGCGCTTATTCCAGCGCTTGGCATCAAAATCCTTGAGCGGATGATATTTCTTCGAGGCAAAGCCAAACATCCAGATGCCCGCGGGGCAGGTCGGGATGCTGGCCTGATAGACGCGGCTCACTGGAAAGCTCTGATAGGCCTTGCGGTGCATCGCGCGGAACGCCGCCTCATCCTCATCATAGAACGGGCTGCCATGCTGATAGACCATGATGCCATCATCATGCAGTGCCCGGTAACAGTTGCCATAGAACTCCCGCGTAAACAGCCCCTCGGTATGGCCGAAAGGGTCCGTCGAATCGTTGATGATGAGGTCATACGTATCCCGGCAGCGGCGCAAAAAGCGCAAACCGTCCATATTCGTAATCTTGACGCGCGCATCGTCAAACCCCTTGGCCGTCTCGGGGAAAAACTCCCGCGAGACCTCGATGAACATCTCATCGGGCTCGACCACATCGATGGACTCGATCTCGGGATACTGTGTGAGCACCTTGGCCACACCGCCATCGCCACCGCCGATAATCAGTACATTCCTGACCTCGGGATGAACGGCCATCGGCACATGTACGACCATTTCGTTATAGATGAATTCATCGGCCTCGGAAAAGATGATTTCGCCATCGAGCACAATCATACGGCCAAATTCGTTGGACGCAAAGACATCGATCCGCTGATACTCGCTCTGCTTGGAAAACAGCTGCTTGTCCACGCGCACGGAAGTCTTGACGTTTTCCGTATCCATCTGTGAAAACCATATTTCCATTGCTTCGGTTCCTCCCTTTTGACAAGTCAAATTGACGGGTCAACTTGACTTGTCAATCTGACTTGTCAAGTTTCCGTCAAAATGCGCAGTTCCCGGCACTCCGGGTCCTGCGTTCCCTGCAGGGAACAGCCTTTTTCCCGCGCGTACTCGATATAGGTAAGTATCTCCTCGGTGATGCGCTCGCCTGGCGTCAGGATGGGAATGCCCGGCGGATAGCACATCAGCATCTCGCCCGAGATGCGGCCAACCGTCGCCTTTAGCGGCAGGCGCTCGCCCTTGGCATAGAACGCCTCCTTGGGGCTCATGACGAGCTCGGGGGCGATAAACTCGCCGCAGTAGAGCTCCCGCTTGTCCTTGGCAAAGCGGCCCGCGATATCCTCAAGCGCGCCGACAAGGCGCTCGATATCGCGGATGCGGTCGCCAATCGAGATATAGGCCAGGATGTTGCCGATATCGCCAAACTCGATCTGGATGTCATACTCATCGCGCAGCATATCGTAGACCTCGATGCCCGTCATACCGATGCCCTGGGTGAAAACCGACAGCTTCGTCACATCGAAATCGTAGACGCTGTCGCCATCGATGAGCTCACGGCCATAGGCATAGAAGCCGCCGATGTCGTCGATCTCCGACCGCGCATACTCGGCCATCGAGCTGACCTTCTCGAAGGCCTCGCAGCCATGGAGCGCGAGGTTGCGGCGGGAGAGGTCAAGGCTTGAAATCAAAAGATACGAAGCACTCGTCGTCTGCGTGAGGTTGATGATCTGCTGCACATACTCGGCATCGACCCCCTCGCCGCAAAGCAGGATGGAGCTCTGGGTCAGACTGCCGCCTGACTTATGCATCGAGACCGCCGCCAGATCGCCACCAGCTGCCATGCCCGAAACCGGCAGGTTCCTGCCGAAGTAGAGATGCGTGCCATGGGCTTCATCGACAAGCACTTTCATGCCCGCCGCATGGGCGACGCGCACGATGCCTTTAAGGTCCGAGGCAATGCCGTAATAAGTCGGATTGTTGACAAAGATGGCCTTAGCCCGCGGATGCTCGCGGATGGCCTTCTCGACATCGCTCAGAGCCATGCCCGTCGCAATGCCGATCTGATGATTGACGCGCACGGGCACATAGACCGGTATGCCGCCGCAGAGCACGAGCGCATTGATGACGCTCTTGTGCACGTTGCGCGGCAGCAGTATCTCGTCGCCAGCGCGCACGGTCGCCAGCACCATCGCCTGCACGGCCGAGGTCGTGCCGTTGACCATAAAGAACGCATGCTGCGCACCAAAAGCATCCGCGGTAAGCTCCTCGGCCTCGCGGATGACAGATATCGGGTGGCTTAAATTGTCGAGCATCTTCATCGAGTTGACATCGACACCTACACATTTCTCACCCAAAAAATCGAGCAGCTCCGGATTGCCGCGCCCACGCTTATGCCCGGGCACATCAAAAGGAACCACCCGCCGCTTGCGCAATTCGAGCAGTGCCTCATAAACCGGAGCTGTATGCTGATTGATTCGATCCATGTACCTTCTTCCCTTTGATTGCGAAATATCTAACAATTATCACTAATGTTGCTACTTATAAAGTTTAACATCTTCGGTTGATATCGTCAATTTTACTTTTGCGCCACGCACTTCAAGCGATCTACCAGCCCCCCGAGGCACCACCGCCGCCTGAGCTGCCGCCGCCAAAACCACTCGAATCATCCGAATCCGAACTGCTGGAGCTATCGCCGCCAGAGCTGCTCCCACGGCTGCCAGAGCTGCCGCTGCCCCCAAACGAGAGACTGCCCCAATGGCCCAGCGTTACGATATAGAGCAACGCACTGCCGAGGAAAAACAGTACCATGACAATGAGCGACGCCAAAAAACTAGTGACAGGGCCAATGAAATAAACGACAGCTATCAGCACCAGCACAAAAACAAAGGCAAGGATGTAATCGATTAAATCCCATTCCTCGTCTATATCTGTCACTTGCACGTTTTCCGGCGGTACCGCATCGTATTCGTTATAGATCTTGCGGGCCAGACGCTGATAGGCCTGGCTTATGCCCGCCGAGTATTCGCCAGCCTGGAACTTTGGCTTCATATCGTCGAGCACTTCGCCAGCAAAGCCATCGGTAATTGCCCCCTCCAGGCCATAGCCGACTTCGATGCGGAACTTGCGGTCATCCTTGGCAATGAGCAGCAGCACGCCATTGTTCTTCTGCGCATCGCCGATGCCCCAGAAGCGGAACAAGCGGTTGGCATACGCTTCGATATCCTCACCAGACAGCGTATCCACTGTCACGACCACAAGCTGTGCGCCAAAGCGCTGATTGAGATCTTCGCCAATCGCCAGGATATTTTGCCTGTCCTCAGCCTGCACCATCTGCGCGTTATCCGTCAGATAGATATCCTTTGCCGGTGGCGCAGGGATAGACGCTGCCACAAATCCTGGCACGAGCAGCAGCAGCGCAAACAGCAAAGCGCCGAGGCAGGCGCAGCCCCGCTTCAAAAGGCTACCTGCGGCACCTGATGTGCCGCCTCATCAGCCGCAAACGGAGCGACAGGCTGATAGCCTAACATTCCAGCCATAAGGTTGCCCGGGAAAGTTCCGATGGTCACGTTGTAATCGCGGATGGCCGCATTATAATCACGGCGGGCCACCGCGATACGGTTCTCCGAGCCGGAAATCTCACGCATGAGCTCCGTGAAATGCGCATCGGCTTTGAGTGCCGGATAGTTTTCCGCAACTGCCAGCAGCCGCCCCAAAGCCCCGGTAAGCTGCGCATCGGCAGCTGCCATCTCCTCGCCCGAGGTGGCTGCCGCCACCTGCGCTCTGGCAGCCGTCACTTCGGTCAACACTTTTTCTTCATACTGCATATACCCCTTGACTGTTGCCACGAGATTGGGAATCAAATCGGCACGCCGCTGTATTTGGTTTTCCACCTGCCCGTACTGGGCATCGATGGCGATACGCGCACTCTTGACCGAATTATATGTGCCAATTCCCCCGATGACCGCCACTGCCAATAGCACCAGCAGTATCATGCCTGACTTATTCATAGGCTTCTCCCCCCTTCGCCTAGTATAATTCCCGAAAAAACTACAGATTCCTGCCTGTCACTTCGCCAGACAAATACGGTATAAAACGGCCGCAATGACAACCGTCACGATATCGGCCGCCAGCTGGGCAGCGATGACACCCGTATAGCCAAACCACAAGGGCAGGACAGCTAGTGCGAAAGCATAGACAATCCCCTGCCGGCAAAGCGACAGCATAAGCGATGGCAGGCCCTTGCCTGTAGCCTGGAACGTGCAGATGAGCACCAGGCCGATACCCATGAAGACGATAGCTGGCAGCTGCCAATAGAGCATCGTGACGCCCTGCTCGATGAGCGCAGGCTCCTCGAGGAAGACATGGACGACCTGCCGGGCAAAGAGGGCAAGCCCCAAGGCCAGCACCACGCTTGTCCCCACCACGGCCTGCAGGGCAAAGGCAATGACTTTTTTCAGGCGCGCTTTATCCCTGGCCCCATAGGTATAGCCGATAAGCGGCTGCCCACCAAAGGCCAGCCCCACGACCACCAGGGCCACGATCATGATGATCTTCATGACGATGCCCATGACGGCAATCGCATCACTGCCATAGGGCAGCAGGCTGCGATTCGTCAGCGCAATGCCAAAAGTCTGCGTAAAATTCGTCACAGCTGCCGCCAGGCCAATCGAAAATATACCGGCCGCCTCCTGCCAGCTGATGCGTAGTGCTGGCAAAGCAAGCGAAAGCTCCGCGCAATAACGACGGATATAGCGCACGGCATAGATATCCGAGCAGATATAGCCGATGACCGTTGCCAGTGCCGCACCAGCTGCGCCAAGTTCAAGCCCGAAAATCAGCACAGGGTCCAGCGCGATATTGACAGCAGCACCGAGGATGGAAGCATTCATCGAGATTTTCGGGCAGCCGGCCGTGCGCAGGAGATTCGTCGGCACCAGGGAGAAAATCACGAACGGTGCGCCAGCGATAAACCAGGAATAATAGGCCGCTGCATGCGCCGTTACCTCACCTTCTGCCCCCAGCAATGCCAGCATCTCAGGCTCAAAGGCCAAAAGGACTGCTGCTGCCACAATGCCAAAAGCGATGGCACCATAAAAACAGAAGGCTCTGTCACAACAAATGGTTGATTTTTGACGAGAAATAGCGTATAATAATAGTAAGAAACAGTACCACCGAAGGAGGTAATTGGATATGCCTACTATCAAAGACGCATTAGATATTATCGGTAAGTTGACTGTC
>SVBZ01000040.1 GCA_015058575.1 Pseudoselenomonas ruminantium
AAGGCATGCAGCGGACCAATACTAATAAGTCGAGGGCTTAACTTAAGCAGCGAGTTAAGTTTGAAGGAACGAAGTGACGCGCAAACTTTTACGAGTCGCTTACTCCGAGCGAAGCGAAAGCGTAGCGAGTGAGTTTCCTTTGAAAAGAACTCGTCCTGAAATAGTTCGTAACGAATACATCGCATTTCTTCTGTATAGTTTTGAATGTATAGCGTAAAAGCGAGCCGTATGGCTCGCTTTTTTGTTTCCTGAATATTTGCCCATGAAAAAAGCCTTCCCGAAGGAAGGCTGATTTTTTTACTGATGATTGCGGCGGGCCAGCGCACGGATGACCTTGGCGCCCGTATTGTGGATCTTGCGCAGTGGCGCGACTTTTGTTGTGACTTTGGGTTTGATTTCCTTAGCGACGCCAAAGTCGCCACGTTTAAGCACGGTAGTCTTGGTCTTGTCTGGTTTGAAGAAGTTGCGGATTTCTTGCGCTATCAAATCTGGTTCGGCATCCTCATGGCAGAGGAACACGTCAAGAGCAACGTACTTCAAATCGGTATAGATATGAAGAGAAAGATGACCGTCTGTCAGCAAGGCAATGAGGACATAATGATCATCGGCAAGCTGCTGGACATTCAGATTGACAAGCTGATGACCGATACGCGCCAGCGCATCTTTCAGATTCTCTTGAATAAGTTCTATGTCAGTGAGTTTATTGTTTTTGCAGTTGAATAAATCGGCCGTTAAATGACGGGCTAATATTTTCACTATTTCTTACGCTCCTTTTAATATGCTAGGATGACGATAAAACACATACACTCTATTATAGTTGATTGCAGGGGATGGCGTCAAGAGGGCGCCTGTTTACCTGCCTTAGCGGAAATCATAGTCGTCTTGATGAGAATCACGCTCCAGCGGGTAATCCAGTTCGATGGTGTGAAGAACCAGTACGAAGTCAGGATGCGTCTCATCGATATATCTGCGGATACTCCCTTTGAACCAGCGGGGGTCGATGATATCCATCTGCTTTACGCAGAGAGCCAGAAAGGGAGCCACACTGTTGGCAAAGGAGTCCTTGATCATGAGAATTTTAACATCTGCCACTTCAGGCGCAAAGTTCTCGATACGAATCAGGGAGCAATCGGCATAGTTGTAAGCTGCATAGGGATTGGAACCGTAAAAATCTTTATGCTCCAGTTCATGCATGTCGTAGGTGATAGAAAAATCCCCATAAGTATCAATGCCCAGTCCGGGAATTTCGTAATGCAGGCAGGTGGGGAAAAGGGGATAAAGAAGCATAAAATCGTCGGGCTTAGCCAAAACGGTGCTCATCCGTTTGCCTTGGCTGCCCAGGAAGTAAGCCGGATAATGTTCCTGCCGATAGCTGGCCAAAGACAGCCGGTCTTGAGGGAAAGGGATATCACCTGCAGTATCCAGCCATCGGGCGATATGCGTAGCGGCCCAGAGACCAGTAGTTGGCAGCCAATGATGGTCTGTCCGGAAGAATAACTGATGGTAAGGTGTGTCAGGAAAATCCTTGTGCATGTATGGATACAGGTCAAGGGTAGCGATACCGCGCGTCTGCAATCCCTGCAGCATTGCATCTTTTTTTTGCAGACTGAAATCCAGCTGGCCGATGAAAGTGCTATCTGTTGCCGTGTCTAGGGCAGGTGGATTGGGAACGAACAGGAATTTTGCGCCCTGCTGCTTACAAAAATCAGCTAAGGAAGCTGTTTCGTTAATGTACTCCTGAATGTCAAAGGGCAGGGTGGGGAAAAAGAGCCAGCCATCCGCCAGCACCTGGACGCTGCCGATGGCCAGCGGACGGATATCCCAGCCAATGAGCTGGTCATAGCGCCGGCCAGTTTCTACGATGTTCGTGTAACCGGGGAAATAAGTTTCGCTCCAGCTGGCAATGCGAGCCTGTTCTTCCCGTATTTTGTTTTCCTGCTGACGTATTTCTGTCAGTAAGGAGCGTTCCGGCTGTGGTTCAAGGAAAGGATAGAGACCAGCCCAGTCAATATCTTTTTCCCGAGGATGAATACGTTCGGGCAGACGCCAATTATCCCAAAGAACCAGCCTGGTCAGCGCGTTGTCCCATTTACAGTGATCAATCAGAACTACCACGGTAAACCAGCGGATAAATATCATGGCAAAAGCCAGCACTAAAAGCCCAGCGCAAAAACGCATCATATAGTCACGAATGCTCATAGCTATACCTCAAAAGTTAAAATAGATAAAGGGATTATAATTCCCCGCTACAGTAGCAATAAGGGAAAGCAGAAAGAGAATCGTAGCCAGACAAGGCTCGGCCATTGAGTGCCAACAGCGCCAGCGCGCAGCAAGCCAAGGATAGAGGGGAAGAGAAAAAGCCAGCCCCATAAGCCAAATCAGCCAGCCGCTAGTGAGAAAATGTACAGCCCGTTCATCAACAAGCGGATTACCGGCCTGTCCCCACATCATGCTTAGATAAGACAGGCTTTGTCCAAGGTCAGGAAACTGGAATATCACCCAGGCAGTAATGACAGCCAGCAACGTGTAGAGATGACCGAAAATACCAATGTGGTCAGTAAAGCTGGTAAACTTTTCCAGAATCAGCAACAGGAAATAAATCAGTCCCCAAACTAAAAAGGTCCAATTGGCGCCATGCCAGAAGCCTGTCAGCGACCAAACGATAAAGAGGTTTAAGGCCAGACGTCCACGGCTGCACCGGCTGCCGCCGAGCGGAATATAGACATAGTCCCGGAACCAGGAGGACAGAGAGATATGCCAGCGGTGCCAAAATTCCGTTACACTGCGGGAAATATAGGGATAGTTGAAATTTTCCCGGAAATGGAAGCCAAACATTTGCCCCAGTCCGATGGCCATATCCGAGTAGCCGGAGAAGTCAAAGTAAATCTGAAGCGTGTAAGCGATAGCACCGAGCCAGGCTGCTGATACGGAAAGGGGCTCCTGTCCTGCTATGAAGCGGCTGTTCATAGCAATGACTGCCAGGTAATTGGCCAGCAGTACTTTTTTGGCTAACCCGTAACTGAAGCGTATCATGCCGGCGGTGAAATCCTGCCGGGTTTCCTGGCGGCTTACGATTTCCCGTTCAATGTCAGCATAACGCACAATCGGGCCGGCAATAAGCTGAGGAAACAAAGCAATGTAGAGGCCGACATGCAGCACATTCCGCTGGGCCTGAGCCTTCCCGTAATAGATATCGAGAAGATAGGAAAGAAGCTGGAAGGTAAAGAAAGAAATTCCAATGGGCAGGGCCAGCTGGATCGCAGAAAAATCTTTTTGCAGCAAAAGTCCCAGCTGAGTGGCCGCAAAGGTAAGATACTTAAAGACGAACAGCATGCTCAAATGAAAGGCGGCGCCAAGAGAAAGCCATAACTTGCGTTTCTTTTGCGTAGCTGCTGCTGTCATCCGGAGGCCAACTTGCCAGCCGACGATGATGGAAATAAGCATCAACCAGATAAAGAAAGGCTCACCCCAGCCGTAAAAAAGAAGGCTGGCGATGAGCAATAATACATTGCGGAATTTCCGGCTTTGGCAAAATGGATTGTAGTAAAGCAGAAGTATCATTGGCAGGAATATAAACAAGAATACATTGGAAGAAAAAACCATGAAGCTTCCTCCTTCGCATATTACGTTGCATGAAAGAATCATTGGTTATGTTCTACAAAAAATAGAGAAAATCCTGCCCTGGTTTTGCAAGTGGAATCTCCTGCTGCTTTATGTTTGTGTCCAGTCTGTTAAATGGTTTGCTGGCGTGCTTTCCAGGCCAGAGCGATAAAGCATAGGAAGGCAAGCGTAAAGGCAACGAAGCTGGTAGTTTGTGCACTGGTCATGAAGGCCAGCGTCTTTTCGGCGTAATCGCCGCGGAGAAATTCAAGGCCAAAGCGAGCGGCACTGTAGAGCATGACATAGAGGGCAAAGCACTGCCCTTTGGCGTGCTTGGTACAGCGATACATGATCAGCAGGGCGAAGATGACAACGTCGAGTTGTCCCTCCCAGATCTCGGCGGGCCAGAGCGGTTGTGTGCCATAGGTATGCGCAGCCAGCGTCGTGGCAGGATAGACAATGCCGAAAGAACTGCCAGTCGGTGCTCCGAAAGCATCACCATTGAGGAGATTGGCACAGCGCCCAAGTGCCTGCCCGAGAATGATGGCCGGAGCTAATACGTCCATGAGCCGAAGGGTGTCGAGTTTATGATGGCGGCAGTAGAGGATGCCGGTAATCACGCCGAGGGTTACGCCGCCCTGAATAGCCATGCCGCCTTGCCAGACATTGAATAATTCGGTCAGGTGCTTGCTGTAGTAATTCCAGTCAAAGAAGAAAACATCCCAGAGACGGGCTCCGAGCAACCCGGCGATGCCGCAATATATGCCCATGTCGACGATGTGTTTTTCATAGCCGCAACGTTCCTGTTTCGCAAGGAAGTAGCCAACGCCGGTTGCCAGAATGATGGAAAGCGACAGGACAAGTCCGTAAGCGCGGACCGGAAAGTCGCCGATGAAGAAAAGATATTGATGCATATAGGCCTCCAAAAGATCGACAGCTGCCAGGCAGCTGGATAGTTATTGTCGAAACACTGTTAATTATAGCTTAGGTGCACTTAAATTTGAAGGAAAGGTTTTTGAAAAAAGAATTGAATTCTGTCTTTCCGTATGGTACAATAAGTGCTGTTAACATGTAAATGCGTGGATGAAGAGAGTATGTCTTCAGCGAAAGTTCAAGCGAACCGGGGCAGGTGTGAGCCGGTAGCGAGTAGCGGGGGCAGAAAATCACTTCGGAGCAGCAGGCTGAAAGAATGCGAGTAAGCCGGGCCGGTATTCCCCGTTATGGAATAGCGTATGATGGTACGTGAAAAATAGGTGGTTTTAGTGTAGGTATTATAGCCTGCATCCTGTTTTGGGATGCAGGCTTTTTCTATTAGGAGGAGGAATCCGCTTTGTACAGTAAGGTAGACACTAACCTGAACTTCGTGGAACGCGAGCAGGAAGTCCTGAAGTTTTGGAAAGACAACAACATCGCCCAGAAAGCTATCGACCAGCGTGAAGGCTGCGATACGTTCACGTTCTATGATGGCCCGCCGACGGCTAACGGCAAGCCGCATATCGGTCATGTGCTCACGCGTGTCATCAAGGATATGCTGCCGCGTTTCCAGTCCATGAAGGGCAAGAAAGTTCTGCGCAAAGCGGGCTGGGATACGCATGGCCTGCCGGTTGAGCTCGAGGTCGAGAAGGCTGTCGGCATCAATGGCAAGGAGCAGATCGAAGAGTACGGTATCGAGCCGTTCATCAAGAAATGCCGTGAGTCAGTCTGGAAGTACAAAGGCATGTGGGAAGAATTCTCCGATGTCGTTGGTTTCTGGGCCGATATGGATAATCCATACATCACGTATGAGAATAACTTTATCGAGTCTGAGTGGTGGGCACTCAAGGAAATCTGGAACAAGGGCCTCCTGTATAAAGGGTACAAGGTTGTTCCGTATTGCCCGCGCTGCGGCACGCCGCTTTCGAGTCATGAGGTTGCGCAGGGCTATAAAGATGTCACCGAGCGTTCGGCGATGGTCACGTTCAAGGTCAAGGATGAGGAGAACACGTACTTCCTGGCTTGGACAACGACGCCGTGGACGCTGCCGTCGAACCTTGCTCTTTGCGTCAATCCGGATGTCGATTATGTAAAACTCCGGGTCAATGGCAAAGATTACATCCTGGCCGAAGCTTTGGTGGAAAAAGTATTCGAAGGCGTTGAGGGCGAGCGTGAGGTCCTTGAAAAATTCAAGGGCCAGGAGCTGGAAGGCCGTGCTTATGAGCCGCTCTATCCGTTTGCTAGTGAGGCCATTGCCAAACAGCCGGGAAAGAAGGCACATATCGTAACCTGCGATGGTTATGTCACGACTGAAGATGGTACGGGTATCGTCCATTTAGCCCCGGCTTTCGGTGAAGACGATAACCGTGTCTGCCAGAAGTACAACATCGCGTTTGTCAATCTCGTCAATGGCAAGGGCGAACTCACCGAGGAGACAGACTGGGCCGGTGTATTCGTCAAGAAGGCTGACCCGATGATCCTGGAAGATCTTAAGAATAAAGGCCTGCTCTTCAAGGCACCGGAATTCACGCACAGCTATCCGCACTGCTGGCGCTGCGATACGCCGCTGCTCTACTATGCGCGTTCGACCTGGTTCATCAAGATGACCGATGTCAAGGATGAACTCGTAGCCAATAACAACACGGTCAACTGGATTCCAAAATCCATCGGCAAGGGCCGTTTTGGTGACTGGCTCGAGCATGTGCAGGATTGGGGCCTCTCGCGTAACCGCTACTGGGGCACGCCGCTGCCGGTATGGGAATGCGAATGCGGGCATCAGCATGCTATCGGCTCCATTGAGGAGCTCAAGTCCATGTCGGATAACTGCCCGGAGGAAATCGAGCTGCATCGTCCGTTCATCGATAAGGTAACCATCAAGTGCCCGCAGTGCGGCAAGGAAATGCACCGCGTATCTGAGGTTATCGACTGCTGGTTCGATTCTGGTTCGATGCCGTTTGCGCAGTGGCATTATCCGTTCGAGAACAAGGACATCTTCGAGAAGCGCTTCCCGGCGGACTTCATTTCCGAGGCTGTCGATCAGACGCGTGGCTGGTTCTACTCGCTGATGGCCATCTCGACGCTGCTGTTCCACAAGGCGCCGTACAAGAATGTCATCGTTCTCGGTCATGTCCAGGATAAGGATGGCCGCAAGATGAGCAAGTCGAAGGGCAATGCCGTCGATCCGATGGACGCACTGCGCCAGCATGGTGCTGATGCCATCCGTTGGTACTTCTATGAGAATAGTGCCCCGTGGCTGCCGAACCGCTTCCATGATGATGCGGTGCAGGAAGGCCAGCGCAAATTCATGGGTACGCTTTGGAATACCTATGCGTTCTTCGTGCTCTACGCAAATATCGATCAGTTCGATGCAACGAAATACACGCTGGACTATGATAAGCTTGGCGTCATGGATAAATGGGTACTGTCGCGTCTCAATACGATGGTCAAAGAAGTCGATAATGACCTTTCGAACTATCGCGTAACCGAGGCTGCGAAAGCTCTGCAGGCTTTCGTCGATGAGCTTTCCAACTGGTATGTGCGTGGCAGCCGCAGCCGTTTCTGGGCGAAGGGCATGGAGCAGGATAAGATCAATGCCTATATGACGCTCTGGACGGCGCTGGTTACGACGGCCAAGACGGCGGCACCGATGGTTCCGTTCATCACGGAGTCCATCTATCGCAACCTCGTTTGCAGCATCGACAAGCAGGCACCGGAGTCCGTACATCTGGCTGATTTCCCGGCAGTCAACGAGGCCTGGATCGATGAAGAGCTCGAGGCCAACATGGAACTCGTACTCGAAATCGTCGTGCTCGGCCGCGCATCGCGCAATGAAACGAATATCAAGAACCGCCAGCCGGTTGCCAATATGTTTGTCCATGCCGGCCGTGAGCTGCCGGAGTTCTTCCAGAAAATTGTCGAAGATGAGCTCAATGTCAAGGCTGTGACCTTCAAAGACGATATGGAAGAATATCTCACCTACAGCTTCAAGCCGCAGTTCCGTGTGTTGGGGCCGAAAGTCGGCAAGCAGATCGGTGAAATCAAGGCAGCCCTTGGCAAACTCAATGGTTCCAAGGCTAAGGCCGAGCTTGACAGCACGGGGACGCTCAAACTGTCGCTTGCTAGCGGCGAGGTCACGCTGACGCCGGAGGATGTCGAAGTCTCGATGGCACAGAAAGAAGGCTTCAACTGCCAGCGTTACAATGGTGTGACGATTGCGCTCGATACGACGCTTACCGAAGAGCTGCTTGAGGAAGGGTTCGTCCGTGAGATCATCAGCAAGGTCCAGACCATGCGCAAGGAAAATGGCTTTGAGGTCACCGACCATATCACGGTCAGCCTCAGTGGCAATGAAAAACTTGCAAGCATCGTCAAGAAGAACGAAGCATATCTCAAGGAAATCACGCTGGCCGATACAGTGGTCTATGATAGTCTCGCTGGTCAGGCCAAAGAATGGAATATCAATGGCGAAATGCTGACGCTTGCTGTGAAGTAAGTATTGTTTGCTGTTTTGGGCCTTCCCGGCAGGGAAGGCCTTCTTCTTGAAAACTTTTTACTGCTGGCAGAAAAAGCTGGCAGGAAAAGCATGCGGTAATCAAGAACAGATATAGAGAAAAGCTAGTACCTAAGGAGGCTCATTCGTGGCAGAAGACAAAATAGACGACATTGCCAGCGCACAGGAACAGGGACATGTCCATACGCATGTTTTAGCGGATGGTACGACAATCCAGCACACGCATATGCCTGGCAGTCATGGGCATCAGCACAGCCATACGCAGACAAAGGCTGTCCTCAACCGTATGTCACGGCTTATCGGCCATCTCGAAGCCATCAAGCGCATGGTGGAGGAGGGGCGTGATTGCAGCGAGGTGCTCGTGCAGCTTTCAGCGGTACGCAGCGCGATAAATGGAGTCAGCAAGATTATCCTCAAGGACCATCTGGAGCATTGCGTTGTCGATGCGGTCAAGGAGAATGACAAAGAGGCGATTGCGCAGCTCAATAAGGCAATCGATCAATTCATGAAATAGTGCAAAGGGCTGGGAGGCGAATCTCATGGAACAGATGCAGATAAAGGCAACACTGGAACAGGCAGGGGTAGATTACGATAAAGGCTTAGAGCGTTTTATGGGCAATGTGGCACTTTATCATAAATTCCTGCTTAAATTCCTTGTCGATGGCTCATATGCGGATTTTGTACAGGAACTGGCAGCAGGGGATCTCGCGCTGGCTGAGAGGAGCGTCCATACGCTCAAGGGAACGTCGGGCAACTTGAGCCTTATGCGGTTATTTGAAGCGGCTGACGCAGCCGTCCAGGCGATACGGACTGGGCAGAGCAGCGAAGAGATCGGACGGCTGGCGAAAGAGGTTGGCATGTGTTATGAGGAAACCTGTCAGGCCATCCGCCAAAGCATCAGTGAATGATCATGCAGAAAAGTCTTCTTCAATTAATGGAGGAGACTTTTTGTTTTGGCACGATTTCTGTGACACATGTTACGGTAAATCTTGGGGAAATCCGTTATCCTAATGCTTGTTGATTTTACAGGAAAACAATTGTATTTATGCTGTAAATAATGTTAGAATTATAGTGAGACAGTATGATACGTTATCCGCAGGAGGTTATTGATATGGCGCAGAATAGAATCGTAATCAGTCAGGTCATGATGCCGAGCCAGACAAATCCCAATGGCAATGTTCATGGCGGCGAAATCATGAAGATGATGGACTCGACAGCCTATGCTGCTGCGCGCCGGTATGCCCGCTCCAATGTGGTCACGGCCCGTGTCGATGAGCTGGAGTTCCATCTGCCCATTCTGATTGGCGATCTTGTGACTTGCACGGCTGAGATTGTGTTTGTGGGGCATAGTTCCATGGAAGTAGCGGTAAATGTCGATGTCGAGGATCTCGACCAGGAGGGCAAGCCGCAGCGTGCACTTACGGCTTATTTCACGATGGTGGCTTTAGACCGCAATTCGCGTCCTAAACCGGTACCACCGCTCATTCTCGATACGGAGGAGGCCAAGCGGGCTTTTGAAGAGGGCCGCGAGCGCTATGAGGCGCATAAAGAGCGGAAAAGAATCCAGCGTGAGAAGGAAAAAGCCCGTTTGGCGGCGAAGAAGTCACCGAGAGAGCCGGAAGAAAATCCGCGCAAAAAATAAAAATAGTTTACAGTTTTACAGATAAAAACTTGCAAAATGTTTTTTCATGTGATAATGTAGTATGCAACACAGGGAAATGCATAGCAGAGGAATAGTACGTATCGGAAAACTTCCAGCGAGTTGTCGGTTGGTGCAAGACAATAGTGGCAGGATGCGGAACTCACCTTGAAGCAGCCCGCTGAACGCCTGAAGGCAAGTAAACCGGGACGGAGCCTGACCGTTAGCGCAGGAGGACTTGATGGAGTCTGTATGAGGTGCCGGCAGGCACGAATTGGAGTGGTAACACGTAAGCTAGCCTTTCGTCTCTTAGAGATGAAAGGCTTTTATTTTTAGGAGGGATTCGCAGATGATGAATTATCAGAAGTACAGCAAGGGTTATTTCATGCCGCCAGAGATCGACCTCGAATGGGCGAAGAAAGACGCGCCAGACCATGCGCCTATCTGGTGCAGTGTGGATATGCGTGATGGCAATCAGGCACTCATCACGCCGATGAACCTCGAAGAAAAGCTGGAATTCTATAAGATGCTCATCAAGGTCGGATTCAAAGAGATCGAGGTCGGTTTTCCGGCGGCTTCAGAAACCGAGTACGAATTTTTGCGCCGGCTGGTCGAGGATGACCTGATTCCTGAGGATGTGACGATCCAGGTGCTTACCCAGGCGCGTGAGCATATCATCCGCAAGACATTTGAGGCCCTCAAGGGGGTCAAGAATGCTATCGTCCATGTCTATAATTCGACATCGGTTGCCCAGCGTCAGCAGGTTTTCCGCAAGTCGAAGGAGGAAATCAAGCAGATGGCCGTCGATGGGGCTAAGCTTTTGAAGCAGCTGACCGAAGAGGCTGGGGCGGATTACCGTTTTGAGTATTCGCCGGAGTCCTTCACAGGGACGGAACCCGAGTATGCACTCGAAGTCTGCAATGCCGTGCTCGATGTCTGGCAGCCGACGGCTGACCGCAAGGCTATCATCAATTTGCCGGTGACGGTTGAAATGAGCATGCCGCATGTTTATGCGATGCAGGTTGCCTACATGAATAAGCATCTCAAATACCGTGAAAATGTCGTGTTGTCGCTGCATCCGCACAATGACCGCGGCTGCGGTGTGGCCGATACCGAAATGGGCCTGCTGGCTGGTGCTGACCGCGTCGAAGGCACGTTGTTCGGCAATGGCGAACGCACGGGCAATGTCGATATCGTGACGGTGGGCATGAATATGTTCGCACTCGGTGTCGATCCGCAGCTCGATTTTTCCCATATGTCCGAACTCGTGGAAACCTATGAAAGCCTCACGCGCATGCAGGTAGGCTATCGCCAGCCGTATGCGGGCAAGCTTGTTTTTGCGGCATTTTCTGGTTCGCATCAGGATGCGATTGCCAAGGGCATGAAGTGGAAGGAAGAAAAGAATCCCGACAAGTGGACGCTGCCGTATCTCTATATCGATCCGAAGGATGTCGGCCGTGAGTACGATGGCGATGTCATCCGTATCAACAGCCAGTCCGGCAAGGGCGGCGTCGGCTTTATCATGGAGCAGAAGTACGGCATCGAGATGCCGAAGAAGATGCGTGAGGACTTTGGCTACTGCGTCAAGAGCGTATCGGATCATAACCATAAGGAACTCATGCCTGATGAAATTTTTCAGATTTTCCAGAACGAGTATGTCAATGTCACGACGCCGTATGAGCTCGATGACTTCCTGCTCAAGAAGGAGCCGGACGGCACGCGCTCGGGCACGGTAGATATCAAAGTAGATGGCAGGAAGGTCACATTCCTGGCCAGGGGCAACGGCCGTCTCGATGCGGTATCGAATGCCCTGCAGCAGAATCTCAATATTGCCTACAAGGACTTGACGTATAGCGAGCATGCCTTGGAGGTCGGCCAGAATTCCCGGGCTATGGCTTATATCGGCATTACATCGGATAAAGGACATATTACCTGGGGCGCTGGCATGGATACCGATATTATCACGGCTTCGTTCCATGCGCTGTTCAGTGCGATCAACCGCATGCAAGCGGGGAAATAAAAAATTAAAAGTATTCTTCAGCAAAAGATGATATAATGGAATCGCATTTTTTGAAAACATGAAAGGTGATTCCATGAAGAAGACTATCCTATCCTGTCTCCTGACGGCAGTCATCACTTTGGTGGCTGCTACGACAGTTTTCGTCATGGGGGCAGGATATTTTATTGGCAATTATGCGGTACACTTCGGGCTGGAGCGCGGTACGGAGGAGAATCCGCAGGAACCGCCGCGCGCTTATGCGCTTTTGATGCCGCCTGAGGCAAGGCAGTTCAATAAACCGGAATATGAGAATGAAGTATGGGACTTGCAGGCAGCGGACGGCCTGCAGCTTGAGGCTACGCATTTTTCCCCCAGGCAGGACAGCGAGCGCTGGGTGATTATCGCGCATGGCTATGGCTGCACCCAGCAGAATTCGTGGTATATCGCCGAAAATTATCTGCTGATGGGATACCATGTATTGACGCCGGATTTGCGGGCTTCGGGCAACAGTGAAGGCAAGTACCTGACGATGGGCTATAAAGAGAGCGGAGATATTGCGGCCTGGGCAAGGCTGATTGCCAGGCGCCATCCGCAGGCCAGGATTATTCTGCATGGCGTATCGATGGGGGCTGCGACGGTGATGCTCGCTGCAGCACGTGATGATTTGCCAACGCAGACTGTGGCCTGCATCGAGGACTGCGGGTATACGAGTGCGTTTGACCTGCTTGTCCATCAGCTGACCGTTTCGTTTAATTTGCCGGCGTTCCCCGCGATGAATCTTTTGGATTGGCGCTGCCAGAAGGTCGCAGGCTTCAGCTTGCATGATGCTGAACCGGTAATGGCCGTGCGGCGGTCGAAGCTGCCCATCCTGTTTATCCATGGCAAGAAAGATACGCTGGTGCCCGTGGATATGGCGGAAAAACTTTTCAAAGAGGCGAGAGTGCCGGAAAAGAAATTATTGCTGGTTGATGGTGCTATCCATGCAGCGTCTTCACAGAAGGATCAGAAACGATATTTCCAGACGGTCAGTGATTTTGTCCGGCCGTATATGTATTGAGGGAGGAACAATATGAAGGCTGTGGTAACCAGGGTGAAGTCGGCAGCGGTGCGGATCGATGGCAAGGTCAACGGCGCGATCGGGCAGGGTTTTCTCGTGCTGCTGGGGATTGGCCCGGATGATGATGCGGAAACGTGTGCGCATCTGGCGGAGAAGATTGCCAATGTGCGCGTGTTTTCCGATGAGGCTGGCAAGATGAATCTGAGCATCGGGCAGGTGGGCGGCTCCTTTTTGGTCATCTCGCAGTTCACGCTTTACGCTGACCTCAAGAAACGGCGGCCAGGGTTCAGCCATGCGGCTAAACCGGATTTAGCCAAACCGCTCTATGAGCAGTTCATGCAGGAGCTGCGTGCTAAGGGCTTTACTGTAGCGCAGGGAGAGTTTGGGGCAGATATGCAGGTCGAGTCCATAAACGATGGACCCGTGACGCTGCTGTTTGATACGGAGGAAGTATGAGTATGCAAAAAGAGTTATTACAGAAATATGCCCAGCTTGTCGTGAAGGTCGGCGTCAATCTGCAAAAGGATCAGATTCTCGTCATCAATTCGCCCATCGAGTGTGCGGATTTTGCCCGCATCATGGCCGAGGAGGCATTTGCAGCGGGGGCACATGATGTCGTTGTAAGCTGGGGCGATGAGCTGCTGGCGCATATCCGCTATGCGGGCGGCAAAAAGGAGCTTTTCACGGAGTTCCCGGAGTGGCGGCGCAAGTTCTATACGGATTATGCCGAGCAGGGGGCGGCGTTCGTATCCATTGCGGCCCGCGATCCGGAAATCTTTAAGGATATCGATCCGGAAAAGCTCAAGCTCTCGCAGCAGGCCGCAGGGGCAGCGCTCTTGGAGTACCGGGCAAGGCTCATGAACAACCGCAATACCTGGTGCGTGGTCTCGGTGCCGACCAGGAGCTGGGCCCAGAAGGTATTTCCGGAGGTTTCCGCCGACGAGGCTGTGGCAAAGCTCTGGCAGGCTATCTTCCAGACGGTACGCATCGAAGCGGGCACGGATACGGTGGCTGTTTGGCAGGAGCATATCGCTTTCCTGCAAAAGGCGGCCAAGTTCATGAACGATAATGCTTTTGTATCGCTGCACTATACGAATGACAGCGGTACTGACCTTACCGTCGAGCTGCCCGAGGGACATATCTGGGCTGGCGGCGCGGAGGATTCGGAGCTCGGCGTGCAGTTTGCGGCCAATATGCCGACGGAAGAAGTCTATACGCTGCCTAAACGCGAGGGCGTCAATGGCACTGTCAAAGCATCCAAGCCTCTGAATTTCAATGGCAATCTGATTGAAGGTTTCACGCTGACGTTCAAGGAGGGGAAAGTCGTGGACTACTCGGCCGAGAAGGGCGGGGAAATCTTAAAGGGGCTGCTCGAAACGGATGAAGGTGCGCGCTACTTGGGCGAGGTCGCTTTGGTACCGTACGATTCGCCGATTTCTAAGAGCGGCATTTTGTTTTACAATACGCTGTTCGATGAGAATGCGTCGTGCCATTTGGCGCTGGGCAAAGCCTATCCGACCTGCATCGAGGGCGGCGAAGCGATGGACAGCGTGACGCTTTTGCAGCATGGTGTCAATGATTCGCTGCTGCACGAGGATTTCATGATTGGTACACGTGATTTGGATATCGTCGGCACGACAAAGGACGGCAGGCAGGTACAGGTATTTAAAGATGGCAATTTTGCCTTTTGAGTGGCAGGAAGGGAAAGAGGTTGTTATGAAACAGGAGTTATTGCGCCAAGGGATGCGCATGGTACTGGTATTGATGGCGGCCGTGGTCATGCTGATTTCGCCGGAGGCCGAGGCAGCAAAGCCGGTGGTAGCAGATTTTTCTTGCCGGCAGGTAGCGCTGGGCGCTGATGCGGCCGCCGTGGAGGCAGTGTTTGGCAAGCCGGTTTACGATCGCACCGTACGCATCCAGGATGTCCTGGTCAAAGAATGTGATTATGCAGGCGACTATACCATCGGCTACGCCGTCGCGACAGGTGAGGTCATCGACATCATCGTCAAGAATAAGCAGTATGAGGCAAGAGGCGGTGTCCGCTATGGTGCGACGCCGGCCTTGATCCAGAAGGTCTATGGCAAGCAGAAGGCTCAGAACATCATGGGGAATAAGTTTTATGTCTATGACAATCCCAAGAATAAGTTCCAGCATTTGATGCTGCAAGTCAATATGGATAATGATTCGCTGGTGGTCATGCGCATCACCGGATTGCCGATGAATGATGAGGAAATCGAGGCGCTGATGCAGGCACGGCCGGAACTCTTCGAAGAGCCGGAAGATAAGAGCATATCGCTGAATATGGCTGGGAAGGAAATCGATATGTCCAATCTGCCAGCAGCGAAGCCGGTTAAGCTGGGAGGTTTGACGGAATGATTCAGCTGCGGATGCTGGAGCACCGCCTGCTGCGTTATGCAGGCATCACGCTGGGCTGCTTGATTGCCAGCTGCTCCATCAATCTGTTCCTGGTACCGTCGCATTTGCTGACAGGCGGTGCGACGGGCATTGCAATCATTGTTTACTATTTAGCGCAGCTGCCTATCGGCTTGCAGACCTTTGCCTATAATCTGCCGCTTCTGGCGGCGGCCTGGAAGACATTGGGGCGTGGCTATACGGTTGATGTGGTCATTGGCACGGCGATTTTTTCGTTCTGCCTGGATTGCACGCGCTTTCTCAATGCCTATGCACCGGTCAATGACATCATGCTGGCGGCAATCTTCGGCGGCGTCTTCAATGGCATTGGCTACGGGCTGGTATTCCGCATGAACGGCAGTACCGGTGGCTTTGATATCATTGGCGCAATCGTCAAGAAGTATTATTCGCTCAATATGGGCGGTGTCATCTTCGGCTTCAACTGCGTCATCATGCTCGTGGCAGGCTTCCTGTTTGGCGTGGCGCCCGCGATGTTCACGCTGATTTGCATGTATATGAATGCGATGGTTACCGACAAAGTCATTGCAGGCTTCAACAGCCGCAAGGCAGTGCTGATCGTCTCCAACCGTTCGGAGCATATCGCGGAGGCTATCATGGAAGTTGGCCGCGGCGTCACGTTCCTGCATGGACAGGGCGCGTTCACGCGGCGGGAGCGCAATGTTGTCTTCGTCGTCGTGACGCTTACGCAGGTCGCGAAAATCAAGATGATCGTCAACGCTATCGACAGCGATGCCTTTATGATCATCATGTCGGCCAATGAGGTCATGGGGCGCGGTTTCAGTTCGCCAGGTGTACGCATAGGCAATGTCATCAAGCGCTATGAAGGGAAGGATACTTAATGGAGATTACGGTTACGTATCTTTTGAACAGTGGTTTTCTCGTACGCGCCGGCCGCACACTGCTCGTCTTTGATGATTTTGAGGATCAGCAGGATATTGTCGGGCAGGCGATACGCGCAGGCGGGCATGATGCGGTGTATATCTTTGCCTCGCATGCGCATTTCGATCATTTCGATCAACATATCCTAAACTATCAGCAGGAGGCGGCGCGCTATGTATTCGGCTATGACATAAGGCGGACGAAGCGCGGCCGGATGTTCCCGCAGGATAAGGTCACCTATATGCGCCCGTATGAGGAATGGGAAGATGCCTGCATTAAGGTAGAATCCTATGACTCCACCGATACTGGGGTGGCGTTCCGGGTTACAGACAAGGCGGCTGGCAAGAGCATTTTCCATGCCGGTGACTTCAACTGGTGGGATTGGACCGGCGAGACGGCAGAGAATCGCAGGCTCGCAGAAAATGCCTTCCGCAAGCAGCTAAAGAAGCTAGAAGGCATGAAGGCTTCCCTGGCGTTCTTCCCTGTCGATGGCCGTTTGGGGCCGATGCAGGACAAAGGCGCACGCGAATTTGTCCGCGTGACGGATATCGGTGCGCTCATCACGATGCATGATCTCACGGAATCCGGCTGGCAGCCAGCTGCGGATTTTTTCCCTGCAGCACGCAAATTCCCTGTCTGGTCGCCATTGCGTCCAGGGGAGCAGCGGATTTTCACGGTTTGAAGGATTGGTAGTTGAAATGACAGGAGGTTATACGGTAAAATGAAGAAGATATTGATTATAGTGCTCGCAGGGGTCATGCTGCTGACTGGCGGCTGCCTGGCTGCGGGCAGTGCAGATAATGGAGGAACGAAAAAAGTGGCGAATCGCATTGCAGTAATCCAGACGAATAAAGGAACGATTGAGATCGAGCTTTTCGAGGACAAGACGCCGATTACGACGAAGAATTTCATCGATCTTGCGCAGAAGGGCTTCTATGATGGCATCATTTTCCATCGCGTCATCGATGGGTTTATGATCCAGGGCGGCGATCCGACTGGCCTTGGTACGGGCGGCCCGGGCTACACGATCGAGGATGAGTTCCGCGATGATTTGACGTTTGATGGCGAGGGCATCCTGGCGATGGCCAATACGGGTATGCCGCATACGGGCGGCAGCCAGTTCTTCATCACGCTGGCCAAGACGCCGTGGCTCAACAATCATCATACGATTTTCGGCAAGGTCGTAAAGGGCATGGATGTTGTCCGCGACATCGGCCATACGCAGACTGGTTTCCAGGATCGCCCGGTTTATGACGTCGTGATGGAAAAAGTCACCATCAAAGAAGCAGAATAATGGCTGCTGCCTATACCTATATCCTTGTATGTGGGGATGGCAGCCTCTATACCGGTTGGACGAACGACCTGGAAAAACGGGTAAAGACGCACAATGCCGGGCAGGGCGCGAAGTATACGCGCTCGCGCCTGCCTGTGCGTCTTGTCTATTTCGAGGCCTTTGCGGACAAACGCGAGGCGCAGCGCCGTGAATGGCAGATCAAACAGCTCACACGTGCGCAGAAGCTGGCGCTCATTGACAAGGGTTCAAAAAATAATTATAATGAGTTAGTTACCATAGAATAATCATATGAATTTGCAAAGGGGCGTTTCTACATGGCAGATAAAAAGGTCATGCTGACCGAAGACGGCTATAATAAACTGGTGGAAAAAGTAAACTATCTCAAGAGCGTACGCCGCATTGAGATTGCTGAGCGCCTGAAGGCAGCAATTGCCCTCGGTGACCTTTCGGAGAACTCCGAGTACGATGATGCGAAAAACGAGCAGGCCTTCCTCGAGGGTGAGATCCAGGAACTCGAGGCTAAGATCCGCAACTCGGACATCATCAAAGCTGGCAGCGGCGATGTCGTCCAGATGGGCTCGAAGGTTGTCGTCCTCGATGTGGAATTCGCCGAGGATGGTCCGCAGACGTTCATGATTGTCGGTTCGACGGAGGCTGATCCGGACGAGGGCAAGATTTCCAATGAGAGCCCGCTCGGTCAGGCGCTCCTGGGTCAGAAGGTCGGCACGACGGTTGACGTGCATGCGCCGGCTGGCATCATCCAGTACAAGATTGAAGAAATCAAAGGCTAAGAATCGCAGGAAATAGATAGGAGAATTCGCTTTTATGGCAGAGAATAAGGAAAATCAGCAGGGCCAGGAGCAGGATCTCAACGAGATGCTCAAGGTCCGCCGCGAGAAGATGGAAGCGTTCAAGGAAATCGGTGTAGCTCCGTTCGGCCATCGCTATGAGGTCACGGACTATGCTGCCGATATCAAGGCAAAGCACGATGGACTTGAAGGCGACGAAGAAGGGCCGGAGGTAACGATTGCTGGCCGTCTTATGGCTATCCGTGGCCATGGCAAGGCTTCGTTCTGCACGCTCAACGACCGCACGGGCAACATCCAGGTCTACTTCAAGGTCGACGTGCTCGGCGAGGAGAAGTACAAGCAGCAGTTCCGCAAGCTCGATATCGGCGATATCGTCGGTATCCGCGGCGTTGTCTTCAAGACGCATCGCGGCGAGGTCACGGTACGTGTTGAAGATTTCGATCTGCTGAGCAAATCCCTGCGTCCGCTGCCGGAGAAATTCCATGGTCTGCAGGACGTCGATATCCGCTACCGCCAGCGCTATCTCGATCTCATCATGAACCAGGATGTCCGCGATACGTTCCGCAAGCGCACGCAGATTATCCGCGCAGTCCGCGAGTATCTCGATGCGCGTGACTATCTGGAAGTGGAGACGCCGGTCCTGTCGACGATTGCCGGCGGTGCAGCGGCGCGTCCGTTCATCACCCATCACAATACGCTCGGCATCGACCTCTATCTGCGCATCGCTACGGAGCTCAACCTCAAGCGCTTGATTGTCGGCGGCCTTGACCGCGTCTATGAGATTGGCCGTATCTTCCGCAACGAGGGCATGGACGTCCGCCATAATCCGGAGTTCACGTCGATTGAGTTCTATCAGGCTTTCGCTGACTACAAGGACATGATGGACCTTACCGAGGGTATTGTGGCCAATGCCGCAGAAAAAGTTCTCGGCACGACGGTCATCAACTACCAGGGGGTCGAAATCGATCTCTCGAAAGTAAAACGCATCAGCATGAACGAGGCCGTAAAAGAAGCTACGGGCAAGGACTTCATGGCTTGCGAGACGGTCGAAGAAGCCCGCAAGCTGGCTGATGAAATCGGTGTACCGTATGAGCAGCGTCATGGCATCGGCGGTATCCTCAATGCTGCGTTTGAGGAAAAGGTCGAGGAGACGCTCATGCAGCCGACGTTCATCACGGGCCATCCGACAGAGATTTCGCCGCTGGCCAAGCGCAACGCGGACGATCCGCGCATCACGGACCGTTTCGAGTTCTTCATTTATGGCCGCGAACTTGCCAATGGCTTTACCGAGCTCAACGATCCTATCGACCAGAAGGGCCGCTTCGAGGATCAGCTCAAGCAGCGTGAAGCTGGCGACGATGAAGCCCATGGCATGGACGAGGATTTCGTCACGGCGCTCGAGTATGGCCTGCCGCCAACGGGCGGTGTCGGCATCGGCATCGATCGTCTCGTCATGCTGCTGACGGATGCGGCTTCGATCCGCGACGTCCTGCTGTTCCCGACGATGAAACCGCTCGGGACGCCAGCGCCGCTGGCTGAGGCACCGGCAGCTGCTATGCCGGAGAAGATTGACTTCTCGAAGGTCGAGGTCGAACCGCTCTATGAGGACATGGTTGACTTCGATACGTTCTGCAAATGTGATTTCCGTGCCGTAAAGGTCAAGGACTGCGTGGCCGTCAAGAAGAGCAAGAAGCTTCTGCAGTTCACGCTCGATGATGGCACGGGCACGGATCGCACGATCCTTTCGGGCATCCATGCCTTCTATGAGCCGGAGCAGCTTATCGGCAAGACGCTCATGGCCATCGTCAACCTGCCGCCGCGCGCAATGATGGGCATCGAGTCCTGCGGCATGCTGATTTCCGCCGTCCACAAAGAGGAAGGCGAAGAGAAACTGCACCTCCTGCAGCTCGACCCGCATATCCCGGCTGGCGCCAAGATGTGCTGACAAGTCAAAGTTGACATTTGACGGTTGACTTTTGACATTTGACAATTGACAGATAAATGACCGGTCAAATCTGATGTATGATTTGACCGGTCATTTTTGTTAGGAAGGGCCAGGATGCGCGTCCAGCTTTATGGATAATACGCAGTTAGATGTTGACGAGTCAGCAGGAGAGGACGTATAATAAATGTGACCGCAGTGGGTAGAGCTCGGCGGTTTATTTTTGTCTGAGCAAAATAGGATTCCTTCTGGTAAGGGAATGGAAAAGGAAAGGAGGAGTAAGATGCGTATCATCTTTACCGAGGATTATGAGGCGATGAGCCGGGAGGCGGCTAAGATCGTTTCGGGGCAGTTGTACCTGAAGCCAGCGAGTGTCCTGGGGCTTGCTACTGGCAGTACGCCAGTGGGTCTCTATGAAATGCTCATTCAGGTTCATGAGACCATTGGCTTGGATTTTTCGTCGGTCACGACGTTCAATCTGGATGAATATGTGGGTATGAGCCCTGATAATCCGCAGAGCTATCATTATTTCATGCAGGAGCATTTATTTTCGCGGGTCAACTTGAAGCCAGAGCGCTGTTTTGTGCCCGATGGCATGGCAGAAGATCTGCCGGAAGAGGGACGGCGCTATGATGAGCGGATTCGTCAGGCTGGCGGCATCGATTTGCAGGTCCTTGGCATTGGGCAGAATGCCCATATCGGTTTCAATGAGCCGGATATCAAGTTTGAGGCTATGACGCATAAGGTGCGCCTCGATGATGAGACCATCCGTGCCAATTCGCGTTTTTTTGCTCGGGCCGAGGATGTGCCGCGCTATGCCATCAGTCTTGGCATCCGCAATATCATGCTGGCACGCCGTGTATTGCTGCTGGCCAATGGCGCCAAGAAGGCCGAGGCGGTCTATAAGGCTGTCTGTGGCAGTGTGACGCCGGAGGCTCCGGCATCCATCCTGCAGCTGCATCGCGACGTCACGGTTATCGTCGATCGTGAGGCGGCTGCCCATCTGCCCGCGGAATGGAAACGTGAAGCAGTATATACCTTTTAAAGGGGGAATAATCATGAATAGTATTTTGGAAAAACTTCAAAGCATCGGTAAAGCGCTGATGCTGCCGGTTGCTGTACTGCCTGCAGCAGCTTTGCTTTTGCGTCTTGGAGCGCCGGACGTATTCAATATCCCGTTTATCACGAAGGCTGGCGGTGCGGTTTTCGACAACCTCGCACTTATTTTTGCTATCGGCATCGCCGTAGGCCTGGCACGTGAGAACAATGGCGCTGCCGGCCTGGCTGGCGGCATCGGCTATCTGGTGCTCACCTCGGGATTAAAGGCCATCGATGAGACGCTCAATATGAGCGTGCTGGCAGGTATTGTCAGCGGCATCGAGGCCGGTGTCCTCTATAACCGCTTTTATGATATCAAGATGCCGGAGTTCCTGGGCTTTTTCGCGGGGCGGCGCTTCGTGCCGATTGTGACGGCTGTCGTTTCTATTGTATTAGCAGGCATCTTTGGGGTAATCTGGGGACCTTGCCAGACGTTTATCCATGGCATCGGCGAATGGATCATCAGTGCCGGTGTGGTCGGCACGTTCGTCTATGGTGTGCTGAACCGTTTGCTGATTCCGTTCGGCCTGCATCATATCCTCAACAGCTTTATCTGGTTCGTGTTCGGTGAGTATACGACGCCGGCTGGTGTCGTCGCTACGGGCGATCTCAACCGCTTCTTTGCGGGCGATCCGCAGGCGGGCATGTTTATGGCTGGTTTCTTTGTCATGATGATGTTCGGTATGCCAGCTGTAGCGCTGGCCATGTATCGGGCTGCCAAGCCGGAGAAGCGTCCGGTCATCGCTGGTGCCTTGGCTTCGGTTGCGTTCACTTCGTTTTTGACGGGTATCACGGAGCCGATTGAGTTTATGTTTATGTTCCTGGCACCGGCGCTCTATGTCATTCATGCGATTCTCACGGGTCTGGCGCTTTCGGTTACCTATAGTATGGGAGTCTTGCATGGCTTCGGTTTCTCGGGCGGTGCCATCGACTATGTACTTAACTGGGGGCTGGCGACGAATCCGGTTTACATCATCGGCATTGGCCTGGTGTTCTTTGTGCTGTACTATGTGATTTTCAGCTGGAGTATCCGTCATTTTGACATTCCGACGAAGAGGCAAATGCGGCTGAGGATGCGGCTTATGTCGAGCAGCTGATTGGCAGCCTGGGCGGCAAGGAGAACCTGCTGGAGATTTCCTCCTGCATCACGCGTCTGCGCCTCAAGGTCGGCGATAGCAGCATCGTCGATGCGGAGAATCTCAAGAAGCTTGGGGCCAAGGGCGTTGTCTGCAAGGGACAGGCTGTTCAGGTCATCCTGGGAACGCAGGCTGAGCGTGTCGCGGATGCGATGAAGAAAGCTTGCCGGTAAAAGCCGGATACAGAAAGGATTTTAGCATGTTTGGATTGTTTGGATTTGGAAAAAAAGAGAAGACCATTGCATCACCGGTTTCTGGCCGTGTTTTCGATATCACGGAGGTCGATGATGCGGTATTTTCGCAGAAAATGATGGGCGATGGCTTTGCTGTCGAGCCGGCAGAGGGCGCGGATACGATAACGGCTCCCTGTGATGGCACGATAAAGCTGCTGGCGGATACGCTGCATGCCGTGGCCATTGAGTCCGATGGACTTGAGGTGCTCATCCATGTGGGTATCGATACCGTAGAGCTGGGCGGACAAGGGTTTACGGCCCTTATCGAGCAGGGCGCGAAAGTCAGCCGCGGCGATGCGCTGATCCGTTTTGATGCTGCGGCCATCAAGCAGGCTGGCAAGCCGCTTACGACCGTAGTAGCGCTAACGAATGGCGCGGAAAAGGCAAAGCGTATCGATAAACATTTGGATGAGACGGAGCGGGTTCTTACCGTTAAGCTCTAAAAAAATCGATGCTGCGAATAAAAAACACCGAATGAGGAAGAGGATTCCTCGTTCGGTGTTTTTTCATGAAAGGTGTTCAGGGGTGGTGGGCAGCATGCAAAGCCGTGGACAGACGGTGGAGCGGGAGCAGCTTCAGGATCAGGCAGCAGATGATGAAATCGGGGACGAGTGTCGTGGCATTATAGGTTGCTGAATAGAGGAAGGGCGACATGCCTTCGGGGGCATAGGCGGCAAAGAATATGACGCCGGACAGGAAATGGCAGAGAAATTTGAGCGTGAAGGCGGCCGTGACGCCAAGGTAGAGGTGCTGGCGGAACAGCGCGGCGATGGACATGACCATGTAGGGCAGCGGATAGTCGAGCAAGACCTGCACGGGATGATAGATGAAAGGATTGAGCATAAGGCCGATCATGCCGCAAATGAATCCTGCCAGCAGTGTGATGGTGACGCCATGGGCGCGGGCCAGCAGGATCAGCGGCACCATGGTGCCCAGGCTGATTTCACCGCCCTGCGGCAGCTGGAACAGATGGAATTGGGCGAGTACGATCGTGATGGCTGCCATCATGGCCGCTTGTATGAGGATATGCGTGGAAAATTTCTCATGATTCATATAAGGTCACTCCTTAGGAACAATATCTTTTATTATAGCGCAAAAAGTGAAGCACTCACAATGTTTTTGGGCAGAATATGCTGGCAGTTATCAGACATTGAGGTTTTTAGCGTAATTTGGTATGATAGATACGTATTGTTATAAGAAAAATCCGAATGATGCAGGAGGCTTGGCGATGGATTATATAGGGCTGGATGATGAGGCTTTTATCCGCAGGAATGTGCCGATGACGAAACAGGAGATACGTATCCTCAGTTTAGTCAAGGCTCGGATCAAGCCGGATGCAGTCGTTTATGACATCGGTGCCGGCACGGGCTCGCTGTCCATCGAGGCGGCCCGTATGGCACCGCAGGGGACGGTGTATGCCCTGGAGCGCAATCCCGAGGGCGTAAGCCTCATCCGTGCCAATGCGGCGAATTTTGCCGTGGGCAATCTCAAGGTCATAGAGGCGGAGGCACCGGCTGGCATGGAGAACCTGCCAGCTGTGGACACGGTGTTCATAGGTGGCAGCGGCAGCCATCTGGCGGATATCCTCGCCGTGGTGACGCCAAAGCTCAAGGCAGATGGCCGTATCGTGCTCAACTGCATCACGGTGCAGACGCTCATGCAGTGTATCGGGTATATGCGCGATCATGCGGATATCTATGGGTATGAGGCGATACAGGTGCAGATCAATCGTTTGCAGCAGGTGGGCCCTTACGATATGGCGAAGGCACTGAATCCCATCTACATCGTGACCTGCTGGAAGAAATAACAACAATCAGATACTTGACGGAAGAAGGAATTGGATATGGTACATATCGTTGGAGCGGGTCCTGGCGATCCGGAGCTTATTACGGTCAAAGGCCAGCGTTATCTGCGCGAGGCGGATGTGGTCATTTATGCTGGTTCGCTGGTCAATCCGGCTTTGCTGGAGCTTTGCAAGCAGGAGGCCGAAATCCATAATTCGGCTTCGATGACGCTCGCTGAGGTCGTAGCGGTCATCGAGGCTGCAGAGCAGAAGGGGCAGATGACGGTGCGCCTGCATACGGGCGATCCCTCGGTTTACGGTGCCATTCAGGAGCAGATGGATGCCTTTTCGAAAAAGGGCATTGCTTATGACATCATTCCCGGCGTCAGCAGCTGCTTTGCGACGGCAGCCGCCCTCAAGCAGGAGTATACGCTGCCGGGCATCTCGCAGACGGTCATCATCACGCGCAATGAGGGGCGTACGCCGGTACCTGAGGCTGAGAAACTCAGAAGCCTGGCCAAGCATCAAGCGACAATGTGTATCTATCTTTCGATTACGATGCTCGACAAGGTGGTAGCGGAGCTTATCGCTGGCGGCTATGCGCCGGATACGCCGATTGCGATTGTTCAGCGGGCTTCGTGGCCGGAAGAGAAGATCGTGCGGGGGACGCTTGCGACAATCGTCAAGGATATCGAGGGCAGGAATATCGACCGTACGGCTATGATCGTCGTCAGCCGCTGCCTCGGCGCAAATTATGAGCTTTCGCGTCTTTATGCGCCGGAGTTTTCGCATATGTTCCGTGAGGCCAGTAAATGAGATTAGCTGCTTTTGCCTTGACAGCCAAGGCGTATGAATTAGCCAAAACATTTAAACGCAGTCTGGATAATCCGATGACTGTCTATGTGTCGGCCAAGGTGGTTCCAAAAATGGCGGATGAAGATATGCCAGAGGGAATCAAGACCTTTGCCAAACTCGATGCGATCGTGAGGGAGGCATTTATCGCCTATGATGGACTGGTGTTCATCATGGCGACGGGAATCGTCGTGCGGACGATTGCCCCATTGCTTCAGGATAAGCTCCAGGACCCTGCCGTAGTCGTTTTTGATGAACGCGGGCAGCATGGCATCAGTCTGCTTTCGGGACATATCGGCGGTGCCAATGTGCTGACCCAGCAGCTTTGCCAGGCTGTGGGAGCATCGCCGGTCATCACGACGGCGACGGATGTCAATCAGTGCCAGGCACCGGATGCCTTGGCGGCTAAACTGTGTCTGCGCCCCTGGCCGAAAGTGCGCATCCGCACGCTCAATTCGGCTGTGCTTGAGGGCCGGAAGGTATGCTGGCGGATTGACAAGACTTTGCCGCATAGTGTGTTCTATAAAAGACAGTTGGAGCAGGCTGGTCAGACTGCTGAGCTTTGTGTGACCAGTCAATGTCTGCAGTTCAGTGACGGTGAACAGGAGAAACCGTGGGCGGTTATCTTGTCGGAACAGAATCTGCCTGCCCTGCCGGAATTGCCGGCAAATGTCCTCTGCCTGACACCGCGCCGGCTCATTGCCGGGGTGGGCTGCCGCCGTGGAACACCGGCAGCACTGGTCATGGGGGCTTTGGATATGGCCTGCCGCATGATTGGCCGGGATCGCTCGTTCATTGATGTCCTGGCAAGCTCGGTCGTGAAGCATCATGAGGCGGGAATCCTGTTTGCGGCCGACAGTCTGGCACGGCCGGTGCATTTTTATGATCATGAGCAATTGCAGGCGATGATTGCGCGGTATCAGCTGGAAGTGTCGGATTTCGTGCAGGAAAATATCGGCATCGGCAATGTCTGCGAGGCAGCAGCTTATTGCTGCGCCGGTGAGTCTGGCGGGCGGCTGGCGCTGCGCAAGACGAAATTCGAGAAAGTGACGGTAGCATTAGTATGGGAAAAATAACAGTAATCGGTATTGGCCCGGGCAGTCTCGAGGATATGACGCCACGGGCGCGCAAGGCTATTGAGGCCGCTGAGGTCGTAGCCGGATACAACACGTATATCAAGCTTATCGAGCCTTTGCTGGCCGGTAAGACGGTAATTGGCACGGCGATGATGCAGGAGATCGAGCGCTGCCGCCTGGCTGTGGATGAAGCGGCAGCCGGCCGTGATACCGTAGTCGTATCCAGTGGCGATGCAGGCGTCTATGGCATGGCGGGGCTGGTGCTCGAGCTCATTTTACAGCGTGCGGAGGGCCAGCGTCCGGTATTTGGCGGTATTCTTGCGGGAGTTTCGGCAGTCAACGCGGCAGCATCGGTGCTCGGCGCACCCTTGATGCACGATTTTGCCGTCATCAGCCTGTCGAATCTGCTGACGCCGTGGGAGCTCATCCGCAAGCGCGTCGAGATGGCAGCACGGGGCGACTTTGTCACAGCCCTCTATAATCCGAAGAGCAAGAAGCGCGTGCAGAACATCGAAGAAGTCCGTGAAATCATGTTGAAGCATCGCGATCCGCAGACGCCGGTCGGCATCGTCACGGCAGCCAGCCGCGACAAGGAAACGAAGGTCATTTCGACTTTGGCTGATTTTACCAAAGAGGATATCAATATGTTCTCGCTGGTCATCATCGGCAACAGCCAGACGTATGTCAAAGAGGGCTGGATGATCACGCCGCGCGGCTATGAGAATAAGGAGAACGGTTTATGATTTTTGTTGCCGCTGGTACGCAGGATGGCCGGGAGCTGTCAAAGTATCTGTTGGAACATGGCTATGATGTAGCGGCCTCTGTGGTCAGCAGCTATGGTGAGCAGCTGCTGGCTGACTGCCGGGGGCGCAATCTCATCATCAACGATCAGCCGCTGGACCGGGAAGGGATGCAGGAATATCTGGCCGCGCATCATATACGGCTGCTGGTCGATGCCAGCCATCCCTATGCCGTCAATATTTCGGCCAATGCGATGGAAGCCTGCCAGCTGCTGGGGATTCCCTATGTGCGGTATGAGCGTGACCTTACGGCTGTAGACTACGATCAGGTCACGATTGTGCACAGCTATGAGGAGGCGGCGGTGGCAGCCGGCAGGCTCGGCCGCCGCGTATTCCTGACGACGGGCAGCCGCAATCTCGTGAAATTCACGACGGCTGAGGCACTGGCAAAATGCGAGCTGATTGCGCGCGTGCTGCCGTCGGCAGAGGTCATCAGCCTTTGTGAAAGCCTGGGGCTTACGCCGGGGCAGATCGTTGCTATGCAGGGACCGTTCTCGAAGCAGCTCAACAAGGAGCTTTTCCGGAAGTACCGTGCCGATGTCATCGTGACGAAGAACAGCGGGACCATCGGCGGTACCGATACGAAATTTGCTGCTGCTGAGGAACTGGATCTGCCAGTGGTCGTCATTGACCGGCCAGCTATGGCGTATGGCAATATCGGCAGGACCTATGAAGATATCTTGAGATTCGTAGAGGAGCATTATTGAGATGGACTTTATCAAACAGCCAATGGAAATCGAATCGCGCAGTATGGAGATCATCGCACCGCATCTTGCGGCACTCGATCTCGACGAAAAGGCAACGAAAGTCTACAGCCGCATCATCCATGCGGCGGGTGATGTAGAGTATGCCCCGATAATCCGTGTCGGCGAGGGCGCGATCGATGCCGCGATTGCAGCGCTGCAAGGTGGTTGTGATATCTATACCGATGTCGAGATGGTCCGTACGGGAATCAACAAGCGCAAACTGGCTTCGTTTGGCGGGCAGGTGCATTGCCTGATTGCTGATGAAAAAGTGGCGGCAGCGGCCAAAGCCGAGGGCATCACGCGCTCGATGGCGGCTATGCGTACGTTCGGAGCTGCGCTTGATGGCAACATCGTCGCTATTGGCAATGCACCGACGGCGCTTTTTGAGGTGCTGCGTCTCATTCGGGAAGAAGGAATACGGCCAGCTTGTGTCGTCGGCATTCCCGTAGGGTTTGTCGGGGCTGCTGATTCCAAGCAGGCCCTAGCGGAAAACGGTCTGGTGCCGTATATCACTGTCGCGGGGACAAAGGGCGGCAGTCCTATCGCGGCAGCTGCCATCAATGCGATGATGTATTTCATCAACAACGAACGAGGCTGAGCGATGAACGAGATAGGAACAGGCAGGATTGTACTGGTAACCGGCGGGGCCCGGTCGGGCAAGTCGACGTTTGCAGAGAAGCTGGCAGCAGAGGGCGGGCAGCAGATTGCCTATATTGCTACGGCGCAGATCTACGATGAGGAGATGCGGTTCCGCGTGAGTTTGCATCAGCAGCGCCGGCCAGACAACTGGCAGACCTATGAGGCGCCGTTTGGCGCCGAAAAGGCCATCTGTGCGGCCAGCGAGCAGAATGATGTCATCTTGTTTGACTGTATCACGCTGTATCTGAGCAATTTGCTTTGCAGCCTGCCTGAGGCGGAGCTTGCGGCGCAGGATGAGATCTATGCGCTGACCCGTCAAGAGATCGGGAAGCTCGTTGCGGCAGCTGAGGCGGCGGCCCGGCAGGGGCGAACCGTCATTTTCGTTACCAATGAGGTGGGCGCAGGCATTGTTCCGGAGAACAAACTCAGCCGTATCTACCGCGATATCAGCGGACTGGCCAATCAGCAGATTGCACGGGCCGCTGCGGAGGTATATGCAGTCATAGCAGGCATTCCAGTAAACATCAAGGTATTAGCTTAAGGAGGAATCCAAATGTCGAACGCGATCATGCTCATGGGAACGAGCTCCCATGTTGGCAAAAGCATCATAACTACGGCCCTCTGCCGCATTTTTTATCAGCAGGGGCGCAAGGTTGTCCCGTTCAAAGCACAGAATATGGCTTTGAACTCCTATGTCACAAGAGACGGCAAGGAGATGGGGCGCGCACAGGTCGCGCAGGCTGAGGCGGCTGGCCTTGAACCGATGGTCGACATGAATCCGGTCCTTTTGAAACCGACGGGAAACAGCTGCTCGCAGGTGGTTTTGAATGGCGAACCGATTGGCAATATGAGTGCGCGCGAATATCATAAGGGCTATAGCCTGAAGGCGTTTACTGCCGTAAAAGAAGCGCTGGGGCGGCTGCAGTCTGATTATGATACGCTCGTCATCGAGGGGGCTGGCAGTCCGGCTGAGGTCAATCTCAAGGCCAACGATATCGTCAATATGCGTGTGGCTAAATACCTCAAGGCGCCCGTGCTATTGATTGCTGATATCGACCGCGGCGGGGCGCTGGCATCGCTTGTCGGTACGCTGGAACTTCTGGACGAAGAGGAACGGGCACTGGTCAAAGGGCTTGTCATCAACAAATTCCGTGGCGATGTGAGCCTGCTGACTCCTGCTGTGGAATTCCTTGAGCAGAAAACGGGCAAACCGGTACTCGGGATTGTGCCGCATATCGAATCCTTGGGCATCGACGATGAGGATTCGGTATCGCTCGAGGAGAAGCAGGCAGTGCCGCAGGCTGCACCGTTGCGCCTGGCCGTCATCCAGACGCCGAAACTTTCGAATTTCACAGATTTTGACAGCCTGGCCGCTGAGCCGGATGTGGCGCTCTATTATGTAAAGTCAGCGGCGGAGCTTGGCGAGCCGGACCTTATCCTGCTGCCGGGCTCGAAGAACACGACAGAGGATCTTCTTTATCTGCGTGAGTCGGGCATCGAAGCGGCTGTCCGCCAGTGCGTAGAGCAGGGAACGCCGCTTTGGGGCATCTGTGGCGGCTATCAGATGCTGGGCCGTACAATCTGCGATCCGCTGCATACAGAGTCTGCCCATGACCGTGTGGCAGGTATGGGGTATCTCGACATGGAGACGACGTTTGCGGCAGAGAAGCTCACGACGCAGGTAACGGCTGATTGCGTCGAGCTGCCATTCCTCGGGCAGACGCTCATGGCAAAGCAGCTGCCAGGATATGAAATCCATATGGGCAAGACTGCGTTCGGTCCTGCGGTTGCCCATCCCTTCCATATCACAGCGAAAGCTGAGGCGGCTTTCGATGGCTGGGATGGTGCATACGCTTTGGCTGGGCAGGGGGAAGTCGTGGGTACGTATATCCATGGCATCTTCGATCATGACGGCTTCCGCCGCCAGGTGCTCAATGCACTGCGTGAGCGCAAAGGACTGGCACCGCTCGACATCCAGCGTAATGTGCGGGCAGAAAAGGAAAAAGCCTATAATCATCTGGCCGATGTCGTGCGGCAGAGCCTTGACATGGAAAAACTCGCGCAGATCATGGGGGAGAAAACATGCTGACGGCTATCCTGGCTTTTTTCATCGATACGGTCATTGGCGACCCAAACAGCCGCTGGCATCCCGTCGTGCTGATGGGCAGGCTTATCAGCGGCCTCGAGCGGCTTTTTTACCAGGCCGAAGACAGCGACGGCAAGAAATATGCGATGGGTGCGATGCTCGTGCTGATTACCCTGCTCGTGTCTTATGAGGCAGCAGCGGCCATCATGATGCTCTCATACCATATTCCTTGGGAATGGGGCAGGATTGCCGTTGGGGCTTTGCTGCTCGCCTTTATGATTTCGCCCAAGAGCCTTGCCAAGGCGGGCAAGGGCATCTATGCGCTGCTTATCCTCGGCGACATCGAGGCGGCGCGCAAGAAGGTGGGCTGGATCGTTGGCCGTGATACGGAGGAACTTACCGATGCCGAAATCGCACGGGCGACGGTGGAGACTATTGCGGAAAATACAGTCGATGGCATCATTGCCCCGCTGTTCTTTTTCGTCCTTGGCGGTGTGCCGCTGGCTGTGCTTTATCGTGCAGCCAATACGATGGATTCGATGATCGGTTACAAGAACGGCAAGTATCTGTATTTCGGACGGGCGGCGGCCAAGCTCGATGATGTGCTGAACTACATTCCGGCGCGTATCACAGGCGTCCTGTTCATCTTTGCGGCCTGCCTGCTGGGCTTTGATTACAAGAATGCTTATGAGATGATGCTGCGCGATGCTGCCAAGCATCCGAGTCCGAATGGCGGCTATGCCGAGGCTACGGTGGCTGGGGCGCTGCATATCCGCCTGGGCGGCATCAATTCGTATTTTGGCAAGAAGTCGCTGCGCGCGTATATGGGTGAGGCCATTGAACTGACTGCCCCCAAGCATATCATGGAATGCATCCGCATGATGTACACGGTGACTGTGATGTTTATCATTATTACCTATGCGATGTTTGGGTTATGATAAGAGTGATAAATATCACTAACATCTAGGAGGTCGTTATCCATGAAATCATTTATCACTGCCTTGCAATTCCTGACGCGTATCCATCTGAAGAACCAGCCGGACCTGACCATTGAGGACTTCGGCCGCAGTACGAAATTCTTTCCGCTGGTCGGTGCGATTCTCGGCTTTATCTATCTGCTGGCGGCCTGGTGCCTGATTGCGGTTTTCGGCTGGGCCAATTTTGTCACGACAATCCTGGTCCTGCTGCCGGTTTTCGTGACGGGCGGGCTCTTGCTTGACGGCTATATGGATACGGCAGACGGTGTCTTTTCAGCCCGTGACCGCGAGCGCAAGCTGGAAATCATGAAGGACAGCCGCGTTGGTTCGTTTGGCGTTATTGCGCTCGTTGCCCTTATGATGATCGACTGGACGGTATTGCGCGATATCAAGCTCGTGCTGATTATGACCGCTTTGTTCATCATGCCGGTTATCGGCCGCATGGCCATGGTCATGGTCATTGCTTTTTTCCCGTATGCGCGCAAAGAGGGCATGGGTAAGGCTTTTGCCGATATGGCCGATAAGGAGACTGTCGCTATCGCTGGCATAACGACTATCCTGTTTGTCGTGCCCTGGGGACAGGCAGCGATTGTGGCGCTGGCTGCAGGGCTTGGCTTTGCCTGGCTGCTCGGTGCCTGGCTGACGAGCAAGCTTGGTGGCCTGACTGGCGACACGTATGGAGCAATCGAGACGTTGACCGAGACGGTGGTGCTCGTTGTATTCTTAGTGACTTCCTGGATTCCAGGCGGTCTGCATATTTTATGGCGCTGAGCAAAGCGCCCCTTAGGAGCGTTTGAATTTATGGAAATCACTGTCCGTGTCCCTGGTTCCTGCGGTGAGCTGCTGCAGGGTGAGCTGCAAGGCGAGCCGTTCTTGGTCACCTGCCCGATTGGCTGCTATACGACGGTGCATGTTTCTGATGCACTGGCAGGTATCCACGGGCTGGGCCGCAAATCGCTGATGGCGCTGGAGAAGACGCTGACGAGCCTTGGAAAGGAGGAGTTTCCTTGGGGCATCCGACTCGAGTCCAGCTTGCCGCGTGGCAAAGGCATGGCATCATCGAGTGCTGATATCGCGGCAACTATAGCAGCGGTGGCACTGGCCTTTGGCTATCAGCCGTATTGGGAAGAAATCATGCGGCTGGCTGTCGATATCGAGCCTACAGACGGTGTTTTCTGCCCTGGTGTCGTGTGCATCAATCATATGGATGGACGAATGCTGGCAGGCTATCGGGGCCTGCCGGCTTTTCGTATTTCTGTTTACGATACAGGTGGAGAGGTCGATACGCTCCGCTATCATGAGACATTGTCCGTATCGCCTGCCAGCAGGGCATCAGCTGCGGCAATGGAAACGTTCAAGCGCGGGATAAAGATGCATGATGAGGCACTGCTGGCGGCTGCAGCAACGGCAAGTGCACTGGCCAACCAGCAGCTGCTTTATAAAGAGGGTCTAGAGGAGCTGTTGTCATTTAGCCGGCGTCTTGGCGCGTGTGGCGTGAATGTGGCGCACAGTGGCACCGTGATAGGCGTATTATGGCCGGCAGATTTTGCCGATAGCAAACTGCGGCAGGCAGAAGGCTGCATTGGGCAGCGATTCCCGCAGCTGAAGTTCCTCCTGCGCTCGCGCTTGCAGAGTGGTGGCATCTGGGTCGCCACAGGCAGTGAGGGACGGTGGCAGGAGTTGTTTGCAGGACAGGAGGAAGCATAGATGGTACAGAAGCACAAACCAGCAGGATTGCCGCGGCTCGTCATAGCTGCGACACAGTCCGGCTCTGGCAAGACGACAATCGTTACGGGGCTGCTCGCGGCATTGCGGGCGCAAGGGCTCGTGGTACAGTCGTTCAAGGTGGGACCGGATTATATCGATCCGGGGTATCATGCGCTGGCCAGCGGGCGGCCCGCACATAATCTCGATACCTGGCTGACACCGGCTGAGATAGTACCGGCCTTGTTTGCCGCTGAGGCTGCTGGTGCTGACCTGGCTGTGATTGAGGGCGTCATGGGGCTTTACGATGGCGGCCGTCATGGCGTGAGTTCGACTGCGGCCATAGCCAAGCTTTTGGATGCACCGGTGCTCCTGGTGATCGATGCCAAATCGATGGGGGCATCGGCGGCCGCGATTGCCCAAGGGTTTCGCGATTATGACCCGCAAGTGCAGTTGAAAGGTGTCATCTTGAACCGGCTGGGATCTGCTACGCATGAAGCGATGATCCGCGAGGCCATGGCGGCCATAGGCATCGAAGTATATGGTGCTTTGCATCGCGACGATGCACTGCGGATGCCCGAGCGGCATCTGGGGCTGCTGCCGGTGCAGGAAAATGAGGAACGGCAGGTCGTAGAGAAAATGGGGCAGGCAATCGGCCGCCAGCTCGACCTTGCTGCGATATGGATGCTCGCGCAGGCAGCGGCACCGCTGGCTATATCGGAAACGGCGGCTGTTGGTGTGTGGAAAAAGCGCTGCCGCATCGGGGTGGCGCGCGATGAAGCCTTTTCGTTTTACTATCTGACGAGTTTGCAGGTATTGGAGCGTCTGGGCGCAGAACTCGTGCCTTTCAGCCCGCTGCATGATGCGGAATTACCAGCTGTCGATGGCTTATTGCTCGGCGGGGGGTTCCCCGAGATGTTTGCCGCGCAGCTGGCCGCGAATACAGGTATGCGCGCGGCTATCCGCCAGCAGGCGGAGGCGGGCATGCCCATCTATGCCGAATGTGGCGGATATATGTATTTGTTGGCGGAGCTGCAGGATTTTGCGGGGCAGTGCTATCCGATGGCCGGCGTGTTTTCCGGCCGGGCCGTGATGACCAGGAAGCTGCAGATGGTTGGCTACGTGACGGCTGAGCAGAAATGTGATACGATACTAGGAGAAAAGGGGATGACCCTTAAAGGTCACGAATTCCATTTTTCGCTGGAACAGGAGAACGGAAAGCTGGCGCGTCCCTTTGCCTTTACGAAACTGCGCAACGGCCAGGTCTATGCGGCGGGGCAGCAGCGGGGACAGGCATTGGGCAGTTACCTGCATCTGCATTTTGCTGGCTGTCCCGCGGCCGCAGCGTCGTTTGTTCGTCAGTGCGAAAGATGGCAGGCAAGATAAGAGGTGGCAGACATGGAAAAGTTCGAACATGGCGGGAATATCTATCGGGATGGGCTGCCTGCTGGCGGCTGGCTGGATTTTTCAGCGAATATTAATCCGGCGGGGCTGGCTCCATCGGTGCGGGAGGCTTTGCTGGCATCCGTAGATGATGTGATACGGTATCCCGATCCCGAGGCCAAGGAACTCAAGGCGGCTTTAGCGGAGCGCTATAATGTGCCTGCTGCGCAGCTTGTGCTGGGAAATGGTGCGGCAGAGCTATTCTATCTGTTTTTGCAGACTATCCGGCCACGGCGGGTGTTGCTGCCGGTGCCATCGTTCAGTGAGTATGAGCGGGCGGCCTTGGCGGCCCGCTGCAAAATAAGCTTTTTTGCGCTGAGCGCCGGAAATGATTTTCGCTTCGACTGGGAGGAGCTGCTGGCGGTGCTGCCAGTAACGGACTGTGTCATCCTGGGCAATCCCAACAATCCGACGGGTACGCTGGTAACGCGCAATGAACTTGTGCGGCTGCTGGAGGAAATCAAAGATGGCACGCAGTGGCTGGTCGTTGATGAGTCCTTCCTGGATTTCTTGCTCTTTGACAGCCGCTATACGGTACGTGACCTGGTGGCAGAATATCCGCGCCTGTTCGTCGTGCAGTCGCTGACGAAGTTCTATGCTTTGCCAGGGCTGCGGCTGGGCTTTGGTGTAGCTGAGGAAAATCTGGCTGCAAGGCTCAATGCGGGCAAAGATGTCTGGAATGTCAATCTTCTGGCACAGAGGGCCGGCGTGGCGGCGCTTATGGATACGGAATATCAGCAGAAAAGCCGCCAGCAGCTCATTGAGGAGATGCAGCGTCTGCATAAAGGGATTGATGGCCTGCATGGCATCAAGGCTTTTCCGCCTAGTGTGAACTTTATGCTGCTCGATGTTTCGGGAACGGGACTTAACAGCAGTGAATTTACGGCAAAATTGCAGGCACGGGGGATTCTCGTGCGCGATTGTGCCAATTATACGGGCATTGAAGACGATTGTTACGTGCGTATCGCCATCCGTCAGCCGGAGGAGAATGATCGACTGCTTGCCGTATTGGAGGATTTTTGATTCATGGTAAAAGTTGTATTCGTCCGTCATGGACAGACGGAATGGAATGTCAGTGGAAGATATCAAGGGCAGTCGGATGTGGCCCTGTCAGCAGCAGGCTTAGCGCAGGCAGAAAAACTGGCAGAGGGATTTCCCGTGGCGCATCTTGATGCCGTTTATGCAAGTGACCTTGTGCGGGCACGCGTCACAGCTGAGACAGTGGCCAAGAAATTCGGCTTGCCTGTCCAGCTGGAGCCGGCTTTCCGGGAACTGAGCTTTGGCGATTGGGAAGGCTTGACTTACGAGGAAATCGTAGCTTCATGGCCCGATGCCATGCGCAATTTCCTGGCACATCCAGACATCCTGGAGGTGCCGCATGGCGAATCGTTTCCCGCCGTGCAGCAGCGGGCGCTGAAGCGGCTGCATGAGCTGCTTCAGCAGCATGAGGGGCAGACCATCATGATCGCTGCGCATGGTGCTGTACTGCGTACGATGCTTGTCGCGGCACTTCATATGCCGCTGCAATATCTGTGGAGCATCCGGCAGTTCAATACGGCGGTCAACATCGTGCGCTATGACACAGACGGCAGTCCGACGGTGGAATTATTGAACAGTACAGCGCATTTAGGGGAGCTCAGATAATAAGGAAGAAGGTTTAGCAATGAAGGTTTTAGTGACAGGCGGAGCTGGGTTTATCGGTTCGCATTTGGTGCGGCAGCTGCTGGCAGCAGGCCATGAGGTAACGGTGCTTGACAATGTCAGCACGGGCGACTGGGGACACGTACCAGCTGGCTGTGAAGAGTGGGAGATGGATATCCGTTCGCAGGAAATCATCCCGCGTATCATGAAGGCGCGCTTCGATGCTATCGTACATCTGGCGGCACAGACGATGGTCAATGTCTCGATCGATGATCCGGCATTTGATGCGATGCAGAATATAGCCGGTACTGTAAATGTGCTTGAAGCTGCCCGCAAAAGCGAGGTCGGCCGTGTTATCTTTGCTTCGACGGCGGCTGGTTATGGCGATGTAGCAGAAACGGATCTGCCAATCAAGGAGCAGCAGGCGCTGCAGCCGATGTCTTTCTATGGTCTCAGCAAAGTAACGGTCGAGAAGTATCTGGCCATGTATAAAGAAGTCTTTGGGCTTGACTATGTCGTACTGCGCTTTGCCAACGTCTATGGGGAACGCCAGGGAGATACAGGCGAGGGAGGTGTCATCAGCATCTTCGCCAAGAAGGTCGCAGCTGGCAAGGGCATCACGATCTATGGCGATGGCGAGCAGACGCGTGACTTCATCTATGCGGGGGATATCGCTGCCGGCATCTGCGCAGCATTGACGACGGATAAGGTCAATGCTGTCTATAATCTGAGCACCTGCACGGAGACCAGCCTCAATGAACTGGTAAAAATCATGGAGGACATTACCTGGAAAAAGGTAGATGTGTCCTATGGTGCTGTGCGTACCGGTGATATCCGCCGCTCAGTGCTCGACAATACCGGGGCCATCCAGAATCTTGGCTGGAAGCCGCAGACGAGCCTCAAGAAAGGTCTCAAGAACACCATTGGGTATTTCAAGGGAGAATGATGGTTATACACAGGATAGCTGTGTATAAATCGGTTATTTTCTTGGAGAAAAAGTAAAAAATCCCTTGACTTGTTGCGTTTTTGTGAGTAGAATATTTCTATGTGATGTTACGGACTCAGGCATCCATTAGCCCCGGAAGCCGTTTTCGAGAGCGTCATATACCGATGAAATAAGAAATGAAAGTATTAGGGGGGAAATCGCATGAAGACAACGTTTATGGCAAATGCATCCAATATCGAGCGCAAATGGTATGTTGTAGACGCTGAAGGCCAGACTGTCGGCCGCCTCGCAGCTGAAGTCGCAAAAGTTCTTCGCGGTAAAAATAAACCGACCTTTACTCCGCACGTTGATACGGGTGATTACGTCATCGTCATCAATGCAGAGAAAGTAAAATTCACGGGTAAGAAACTGACGGACAAGACCTATTTCCGTCATTCCGGTTACCAGGGTGGCACGACGTTCACGTCCGCTGGCCTGATGCTCGAGAAGTTCCCGGAGCGCGTTCTGGAGCACGCTATCAAAGGCATGCTGCCGCACAACCGCCTCGGTGCTCAGATGTACCGCAAGCTCAGCGTTTACGCTGGCAGCGAGCATCCGCATGCAGCTCAGAAGCCGGAAAAGCTTGAGCTGAACATTCGCTAATCTGGAAAGGGAGGAACATTCTACATGGCACAAGTAAGCTACTACGGCACTGGCCGCAGAAAATCTTCCGTTGCCCGTGTTCGTCTGGTTCCGGGCGAAGGCAAAGTTACGATCAATGGTCGTAGCATGGAAGAGTATTTTGGTCTGAAGACTCTCGAACTCATCGTTCGTCAGCCGCTCAACCTTACGGAGACTGTTGACAAGTATGACGTCATTGCAAACGTTGCAGGTGGCGGTGTAACTGGTCAGGCAGGCGCCATCCGTCACGGTATCACCCGTGCACTCATGGAGATGGACGCTGATCTCCGTCCGGCCCTCAAGAAGGCTGGCTTCGTAACGCGTGACCCGCGTGAGAAAGAGCGCCGTAAATACGGTCTCAAGAAAGCTCGTAAGGCTTCTCAGTTCTCGAAACGTTAATCCGTTTTATACGAACAATACATCCGCAGCTTCGGCTGCGGATTTTTTTTGCCTCAAAAAAAGACCAGCAAGCGTGCTTGCTGGTCTTTTTTCTGTTGCTGCTTATTTCTTCAGCGCCTCTTTGAGGATTTCCGTCAGGGCTTTCTGCGAGATACGCATCATGTCAGAGAGCAGAGCGTTGTACAGATCGCCGCCGTCCGTTACGCCACGGCCGTTTTCCGTGATGAAGAATTTTTTCGGATGTTCTTCTGCTTTGTAGGCCTCGTCAAGTTTGTCCTGGACAAGTTTCTCAATTTCCTGTTCTGTCATTAAAGACACCTCTTTCCTAAAATCTAAATATATTATACGACATTATGTGATATTTTTCCTTGTTTTTTCCAAAAATAAATGAAATTAATCTTTTCAGCTGCTTTCCATTGAATTTGAATCACAATTTAATTGCTACTTAAAACTAATTTAAATACAAGCTCTTATAATGAAACCATAACAAGCGACCGAATCAAGGTAGCTTATCAAAAAAGTCAGAGAGTACAGAAAGGTGATGGATAATATGAAAAGCATGAAGAAAAAATTATTAGCAGGTGTAGTAGCTGGTGCAGTCCTTACAGGTATTGGACTCAATGCGACGAGCGTGAAGGCAGCGGAGAACATGCAGCGTCAGACGCCGCCGCCGATGCATCAGGCAGGTAAGATGGGGCAGCATCCACCGGTACAGATGAGCGCGGATGAAGCCGCGAAGAACATCCATGAAACATTTGGGGTCGACGAGGCTGAGGTCAAGGCTGCTATCACGGCACATAAGGATTTCCGGGACATCGGGCAGGCGGCGATGCTGTCCAAGATCAGCGGCAAGTCGTTCAAGGATGTGCTGGCCATGAAGACTGAGAAGAACAATTGGCCGGAGATTGGCAAGAGCCTTGGCGTAACGCATGAGCAGGTACAAACGCAGATGCTCACGATGCAGGCGTTGCATATCGAAAAGAAAGCCAATGTCGATAAGCAAAGAGTCCTTGCCCTGCTCAAGAACGGTTATCAGGCGCGGGATATCGAGTGCGCTGGCCTGCTGGCCAAGGCGGCAGGTAAGGACGTACAGGCTGTCCTGGATATGAAGAAAATCAACAATCGCTGGACAGATGTTGCTGCCGAGCTGGGCGTGGATAAGAGCGTGCTCAGACCTGAGAAAGGAGCCCGCCAAGGCCATGGCCCGCAGGGCGGCCCTCCGGCTGAGGGCATGATGGGAGCTCCGGACGGTGAGCCGCAGCCGGCGGAATAATCATATATGGCAGGACTGTCACTTACTAAGCTATACAACTAAATACCCCAACGTCAGGAAACGTTACGCGAAAAGGCTCTGCGAGATAATTTGCAGAGCCTTTTCGCGTGCCTAATGCTATTGGTAGGAAAATCTTGCCTTTTCGAGGGCAAAGTCATAGAATATAATTAGGCAAATGGGAGGAATAATCATGGCAGCATTTCGCATTAATCGGACAAACGATGCGGTCTTCAAGGCAGTTTTTGCCAAGCACCCGCAGATAACCATATCCCTGATTAACGCCTTTTTCGAGTTTCAGGGCACGGAGCTTATCACGAACATTGAGTTTATCGACCGAGAAATGGACGCGGACGAATACGAGGGCAAGGAGTCACGGCTGGATATTTTAGGCCGCACGTCTTCCGGCACCAAGGTCAATATCGAAATGCAGGTCAATGCGCTGGCCGCCATGGGCGAGCGTTCCGTTTACTATTGGGCGCGTAACTACGCCGAACTCAAGCGGGGGGAGGAATACGACCAGCTGAACCGTACCGTGGCCATCAATATTTTGGGCTTTAATCTGTTTGATGCAGGTAAGTACCCGGATATGCACAGCTGCTTTGGCATTTATGATGTCAAAACCGGCTGTCAGCTGACGGACAAGTTAGAGATACATTTTCTTGAATTGCCGAAATTCAAGGGCAAGAGCGTTAAAGATATGAACCGTATGGAGAAATGGGCGGCCTATTTCTCCCCCAGCACTCCGGACGAGGAACTGGTAGAAATAGCAGCTTCAGAAGAAGCCATCAAAGAAGCGATGGAGGTGGAAGATATGTTTACTAAAGATGAAGTAGCAAAACGCTCTTATGAAAAAGCAGAGAAATTCCGCCGAGATCAAGCGGCGCAGTTAAGATATGCTCGTACGGAAATGATAAAAAAATCTATTACCATGTTGAAAAAGCTCAAACTCAGCAAAGACTTGGCTACGCAACAAATTATAGAAACATTTTCTCTATCCAACGAGGAGGCAGTTGCTTTAATCGATAGCTGCTGGTAAGAGGCTTGAAGATTATAGCGTGTGTTAAGCCAAAAAGGAACCTGATTCAAGGGCATGTAGAGGCAAAATGGTAAATACGAAAAACGCCAAGCGGGCGGTTGACAAATGTCAGCTGCCCGCTATTTCTTTTTCCCCTCTATGGTATCCCTGCTTTGGTGGATAGTTGTGCCGTTCTTGAGGCTTATATATTTTGGGCAACCAAGAATTCCTCTACGATATACATGTTGTTAAACTTGTCGAATGGAGGAATTGCTTATGAAAAAGAACACGAAAGGTACAATCTACGGCTATATCCGCGTATCCACCATTTCCCAGCGGGATGATCGGCAGTGACTGGCACTGGAGAAATTCGGGATTCCGAAAAAGTGTATCTTTGTAGACAAGCAAAGCGGCAAGAATTTTGACCGCTCGGCCTACAGGAAGATGATGAAACGTCTTGGACACGGCGATACCTTGGTGGTAAAGAGCCTGGACAGGCTGGGGCGCAATTATGGCGAGATGCCCCGTCAGCTGGACATCATCACCAAGGAAAAGGAGGCTGCCATTGTGGTCATCGACCTGCCCCTCCTCGATACCCGCAACAAATATGGGGATGACCTCACGGCAAAAATTATCTCCAAACTGGTCATTCAGGTGGTTTCCTACGTTGCAGAAACGGAGCGTAACATGAACCACCAGCGCACCATGGAGGGACTGGCAGTGGCCCGGGCAAGGGGCGTGACGCTGGGCAGAAAAACCATGGAGAAACCGGCGGGCTTTCCAGCTATCCATGCCCAGTGGGAAGCTGGAAAAGTCTCCGCCCGCAAGGCAGCTGAGGCGCTGGGCGTTTCGACGCCTACTTTCTTGAAGTGGGCCAATGCGTCAACGGACGCATGAACGTAAAAAAACCATGGTATTATTTACAACTACTGCACAAATATGATGACAGTGTTTAATAGATACGTCATAAGGAGTGTTCATTATGATAAAAAACTGGTAGATTGCTTTTATACGGAGTATGAAAAAGAAAAGATAGTATGGGAAATGATTGGCGCTACTCAAGATGAACCATACTTGTCGGGGAGCGTATTTATAGGTGAAGAAGGAGAAATACCTATCGAAGAAATAAAGGATGATGCATTTATTGTATGTAGACCATGCGATGGTGACGATAAATGGCGTCATTGGATGATGAAAGTCGCTGATAAGCTTATATGTAATGGGGGGAAAAGCAAAGATATTAAAAAGGAGATAGCAACGATATTATTCGATGGCGCAAGAAAATATAAAGATAGAATAAAATTAAATTGCGACAGCGAAGATGAACAAATAATTGAAAAAAAGCGCAAGTTTTATTTTGGAGTACAGTATGCTGACTTATTGGATAAATATACGGCGATATAATATATGAAAAATACTATATTACGATAGTGTCTACGGCCATATCATCGAGAAAGAAGGTGAGTGAATTATGGCTATGACAAGCTTCCGCTTTTTTGTGTCTGCGATGGCTGTTGCTCGAGGCGGACTGGTCGGCGGGCAAAGAAATAGCGGGTAGTTGACATTTGACTTGTCAACTACCCGCTTAGCGTTTTTCGTATTACCAGTTTGCCTCTACATATCCCTGGGCCACGTTCGTTTGAGATTGAAACGTGTACACGTTATTTGCGTATGGCAGTTTTTATTGCAGACGGCAGTTCTATACGCCATAGGAATAATATCTACGCATTTATCACTGAAAATGTAAAATATGTATTGACAAGAAAAACAAAAGCGTGTAGTATATGAAACATCGACGGGGTTAACAACTTTACAGTCGATAATAACGTAAAATCGACGAACGGGAAATAGTAAGAGCACTAGCCGCTGTCAAGCGAGCCGGAGACTGGGGAACCAGTGGTGTGAAGTCCGGTCAGCGAGGTGTTTTGAATGGTCCCGCGAGAGTCCACCGAAAACGGCTATGGCTGTAAGTAGGCTGGAACGGCTGCCTCCGTTAACGGGCTACAGTATCGGCTATTGGGCCTGTGCTGGAATGAGGTGCGTCTTTGACGTATGAAAACGGGTGGTACCGCGAAGTAGATTCGCCCCGGCTGGATTTTTCCAGCCGGGGCTTTTGTATTGCATAGGGGATGAGCAGATGAAGGTAAAGATGTGTGGGATGAAATCGTTGCTGGCAGCCAAGGTTGCCGAGGAAGCCGGAGCAGATTTCATCGGGTTTATTTTCTGGCCGCAGAGCCATCGTTATATTGAGCCGGAACATGCAGCCGTCATCGCCGGACAGTTGCAGCAGGCTTGGAAGACAGGCGTCTTCGTCGATGAGGATATCGAGAAGGTCAACGAGATTGTCCAGCAGGTACATCTTGACTTCGTCCAGCTCCATGGGCATGAAAATGCGGCTTATGCCCGCAAGGTGCAGTGCCCGGTAATCAAGGCATTCCATTACGAGGATGGATTCAGTGCCCAGGCGGCCAACGAGTTTCCGGCTGAAATGATCCTGATCGATACGTATCGTCCCGGGCAGCCGGGCGGTACGGGGGAAGCCTTTGACTGGCGCGAGGCGGCAGCTGAGATAGCTAAAGTGGAGAAACCCGTGTTGATTGCCGGGGGCATCAATACAGGCAACCTGCGGACGGTAGCGCGTATCTTCCACCCGTATGGCGTGGATGTATCGGGCGGTCTCGAAGAGAACAAGGAGAAATCGATCAGCAAGATACAGGCTTTCATGCGCCGCGCACGGAGCCTGCCACGCGGGAGGAAACGCCATTGAAGGATATATTAGCTGAAATTGTCGAGAAGAAAAGAGAAATCGTGGCTGAGGCCAAAAGGCAGCTGCCACTGGCGGAAGTAAAGGTCAGTATGCAGCCGGGTACCTTCCGCATGAGCAAGGATTTCAAGAAAGGCGCTTGGAACCTGATTGCGGAATGCAAGCTGCAGTCGCCCGCAAAAGGACGGCTCAACCGGACACACACAGTCGAAGAGCTGGCTGCAATCTATGCAGAAAATGGTGCCAGTATGCTATCCGTACATACCGATCCGCATTTCCTGGGCAGCAATGAAGATTTTCGCAAAGTGCGCAAGCTCGTAGACCTGCCGCTGCTGCGCAAGGACTTTGTCATCGATTCGTACCAGCTGTATGAGGCCCGGATGCTCGGAGCGGATGCCGTCCTGCTGATTGCCCGCATCCTCTCGCCAGAGCAGCTCAAAGAATACCTGTATACGGCTTGGAGTCTTGGCATGGATGCGCTGGTTGAGGTGCACGATGAGAAAGATATGGCGATGGCACTATCAACCCCGGCGGAATTCATCGGTATCAACAACCGCAATCTCAGGACATTCACGACATCCATCGGGCAGACGCTGCAGCTGCTGCCGCTTGCCGATAAGGAGCGGGTACTGATCAGTGAGAGCGGCGTGTTCGGCAGCGAGGATGCCAGAGTGCTGCGCGAGGCTGGCTGTGATGGCATACTGGTCGGTGAAGGTTTGGTGCGGGCTGAGGATATTGGTGCGATGACGAATATCCTAGCGAATATCGATACAGAAACTGACAGGAAATTGATGGCATAAGGAGACAGACAAAATGAATACCAAGGGAAGATTTGGCCAGTATGGCGGGCAGTATGTGCCGGAAATCGTGATGCCAGCGCTTAATGAGCTTGAAGCCGCTTATCAGAAATATAAGGATGATCCGGAATTCACGCAACAGTTTCGCACGTTGCTGCGTGAATATGCAGGACGTCCGACGAATCTCTACTATGCGGAGAAGTTGACCGCCCATTATGGACGGGCAAAGATTTTCCTCAAACGTGAAGATTTGCTGCATACAGGCGCCCATAAAATCAACAATGCGCTGGGACAGGCGCTGCTGGCCAAACTGATGGGCAAGAAGCGCATTGTGGCTGAGACCGGTGCTGGCCAGCATGGTGTAGCTTCGGCTACGGTTGCCGCGCTTTTCGGCATGGAATGCCATGTGTTCATGGGGGCTGTGGATGTGGAGCGGCAGAAACTCAATGTATTCCGCATGAAGCTGCTTGGCGCCAAGGTCATTCCAGTTTCGAGTGGTACGGGCACGCTCAAGGATGCGACGAGCGAGGCCATCCGGTATTGGGCGACGAATATCACGGACACGCATTATATCATTGGCTCGGCTGTGGGCCCGCATCCGTATCCGACAATCGTGCGCGACTTCCAGAAGGTCATTGGTGAGGAGATCCGGGAGCAGATCAAGGCGCAGACCGGCGGCCTGCCGGATTATCTGGTCGCCTGTGTCGGCGGTGGCAGCAATGCCATCGGTACGTTCTATGATTTCCGCAATGACAGAGCGGTCAGGAAATTCGGTGTCGAGGCCGGCGGGCACAGTGATGCAGTAGCAGACAATGCGAAGACGCTTTCGGGAGCCGGCGAGCCGGGAATCCTGCATGGTGCGTTCAGCTATCTGCTGCAGACGCCGGATGGACAGGTCGTTGAAGCATACTCTATTTCAGCAGGGCTTGATTATCCTGGCGTAGGGCCGGAACATTCCTATTATAAGGATGAGAATATCGTCAAATATGTGTCGGTCACAGATAAAGAGGCCCTGGCGGCCTTTCAGCGCTTGTCGCAGATCGAGGGCATCATTCCTGCTCTTGAGAGTTCCCATGCGCTGGCGTATCTTGAGAAGCTGATGCCAGAAACCAAGGCTGGTGAGTCTGTTGTCGTATGTCTGTCGGGCCGTGGCGATAAGGATGTAGCCATGGTGGCCAGAGCGCTGGGGGAGGATATCGAATGAAAAACCGCATTGAGGAAAAGATGGCAGCACTCAAAGCTGCCGGTAAAAAAGGAATTTATGTTTACATTACTTGCGGGGCACCGGATGCAGCGACGACAATCGAGGCGGTCAAACAGGCTGAGCAAAATGGTGCGGATCTCATTGAACTCGGGCTGCCGTTCTCTGATCCGATGGCAGATGGACCGGTCATCCAAACGGCATCTGTTGTGGCCCTCAAAAACGAGATGACACTGGCCAAGGAGCTTGAAATCCTGCGCGAAATCCGCACGTTCTCGGATATTCCCATCGTTGGCATGGGATATATCAACAATATGTATCACTATGGCTTTGAAAAGTTTGTCAAGGATTTCAAAGCAGCCGGTATGGATGGCATTATCGTGCCGGACGTGCCGCATGAGGAGTCAGAAGAGATGCGCCGAATCTGTAAGGAAAACGATTTTGTCCTGGCGGAATTCATCACGCCGGGCACGACGGAGGCACGTATGCAGGATACCTGCAAGGATGCGCGCGGCTTTATCTACTGTGTCTCTAACAATGGTGTCACGGGCGTCAAGAAGGTGGATTACCGTGTGATTGGCGGTGTTTGCGACAAAGCGCGCAAGTATACAGCGGCACCGCTGGCGGTAGGCTTTGGCATCGGCTCCGCTGAGGCAGCTGTAGAAGCGGCTGCGCATGCGGATGCTGTCATCGTGGGCAGTGCGGTGGTCAAACGCTTGCTGGATCACAAGCTCACGGAGGCCATGGCGCTCGTCCATGAGATGCGCGTGGCGCTTGATGCGAATTACGCGCAGTGAAAACCGAGAAAAGGATTTTTAGAAGCGATGACGAATAGTTATTCCTAGGAAATTCGATTCCAGAAAGGAAGATAGCTATGATCGTCACTGATATAAAAACCGTAGATGCGGCCGAAGATCTCATTCGCCGCCATACGCAGAACCGTCCGGAAAAACCAAGGAGCGTACAGGAAATATCGGCCCGCTACCGGCAGGCGATAAAGCAGTATCAGATACTCATGCATGCGGAGACCGATAACCGTGAGCAGCGGGTCATGCTGTATGCAGAAATCAAGACGCTCGGTTGGTGCTTGGGACGCGACGAGCATAAGGTGGTAAAGGATATCAATACGCCGCAGCCATGACGGCGTTCATCCAGAAAAGCCCCTGCCTGGTGATCAAACGCCAGGCAGGGGCTTTTTCTGGATGGGAGTGTGACCTATGAAGCTTGCGCCATCGTGTGCTGATTTTTGCCGGCTGGCACAGACGAAGAATCTCATTGCCGTGTCGGCAGAACTCAATATGGATATGGATACGCCGGTATCGGTATATTATAAGCTGGTTGATGAACATAAAGGGTTTATCTTGGAGTCGGTCGATACGACACATCAACAGTTTGGCCGCTATTCTTTCATCGGCGCTGAGCCGTTTGCACGGCTGCAGGTATTCAAGAACCGTTTGATGATCAAAGAAAATGACTTGATGAAGACCATTGAAGGGGAGCCAGTGGCGGCAATCCGCCAGTATATGGCAAGGTTTCAGCCGGCTATTGAAGACGCGGCGATTCCGCTTGCAAATGGCGGTCTGGTGGGGTATTTCAATTACGAAATCGTTGCGACTTTTGACCGGGTACGGGGGATGGACCTTGGCGAGGAGGAGTTGCTCGGGCAGTTCATGCTTTGCCGTATCCTGGTCGTCTATGATGCGCTGCGCAATCAGGCAAGGCTTATCTATTTCGCGGATATCAAGGCCGGGGAAGATGCTGCGGCTTTTTATCGCAGCATCGAAGCAAAGATGGAATCCTTGCAGCAAAAGCTCGCGGCACCAGTGAGCCTGCGTATAGAGAAGCCATCACCGCGTAAAGATCGCGTAGATTTCCTGGGCAAGTATGGACAGGTACCGGCTGATTTCCTGGCAGCTATCCGCGAGGCCAAGGCGCATATCTTTGCTGGTGATATCTTCCAGATTGTGCCTTCGCGCCAATTCCGGCAGAAAATCACCAAGCCGTGCTTTGATTTTTACCGCCGCCTGCGGCAGGTAAATCCGTCTCCCTATATGTTTTATTTCAACTTTGGCCGTGTGAAACTTGTCGGCGCTTCGCCTGAGATGCTGGTCAAGGTGACAGGCGGTAACGTCTACACATATCCGATTGCTGGCACGCGCCGCCGGGGCAGGACAGCTGCGGAGGACAGCGCACTGGCGGCGGGGCTCAAAGCGGACAGCAAGGAGGTAGCAGAGCACTCGATGCTGGTGGATCTGGCACGTAACGATATTGGCCGCATCAGTGAGCCAGGCTCGGTTCGTGTGACCAAGCTCAAGCAGGTCGAATATTTCAGCCATGTCATGCATATGGTCTCAGAGGTAGCCGGCAGGATAAAAGCGGGCTATACGCCGATGGATGTGCTCAAGGCGACTTTCCCGGCCGGGACAGTCAGCGGCGCACCAAAGCTGCGGGCAATGGAAATCATTCATGCGCTCGAGCCTGTAAAGCGTAATACGTATTCGGGGACGGTTGGCTATATGGATTTTGCTGGCAATATGGATATGTGCATCACGCTGCGGACGATGCGCATCGAAAACGATGATACCGCCGTTATCCAGTCGGGAGCAGGTATCGTGGCTGACTCGGTGGCCGAGAAGGAATATCAGGAAATCTTGCAGAAATCCAAGGCGCTGTTTGAGGTAGTGGAGGAGGTGGAAAACGATGTTGTTGCTTTTAGATAACTATGATTCCTTCACCTACAACGTCTACCAACTCTTAGCAGAACTTGGGGCTGAGGTCGAGGTCATACGCAACGATCAGACGTCCGTAGAGGAAATCCGCCGCCGTGGCTATGCGGGTATCGTGCTTTCGCCAGGGCCGGGCGTTCCGAAGGATGCAGGTATCACCGAGCAGGTGATTCTCGGCATGAAAGGTGAGGTGCCGATGCTGGGCATTTGCCTCGGGCATCAGGCTATTGGCGAAGTCTTTGGCGGACAGGTGGTACGGGCTGCGGAAATCGTGCATGGCAAGACGTCGCCGCTCAAACACAATGGCCAGGGATTGTATGCTGGCTTGGCACAGGAAATTCCGATTGGCCGTTATCATTCGCTGGTGCTAGACAGAGGGACACTGCCAGCGTGTTTGACAGTCACCAGTGAACTGGCAGATGGCACGATTATGGGAATCCGTCATACGGACTATGAAATCGAGGGCATACAGTTCCATCCCGAGTCGATCCTGACGCCGGATGGGCGCAAAATGATGCAGAATTTCCTGACGCGACTGGACTGAGCGGAAAAGATTATCTGGCCTTCCCTGCGGGGAGGGCTTTTTCTTTTGCCTGAGTGTGCTATAATAGAAGCCGTCATGCGTTTTATGATGTTGAAAGGAAATATTCATGCGAAATATACTGACCAAGGCGGGAATCCTGGTACTGCTGCTTTTTGTGCTGCTGCCAGCTATACCCGTGGCTGCGGGCAGGCATAAGGCTGCGCCGGCGGCAAAGCCGAAGGCCAGGATCTTGTTCGTGCCGCAGGACAACCGGCCGACATCCTGCGAGCAGACGGCTGATGTGGTACGCAAGCTCGGTTATGATGTGGTGATGCCCGATAAAGAATTGCTGGGCGGACTCAAGAAACGCGGCAATCCCGAGCTCTTGTGGCAATGGACCAAAGAGCAGGCAGCTAAGGCGGATATTGCAGTGGTGGCGACGGACTCGCTGCTTTATGGCGGGCTGGTGGCCTCGCGCAAGCACAATACACCGCTGCCGGTGCTGCAGGAGCGGGCGGAAAGACTGGCAGAACTGCATCGGGAAAATCCTGGTCTGAAGCTCTACGCCTTTGCGTCGCTAATGCGCACGCCGCGCAGTGGCGAGGCGTCGGGCGGCGAGGACCCCGATTATTATATGGACTATGGGGCAAAGATATTCCGCTATACGGGTCTTATGGACAAGGCCGAGATGCGCGGGCTCAGTGCCGCCGAAACGGATGAGGCTATGAATCTGGAGTCGTCAATCCCTGCCTGGGTGTTAGCGGATTGGATGAAGCGCCGGCAGCATAATGTCGATACGACGAAATTGCTCATCGATGCTGTGCGGGCTGGTGATATGGAATACTTGCTGGTGGGCAAAGATGACAATGCAAGTCTATCGGAGACCCATCGTGAAAGCCGTTGGCTAAAGACTTATGCCGACGGGATACCAGCGGAGCATTTCCAGCTGGTGGCGGGTATCGATGAGCTGGGGCTGCTGCTTATGAGCCGGGCAGTCAATGCTTGGGAACACGTCGTGCCGCAGGTGGCTATCCGCTATAATGCGGGCATGGGCGGCCGGACAATACCGACGTATTCGGATGAACGCGTCGAGGCGACATTGCAAACGGATCTGCAGATTGCGGGGGGGAGGCTTGTGGCGGAGCCAGCAAAGGCAGACTTCACGCTGCTGGTGAATACGAACCCTGATGGTGTCACGGGCGAGGCCAATCATATCCGCGACTGGGAACAGGCACCGCTCAACAATGGACAGGACCGTGCCGGGACGAATGCGTTCCTGCGCCAATTGCGGGAGCTCTTGCATCAGGGCTGTGCGGTAGGCGTGGCGGATATCGCGTTTACAAACGGCGCCGACAATGCGCTCATGCGTCACTTGGAGCAGGAGAACCTGTTGTTTTCCTTGCGTTCGTATGCCGGCTGGAATACAGCGACCAATAGCCTGGGTTTTTCCCTGGCTCAGGGTATGCTCGCTGCGCGCATGCCCAAAGCGGCGGCCAACGCACTGCTATTGACCCGCTATCTGGACGATTGGGGTTATCAGGCCAATGTGCGCACGGCACTGGCCATGGAGATTGAACAGTTGGAAGATCCGCAGGTGTATCTCTATCTGGGCGATTATGAGCCGTATATGGTGGAGCAATCGACGGCACTGCTGCAGGCGTTTGCCCGCGAGCATCTGCCGCAGCTGCATAGGCCGGAGACGTTGCGGGTGACGTTTCCTTGGCAGCGCATGTTCATAGCGGATATCCGCTATGATGCGCAGAACTGAAGAGCAGCGGGAGCAATCCCGCTTTCTTTTTAGCTTTAAAGTCAAAAGGTCAGAAATAATATTTGACTTTTTGACTTTAAGCAGTATAATAAGAATTAGAAACGGAACCGTTCGAATGATGACATGAGATTACGGAGGAAATAGATTATGGGACAGGAAAGATATACGGCTAAGACCCTGGCGGCTTTGCAATCGGCACAGCAGCTGGCGGCTATGCGCTATCATCAGGAAATCACATCAGCGCATGTATTGCTCGCATTGGCCAAGGAGCCGGAGGGGCTGTTGGCGACAATCTTTGCCGATTGCCAGACGGACATGCCTATGCTCAAGGCAAGGCTGGAGCAGGTATTGAACAAGATTCCGAGCGTCAAGGGTTCAGACCGTCTGGGTATGGGCATGGATATGGTACGTGTGCTTGGACGGGCTGAGGAGCTGGCCAAGGCGATGAAAGATGATTATGTATCGACGGAGCATCTGCTGCTGGCAATCGTCAGTGACGGCAGCGATGAAGTGCAGTCCATCTGCCGCGAGTTCAAGCTCACGAAGAGCAGCATCCAGAGCTCGATCAAAAAGAACCGCAAGCAGAATGTCACGAATGAGAATCCCGAGGAAGGTTATAAATCCTTGGAGAAATTCGGCCGTGATCTTACGGAAGCGGCACGCCGTGGCAAACTTGATCCCGTCATTGGCCGCGATGAAGAGATCCGCCGCACGATAGAAATCTTGTCGCGCCGCACGAAGAACAATCCGGTGCTGATCGGTGAGCCGGGCGTTGGCAAGACGGCTATCGTCGAAGGGCTGGCCCGCCGTATCGTAGCGGGCGATGTGCCGGAATCGCTGAAGAACAAGACCTTGTACTCCCTCGATATGGGCGCACTGATTGCAGGCGCGAAGTTCCGTGGTGAGTTTGAGGAACGTCTCAAGGCGGTGCTCAATGAAATCGTCAAATCCGATGGACAGATCCTGCTGTTTATCGATGAGGTGCACACAGTGGTTGGCGCAGGTGCGGCCGAGGGGGCTATGGATGCCGGCAACCTCTTGAAGCCGATGATGGCGCGTGGCGAGCTCCGCTGCATTGGCGCGACGACGCTCAATGAGTATCGCAAATACATTGAGAAGGATACGGCCCTGGAGCGCCGCTTCCAGCCGGTTATGGTCGGTGAGCCGTCGGTGGAAGATACGATTTCTATCCTGCGCGGACTCAAGGAACGCTATGAGGTACATCACGGCGTTCGCATCCGCGATGCCGCATTGGTATCGGCAGCTGTGCTTTCGGACCGCTACATTTCAGATCGCTTCCTGCCGGATAAGGCGATCGATCTCGTCGATGAGGCGGCGGCCAAGCTGCGGACTGAGATCGAATCGATGCCAGGGCCGCTCGATGAGATCCGCCGCAAGATCATGCAGCTGGAGATTGAAGAGCAGGCTTTGAAGAAAGAAAACGACGAGGCATCGAAGGCGAAACTGGATTCGATTGCCAGTGAAAAGGCGGCGCTGCAGCAGCAGGAAAGCGGGCTCAAGGCAAAATGGGAGAGTGAGAAACAGGCTATCCTGCGCGTCCGCGCGATAAAGAAAGAAATCGATGAAGTCAACAGCCAGATGGAGGCCGCCGAGCGGGCCTATGACCTTAACCGCATGTCGGAGCTTAAATACGGCAAGCTGCCTGAGCTGCAGAAAAAACTGGCCGATGAGGAAAATATCATTGCGGCTAAGTCTAAGGATGAGCAGCTGCTCAAGGAAGAAGTTGGTGAGGAAGATATTGCCAAGGTCGTCAGCCGTTGGACAGGGATACCGGTTGCCAAGATGATGACGGGCGAGCGTGAAAAGCTGATTCATCTCGAAGAAGGACTGCACACGCGGGTCGTGGGTCAGGATGAGGCTGTCAAGGCTGTCAGCGAGGCCATTTTAAGAGCGCGGGCGGGAATCAAAGATCCCAACCGCCCGATTGGTTCGTTCATCTTCCTCGGGCCGACTGGTGTTGGCAAGACCGAGCTGGCTAAGACCTTGGCTGAGTCACTGTTTGATGATGAACGCAGCATGATCCGCATCGATATGAGCGAGTATATGGAAAAGCATAGCATTGCCCGCCTGATCGGTGCGCCTCCGGGCTATGTCGGCTATGATGAGGGCGGCCAGCTGACGGAGGCCGTGCGCCGTCGCCCATACAGCGTCATTCTGCTCGATGAGATCGAAAAGGCCCATCGTGATGTGTTCAATGTCCTGCTGCAGATTCTCGATGATGGGCGGCTGACCGATGGCAAGGGCCGCGTCGTCAATTTCAAGAATACGGTCATCATCATGACAAGCAATCTTGGTTCCCAGGAAATCCTCAACAAGGAGTATGAGGAAGCCAAGGCGGCTGTGGAGGGGATTCTCAAGGAATACTTCCGGCCGGAGTTCTTGAATCGTGTGGACGATATCATCGTTTTCAAGGCTTTGCAGAAAGAACAGGTTAAGAATATTGCCGCTATCCTCCTGCAGAAACTCGGTGAGCGTCTGCAGAAGCAGGTAAGGATTACCCTGGGCTGGGATGAAGCTGTCTTATCGGCACTGGCCGAGCAAGGCTTCGATCCGAACTTCGGAGCCCGGCCGCTGCGCCGTCTGCTCGTACATACCGTAGAGACGGAACTTTCCAAGTCCATTATCCGCGGGGAGGTACAGGAAGGCGATACCGTGAATATCGGCTTTACGGATGGTACATTTACCTTTACCAAAGCCTGATATAGCATAAAGAAAAACGGTGGATAAAGTGATTGCTCACTTTGTCCACCGTTTTGTTATGGCGTCGGTATGAATTTTGCAAGGAAGGTATGATTCCCGTCCAATAGTTCCTTATGCAATCTTGCCAAGGGAGCGAAGATCGGGGCATATTGCAGGCGCAGCTTGAAGCGCAAGAACGTGTGATTCGTGCAGCCAAAGATAGGTACGCGATTGAGCAGGTAACGATTATCGTCCGGGCTTGCCAGACCATAGTTGACCGTAAAAGCGCCCTGATAGCCGGCGTCTTTGACCCGCTGCTGTAAATCCTCATCATAAGAACCGCAGGGATAAGCAAGGAAGTTTATTGGTTTTCTGAGCTTCCATTCCAACGCTTTTTTTGACCCGTCAAGTTGCTTCCAGGTTTCCTCGGGGCTTGTACTGTCAAGCTGGGCATGGGAGAGCGTGTGGCTCTCGAAATTGATAAGCCCGCTTTCCTGCATTTCAGCAGCCTGGGCCCAGGTAAGATAATTGGGATAGGTGCTGACATAATCCGAGATGAGGAAAATGGTGCCGCGCAAGTTGTATTTCTCCAAAATGGGGAAGGCGTTGCGGTAATTATCGGCATAGCCATCGTCAAATGTGATGATGACGGGCTTTTCCGGCAAGGGACGGCCTTCCTCCCAGGCGGAAATCATCTCGGCAGGAGTGATGGTGTGGTAGCCATTGTCGGCCAGATACTTCATCTGTGTTTCGAATTGATCGGTGTGTACGGTCAGTGCGTTCTCGTCGCGGTCGTTGATTTGATGGTAGTTTAATACGGGAACGGAATTTGCCGCACCATGCATGAGATAGAGGCAGATGCCAATCCCTGCAAGCAGAACGGCCAGCAAAAGCATACCAAGCCGTTTTAGCCATGTTGTCATGAAAGACACATCCTTCTGTTGATTTTAATATCCTGTCTAATATATACCAATGTGCTGGTCCTGTCAAATAATAAAGCCGCCCCAAGGCAAAGGGCGGCTCTATTATTTGACAAGTCAACCGATGACAAGTCAACCGATGACACGGCAGGCGCCGGCATAATGGGCAACGCGGTAATCGCGGGAGAGCGAGTCGTAAGCGATGCCATGGGTGCTGGAGGCGTGAATCATCTGGCCATTGCCGACATAGATGCCGACATGGGAGATATTCACGTAGTCGCCTGCAAAAAAGACGAGATCGCCAGGCTGCAGATCGGATTTGCTGACTGGCTGGCCGGCGGAAATCTGGATATCAGCAGTCCGCGGCAGATTGATGCCGTGTTTGGCATAAACATACTGGACGAAGCCGGAGCAGTCAAATCCGCTGGGCGAGGATCCACCCCATACATAAGGAACACCCAGGAATTGCTGTGCCGTGCCGATGATAGCGCTGATGCCAGCGAGATATGACTTGTGCTGCACGAATTTCGGCATAGCGCGGTGAAGCAGTGCCTGGTAGGACTGGTCACCGACAAGCCCGTCGGCAGTCAGATGATGGTCACGCTGGAATTGGCGGACGGCCTCCTGTGTTGCGGGGCCAAAATCGCCATCGACGCTGACATCATAACCGGAGCTGGCAAGTGCCTGCTGGATTTCACTGATTTCCTGCCCTGTGTCGCCGAGACGGAAGGCTGCGGCATCGCAGACGGAAGGGATGGACAGACAGAATGTGGCAGCTAATAATAGACGACCTAACTTATGCAAGGGAAATCCTCCTTAATAATATAGTTGATGTTTCATAAATAAGAAAGAATAGGTTCCAATCAAAACCGAGCCCATTATATCATGTTAGCACCTGACAGGTCAAATAGGTCATAACTTTGCCGAGCATATCCTGGACAAAGGGGCTTTCATTCGCTGCGGATTCGTTTTATAATAGATAGGTGCATTTGATTAGGAAATGAAGGCAATCCAAAAATAAAGGAGATATTGCGATTTATGCAAAGAAACGATTTGTGCTGGTGTGGCAGCGGCAAGAAGTATAAGAAATGTCATGAGGACTTTGACGAGCGCTTGAGTGAGATGAAGTTCGATGTATTTTTGGGACAGTGCCGCCCGCCAAAGAAAATCATCAACAATGCGCATGATATCGAGTGCATCCGCAAGGCTGGTGTCATCAATGATGGTGCGCTCGATCTGGCGGGGACGATGATCAAGGCTGGCATGGATACTGCTACGATCGATAAGGCAGTGCATGACTATATCGTGGAGCGCGGCGGTTATCCTTCCTGCCTGAATTATGAAGGGTTCCCGAAGAGCTGCTGCATATCCCTCAATGAGGTAGTATGCCATGGTATCCCATCACCGAAGACCATCCTCAAGGATGGAGACATCCTGAACATCGATATCACGACGACGCTGGATGGGTACTATGCGGATGCTTCGCGTATGTTTATGGTCGGCAAGGTAAGCCCTGAGGCAGAAAAACTTGTGCGCGTGACGAAGGAGTGCATGGAGCTGGGCATTGCTGCTGCTAAACCGTGGCATTTTGTCGGCGATATCAGTGCAGCCTGCGGCAATCATGCCCATGCCAATGGCTATACCGTCGTCACGGATCTCGGTGGACACGGTGTCGGCAAGGATTTCCATATGGAGCCGTTTGTGGCCCATGAAGGCGAAGCCAACACGGGCATGCTGCTCGTTCCGGGCATGGTGCTCACGGTGGAGCCGATGATCAATATGGGCAAGAAGAATGTCACGGTTGACGCCAAGGATAACTGGACCGTGCGGACGAAAGATAAGAGTTTGTCAGCCCAGTGGGAGAAGACCATTCTCATCACGGAGACAGGTACGGAGGTATTGTCGTCGTAATGACTACGTTCAAGGATTTAGGAATCAGCGACAGCGTTTGTGAGACGCTGCGCTATAAGGGCATCAAGGAAGCTACGCCAGTGCAGGAGGCGGCTATTCCGCTCGTGCGGGCGGGCCGCGATGTCATTGCACAGGCGCAGACCGGTACGGGAAAGACACTGGCTTTTTTGCTGCCGATTCTTGAGAAAATCAAGCCCCAGGCTGAAGTGGCGCAGGCGCTGGTCGTGACACCGACCCGCGAGCTGGCCATCCAGATCGCCAAAGTGGCGGCACTCGTTGGTGAGGCATCCGGCGTGAGTTCGCTGGTCATTTACGGCGGGCAGGATATCGAGCGGCAGAAGCAGAAACTCCGCCGTCATCCACAGCTCATCATCGGTACGCCGGGCCGTTTACTCGATCATCTGCGCCGGGGCACGATTGACTTGTCAAAAGTCAACAAGGTTGTGCTTGATGAAGCCGATGAGATGATGCGGCTCGGTTTTATCGAAGATGTGGAAGTCCTGCTCAAGGCAGCGGCAAGTGACCGCCAGCTGACGCTGTTCTCAGCGACGATGCCGGACCGCATCAAGGCACTGGCTCACCAGTACATGCGCGCACCGGAGAATATCAAGATCAAGAGTGAGCATGTCACGCTTGATGCTATCGAACAGGTCATCATCAATACGACCGAAGAAGTAAAAATAGACCGTCTCTGCGAATGCATCAACAGTGACACTCCGTACCTTGCGATGGTATTCTGTCATACGAAGCAGCGTGCGCATATGGTCACGATGGCATTGGCAGCCCGTGGGTATCTGGTCGATGAGCTGCATGGTGATTTGTCGCAGGTACAGCGGGCACTGGTGCTCAAGCGATTCCGCAAAGCAGAGCTGCAGATCCTTTGCGCGACGGATATCGCAGCGCGCGGCCTTGACATCGAGGGTGTTACGCATGTATTCAACTATGATATCCCGCATGACGCCGAAAGCTATATCCATCGCATCGGCCGTACGGGCCGTGCCGGGCAGCAGGGCAAGGCGGTGACTTTCGTCAATGCGCGCCAGTATGATTTGCTGCGCCGCATCGAATCCGGTATCAAGAACCGTATCCGCAAGGAACATTCGGAGCGTCATCATCGCCGGCAGGAGAAACAGGCCAAGATCCTGCAGGAAATCCGGGAGAAACGCGACGAGAAGAAAAAGAAGAAAAAGCCGCTGTCTAAATATGCCAATCGCAAGGGCAATGCGCATAAGGGGCGCAACGATCGCAGCCGCCGCGCGAAACCCAAGGCAAAGACGAATCTTGGACATCGCGCCAAGATGGGGCGTCATTGACAGTTACCTATACGTATCACCCGGGAGGCATGCGATCCCCGGGTGATTTTTTACGCGATAATTGTCAAAAATTTTTCAAAAAAATAATAATATAAGCAGGAATATGATGAAAAAAGCCGAACTATATCCCTGTAACCAAATTAAAGGGGGAGATTCCATGATCGGTATCAAAAATGTTATTGCCATTGTTTGCGGCGGTGGACCGGCGCCAGGCATCAACAGCGTTATTTCAGGTGTAGTCAACGAGGCAACCCGCCATGGCTGGGATGTACTCGGAATCTATGACGGCTTTTCACGCATTGGCCGTGGCGAGAAGAATTACGTCCGCCTTGAGCCGAAAAACATCAGCCGCATCCACCTGACTGGCGGTTGCATCCTTAAGATGTCGCGCTTCAATCCGACGAAAAAAGAGTCCGATCTGCGCACGGTCGTCGAGACGCTCACAGAGCTCGGCGTTACGCATCTGGTGACGATTGGTGGCGATGACACGGCCTACAGCTCGGCGGCGGTATCGGAGTACGCACGCAAGATGGGCCGTACGATCAATGTCGTCCATGTCCCGAAAACCATCGATAATGATCTGCCGCTGCCCGAAGGCGTTCCGACCTTTGGCTTTGAGACAGCCCGGGCCTTTGCTACGACGGAAATCGAAAACCTCATGGAAGATTCCCGCACGACGAACAACCGCTGGTATTTCACGATTGCCATGGGCCGTACGGCTGGCCATCTGGCACTGGGCATGGGCCGCAGCGCCGGGGCAGCACTTACGGTCATCCCAGAGGAGTTCCCCGAAGAGAAGATCCCTCTGCAGCAGGTGGTAGATATCATCACTGGTTCGATCGTCAAACGCTATCTGACAGGCAAGAACTATGGTGTAGCTGTTATCGCCGAAGGCGTTATCGAGAAAATTGCGCCGGAGGATTTCAAGAAGCTCGGTACGGTTGTGACGGATGAACATGGTCATATCCGTTACAGTGAGCTTGACTTTGGCGAGATCCTCAAACAAGCTGTTCTGGCTGAAGTCAAGAAGCTCGGCATCAAGATTTCCATCATTGATAAGGAAATTGGCTATGAGCTTCGCTGCACGGCGCCGATTGCTTATGATATCGACTACGCACGGTCCCTCGGTTACTCCGCCGTCAAATTCCTCATGGCTGGTGACAGCGGGGCACTGATTACGATTCAGGACAACAAGGCAGTGCCGATGCGCTTTGAGGATATCAAAGATCCGGCAACGGGCAAGACGATGGTTCGCAAGGTAAACATCGAATCCATCCAGTACAAGATTGCACGTGGTCTTATGATGCGTCTGGAAAAAGAAGACCTGAGCGATCCGGGGCTTGCCAATGCGTACCGTATGGAGCCGAAGGAATTCAAAGAGCGTTATATGTATCTCTTTGATGCGCCGGAGGAAGCTGAGGCCAGCCAGGCGGAACCCAAGAAATAAGGTTCTATAATAAATAGAATGAAACGATGATTTAGCAGGGAAGTTTATTTCTCTGCTAAATTTTTTATTTTTTTTATAAAAAGGGGTTGACGAACCCATGACGATGCTCTATAATAATTTCTTGTCAGCCAGTGATGCGAAAGCGTCATAAGCGATAACATCGCGGGGTGGAGCAGTCGGTAGCTCGTCGGGCTCATAACCCGAAGGTCACAGGTTCAAGTCCTGTCCCCGCAACCAAATTGATTATTTTCCAACATTTCGAGATAATATGTATTATCGCGGGGTGGAGCAGTCGGTAGCTCGTCGGGCTCATAACCCGAAGGTCACAGGTTCAAGTCCTGTCCCCGCAACCAAAATGCTGGTAAAGCTGATATAGCTCAGTCGGTAGAGCGTATCCTTGGTAAGGATAAGGTCACCAGTTCAATCCTGGTTATCAGCTCCATATATATTCTGGCGGCGTAGCTCAGTTGGCTAGAGCATGCGGTTCATACCCGCAGTGTCAGGAGTTCAAATCTCTTCGCCGCCACCAACTTTATCAATGAGCCCCTGTTACAGGGGTTTTATTTATGTATAGTGTCCTGAAATAAAATTTCACCTTGTCAAGGTTTCCTAGTTGACAGTCAAAGGCAAGTGTGCTAAATTGTATTAGTGACATTGTGAAAGAGTCATAGTTTCTGAGCGTAAGGGGTGTAATAAGAGATGCGCAACAATATCACGTTGGAGTGCACGGAGTGCCATAGCCGTAACTACCGTACCAACAAGAACAAGAAGAACAACCCGGATCGTCTGGAGTTCAATAAGTACTGCAAGTTCTGCAAGAAGCACACGCTGCACAAAGAGACGAAATAATCGCTTTAGCGGGTTGAACGGAGATGTGAAGTGACTGTGAAGAAATTCATAGACGAAGTAATCGCCGAGATGAAAAAAGTATCCTGGGCAACCAAGAAGGAGCTTTTCAACTACACTGTGGTTGTAGGCATCGCTGTTGCGATTGTTTGTGCCCTGATTTGGTTCTGTGATACGGTCTTTGCAAGATTGTTCCACATCATTTTAAGGTAAGCAGGGTGAGATAAGCATGGCAGACAAGGACGAGATGGATCTTCGTCAGGATAATCCTGGCAGAGCATGGTATGTAATCCATACCTACTCAGGCTATGAGAATAAGGTTAAAGCCAATCTCGAGCGCCTGATTCACACGGCCAACATGAGCGACATGATTTTCAATGTCGTCGTCCCGGTAGAGGATGAGGTCGAAATCAAGGACGGCAAAAAGAAGGTCGTTCCGAGAAAAGTCTTCCCAGGCTATGTGCTGGTTGACATGATTGTCGATGAGCATTCCTGGTACGTTGTGCGCAACACCACTGGTGTAACGGGTTTTGTCGGTTCCGAGAAACACCCGATTCCGCTTACTGATGCTGAAGCGAAACGTATCTTGAAATCCATGGGCGAGGAAGAGCTCAAACCCGAATTGGATGTATCCGTCGGGGATGTGGTTCGCATCAACTCGGGTGTTTTCGAGAATTATACGGGCGCCGTTACTGAAATCGATCAGGAAAAAGGCCGCTTGAAGGTTCTGGTAGAGGAAACCCCGATTGACCTTGGCTTCGATCAGGTCGAAAAGCTCTAATTGAAGCCACTAAAATCCATTTTTGGGAGGTGTAAATACAATGGCAAAGAAAGTTTCTAAGATTGTCAAGCTCCAGGTTGTTGCTGGTAAAGCTAATCCGGCTCCTCCGGTAGGTCCGGCTCTTAGTCAGGCTGGTGTCAACATCATGGGCTTCTGTAAGGAATTCAACGAGAGAACCAAGGCACAGGCTGGTCTTGTCATCCCTGTTGTCATCACGGTTTTTGAGGATAGATCCTTCACGTTCATCACCAAGACGCCGCCGGCTGCTGTTCTTCTGAAGAAGGCTGCTAAGATCGACAAAGCTTCTGGTGAGCCGAACAAGAACAAAGTCGCTAAACTGCCGCGCGCAGAGGCAATGAAGATTGCTGAGAGCAAGATGGCTGACCTCAACGCTGCTGACATCGAGGCTGCTACCCGCATGATCGAGGGTACGGCACGCAGCATGGGTATTGAGATCGTTGACTGATTTTAGTTGATGATTTCATCCCGTGGGAGGCAATTTACCGTTATTACCACGAGAGGAGATTACTTACAATGGCTAAAGCTGGTAAGAAATATCAGGACGCTTGCAAGCTCGTAGAGGCTGGCAAGGTCTACACGGCTGCTGAGGCTATGGAGCTCGTCAAGAAGACGGCTACGGCTAAGTTCGATGAAACCATCGAGCTGCACGTACGTCTCGGCGTTGATCCGAAATACGCTGATCAGCAGGTCCGCGGCGCTATGGTCCTGCCGCATGGCACGGGTAAATCCAAGCGCGTACTCGTCTTCGCAAAAGGCGAGAAAGTTAAGGAAGCAGAAGCAGCAGGTGCTGACTTCGTTGGTTCCGATGAAATCGTCCAGAAGATCCAGGGCGGCTGGCTCGACTTTGATGTCGCTGTCGCTACTCCGGACATGATGGGCACTGTCGGTCGTCTTGGTAAGGTCCTTGGTCCTCGCGGCCTCATGCCGAACCCGAAACTGGGCACGGTTACGATGGATCTCACGAAGGCTATTTCCGAGATTAAAGCAGGTAAAGTCGAGTACCGCACCGATAAAGCTGGTAATGTACATTGCCCGATCGGTAAGGCATCTTTCGACGCTGAGAAGCTTCAGCAGAACTTCCAGGCCCTGATTGATACACTGAACCGTGTAAAACCGGCTGCTGCTAAAGGCCAGTACATGCGCTCCATTACGGTCAGCGCAACGATGGGCCCTGGCATCCCGGTTCAGATGGGCTAAGCCTTTCTGATTAGGTTCAACGAGGCTCCGGTCTCCACAACTGTATAACGATGGCTGTAGACAGCAGGTTTGATTCTATCATCTAACGACGATTCGTCGCCTGCCGAGGCCGGAGCTCACTGAATTTGACGATTCAACCTCCGGCGTACGCAGCCGGAGGTTTTTTTACAGGCTTTAAAATTCCAAGTGGACAGGAGGTGAAATTAAAGTGGCAAACTTAACGAAAAAACAGGCTATCGTCGCTGAGCTCAAAGATCAGCTGACGAATGCTAAAGGTGTAGTTCTGACGAGCTACAAAGGTCTGACGGTTGCTCAGGACACGGAACTCCGCCGCGAGCTCCGCGCTGCTGGCGTAACGTATCATGTTGTCAAGAACACGATGCTCCGTCTGGCTGCTAAAGAAGCTGGTATCGAGGGCTTTGATGAGCATCTCGAGGGCACGACGGCTTTCGCATTCTCCACGGAGGATGCTATTGCTCCGGCAAAAGTCATCTGCGGCTTCATCAAGAAGAACAAACTGGACGAGAACGAGGTTCTGACGATCAAAGTTGGTACGGTCGAGGGCAAAGTCATCGACGCCAAAGAGGTCAAAGCTCTGGCTTCGCTGCCGTCCCGCGAGGAACTCATTGCCAAGATGCTGGGCAGCATGAACGCCCCGATTTCCAACACGGTCAACGTGCTGCAGGGTGTTATCCGCAATGCTGTTTATGTGCTTGACGCTGTTCGCGCTCAGAAGGAATCCGCATAATCGCGTTTCCCTCTTATATAATTAATGAAGAAATAAAGAAAGATTTTTGGAGGTATATTCAAATGACTAAAGAAGAAATCATGGAAGCCATTGAGAACATGACTGTCCTCGAGCTGTCTGAGCTCGTAAAAGCTATGGAAGAGAAATTCGGCGTTAGCGCTGCTGCTCCGGTTGCAGTTGCTGCTGCTGGTGGCGCTGCTGCTGGTGCTGCTGAAGAGAAAGACGAGTTCACGGTTGTTCTCGCTTCCGCTGGCGACAAGAAAATCAACGTTATCAAAGCTGTCCGTGAAGCTACGGGTCTCGGCCTGAAAGAGGCTAAGGCTCTCGTTGATGGCGCTCCGGCTAACGTCAAAGAGAACGTTGCTAAGGCTGAGGCTGAGTCCCTCAAGGCTGCCCTCGAAGAGGCTGGCGCTACGGTTGAGCTGAAGTAATTTCAGTCTTTGACTTTTCAAGGACCATTCCGTTTGGGATGGTCCTTTTTGTTATATAAAATTTAAAATTGCCAAGGTCGGACGCTTGACAGAAGATAAAAAGGGTGCTAAACTAAGAAACTACAGGAAAATGAATAGGGATAACTATGCGCAAGCGGAAAGGAACTGGAAGCAAGGTGTAAAATGATCTCATACCTTGTTTTTTTTCTTGTTCCTGTATTCCGCTCTTGTTTGTGTGGTTTAATCCCTGCATTTCAAAGATCATTCTAGTATAAATCAGGCTAAGGGGTGAAGGATTTGTTATTTAATCCTGTGCCGGTGGGCAAGAGAACCAGGTATAGCTATGCCAGAATCAAGGAAGTCATGGAGATGCCGCATCTGCTGGATATCCAGCGGAACAGCTACAAGTGGTTCCTCGATGAGGGTTTGCAGGAAATTTTCAACGACATTTCGCCGATCAAGGACTTCTCCGAGAATCTCGTGCTGTCCTTTGAGAGTTTTTCGCTTGGCGAGCCGAAATACGGCCTTGACGAGTGCAAAGAGCGCGATGTAACCTATGCGGCTCCTATCCGTGTAAACGTCCGTCTCATCAACCGTGAGACCGGTGAAATCAAGGAGCAGGAAGTCTTCATGGGCGATTTCCCACTGATGACGGATACGGGTACGTTCATCATCAACGGTGCTGAGCGTGTCATCGTCAGCCAGCTGGTTCGTTCTCCAGGCGCATATTATGGTGAGGAGATCGATCCGACTGGTAAGCATCTCTATAATGCAACGGTCATTCCGAACCGTGGTGCCTGGATTGAGCTCGAGACGGATGCGAACGATGTAGTTTCGGTTCGCATTGACCGCACGCGTAAGATGCCGGTCACTTATTTCATCCGTGCCCTTGGCTTTGCTACCGACGAGGAGATTGTTGAACTCTTCGGTGAAGATCCGCGTATCATGAATACGCTTGAGCGCGATGGTGAAGAAGTCAAATCGCAGGGCAAAGCTGTCATCGAAATCTATAAGCGCCTTCGTCCGGGTGAGCCGGCCAATGAGGACAATGCTACGCAGCTCCTCAATTCGCTGTTCTTTGACCCGAAGCGTTACGATCTGGCTACGGTTGGCCGCTATAAACTCACGAAGAAACTGGGCTGGAAGCGCCGTATCCTTGGCAAGGTCCTGGCTGAGCCTATCGTTGATAAAGAGACGGGCGAGATTGTCATTCCGCAGGGCGTAGTCGTCACGGAAGACATGATCGATGCTGTTGATGTTGAGCGCGAGAGACAGATCTTTGGTGAGGGGGGCCTCATCACGCTGTACGCCCTGAAGAAGGACGGCAGCAAGGTTAAGATGCTTTGCAGCCCGACGCTTGACATCCATGACCGCACGATTACGAAAAATGATATCATTGCTTCGATTAACTATCTGCTCAATCTCATGGATGGTTTCGGCAATACGGATGATATCGACCATCTGGGCAACCGCCGTGTCCGTGCGGTCGGTGAGCTGCTCCAGAATCAGTTCCGTATCGGTCTTTCCCGCATGGAACGTGTCGTCCGTGAGCGCATGACGATTCAGGATGTTGATGTCATTACGCCGCAGGCACTGATCAATATCCGTCCGGTTGTTGCTGCCATCAAAGAGTTCTTTGGTTCTTCGCAGCTGTCGCAGTTCATGGACCAGCATAACCCGCTGTCCGAGCTGACGCATAAACGCCGTCTGTCGGCACTGGGACCGGGTGGTCTGTCGCGTGAGCGCGCAGGTTTCGAGGTCCGCGACGTACACAACTCGCATTATGGCCGCATGTGCCCGGTAGAGTCGCCTGAGGGACCGAATATCGGTCTTATCGGTTCGCTGGCTACCTATGCCCGCGTCAATCAGTTTGGCTTCATGGAGACGCCGTATCGCCGTGTCGATAAAGAGACGCATCAGGTTACGGATGAAGTCCGCTACCTGACGGCTGATGAAGAGGATGAGCTCGTCATCGCGCAGGCCAATGAGCCGCTCGATGAAAACGAATGGTTCATCAATGAACGCGTAACGGCCCGCTACAATGAGGAAACGGGTCTGCATAACCGCGATACCGTCGATTACATGGACGTTAGCCCGCGTCAGGTCTTCTCGATTGCAACGGCGATGATTCCGTTCCTCGAGAACGATGATGCGAACCGTGCCCTGATGGGTGCGAACATGCAGCGTCAGGCTGTTCCTCTGCTCCGCACGCAGGCACCGCTGGTCGGTACCGGTATGGAGTACAAGGCTGCCTGCGACTCCGGTGTCATGATTCTTGCGAAGCATGATGGTACGGTTGAGCGTGTAACGGCTGATTTCATCGATGTCCGCCGTGAAGATGGTCAGCTTGACCACTATAAATTGCAGAAATTCCTGCGTTCCAACCAGGGCACCTGCATCAATCAGGTTCCTATCGTATACAAAGGCGACAAAGTTGTCGAGAAACAGCCGATTGCCGATGGCCCGGCTACGGACCATGGCGAGTTGGCACTTGGCTACAACATCATCGTTGCCTACATGCCGTGGGAAGGCTACAACTACGAGGATGCTGTCCTCTTGTCGGAGAACCTCGTAAAACGCGATCTCTACACGTCGATTCATATCGAGGAGTACGAGTGCGATGCGCGTGATACGAAGCTTGGGCCAGAGGAAATCACCCGTGATATCCCGAATGTTGCCGAAGAGGCCCTCAAGGATCTCGACGAAGAGGGTATCATCTCCATCGGTGCTGACGTACGTCCTGGCGATATTCTCGTCGGTAAAGTCACGCCGAAAGGCGAGACGGAGCTTACGGCTGAGGAGCGCCTGCTGCGCGCTATCTTCGGCGAGAAAGCCCGCGAAGTCCGCGATACGTCGCTGCGTGTGCCGCATGGTGAGCAGGGCAAGATCGTTGACGTCAAGATTTTCAGCCGCGAGAACAACGATGAGCTGCCGCCAGGCGTAAATCGTCTTGTCCGCGTCTACATCGCGCAGAAGCGCAAGATTTCCATCGGCGATAAGATGGCAGGCCGTCATGGTAACAAGGGTGTCGTTTCCCGCATCATGCGTCAGGAAGACATGCCGTTCCTGCCGGATGGCACGCCAGTCGATCTCGTGCTGAACCCGTTGGGCGTTCCGTCGCGAATGAACATCGGTCAGGTGCTCGAGGTTCATCTCGGTATGGCAGTCAAAGTCCTTGGCCAGCAGATCAAGGATGGCGATCCGACGGTCGAGCAGCGCCTGCGTGACGCCGGCTATGACTTCGACAAGTATGGCATGCCAAAACCGGATGTCGCTGGTATCCATATTGCAACGCCGGTCTTCGACGGTGCGAAAGATGACGATGTCTGGGGAACGGTCAAAGCTGCCGGCCTGCCGGCTGACGGCAAGACGGTCCTCTACGATGGCCGTACGGGTGAACCGTTCGAGAACCGCGTAACGGTTGGCTGCACGTACTTCCTCAAGCTGCATCATCTCGTTGCCGATAAGATCCATGCGCGTTCAACCGGTCCGTACTCCCTCGTTACACAGCAGCCGCTCGGTGGTAAAGCCCAGTTCGGTGGCCAGCGTTTCGGTGAGATGGAGGTTTGGGCCCTCGAGGCTTACGGTGCCGCTTACACGCTGCAGGAAATCCTGACGGTCAAGTCCGATGATGTTGTCGGTCGTGTCAAGGCCTATGAGGCTATCGTCAAGGGCGAAAACATTCCGGAACCGGGTGTACCGGAGTCGTTCAAGGTACTTATCAAAGAGCTCCAGTCTATCGGTCTCGATATCAAGGTGCTCAATGAGGATGCCAAGGAAATCTCGCTCTTGGACGAGGATGATGAAGAAGATATCAACAAGACGGCGAAGGATCTCGATCTTGACGTCGCTGGTGTTGATCCGAATAAAGAAGGCGCCGCTGCGGCGCAGACGGCTGGAGCAGACTCCTATGATGAAGGTGCTCCGTCTGATGATGAAAAGCCGGACGACATCATTGCCGACATCGGCAGCATGGGCTCGCTTGAAGGCCCGGCCGTAGACAATGCAGATGAAGGTAATGATGAGGAATAAGAAGGGAGTGTCATCTCTTTGCTGGATGTAAATAATTTTGATTCGATGCGCATCGGTCTGGCCTCTCCGGAGAAAATCCGCGAGTGGTCGTACGGTGAGGTCAAGAAGCCGGAGACCATCAACTATCGCACACTGAAGCCAGAGCGCGACGGTCTGTTCTGCGAGCGTATCTTTGGACCGACCCGTGACTGGGAATGCCATTGCGGTAAGTATAAGCGTATCCGCTATAAAGGCATTGTCTGCGATCGCTGCGGTGTCGAAGTCACGCGTGCCAAAGTGCGCCGTGAGCGCATGGGTCACATCGAGCTCGCTGCTCCGGTGTCCCATATCTGGTACTTCAAGGGTATTCCGAGCCGTATGGGCCTGATTCTCGACATCTCTCCGCGAGCTCTCGAGAAGGTACTGTACTTTGCTTACTATATCGTTCTGGATCCGGGTGAGAACACGGATCTGGCCAAGAAGAGCCTGCTCTCCGAAAAAGAGTATCATGATGCTCTCGAGAAATACGGCAATACGTTCCGTGTCGGTATGGGTGCTGAGGCCATCAAAGAGCTCCTCGACGAGCTTGACCTTGAGACCATGAGCGAATCGCTGCGCAAAGACGTCCGTACGACGTCTGGCCAGAAGAAGATCCGCGCCATCCGCCGTCTGGAAGTTGTCGAGGCTTTCCGCAAGTCCGGCAACAAGCCGTCCTGGATGATTCTCGACGTTGTTCCGGTCATTCCGCCAGAGCTGCGTCCGATGGTACAGCTTGATGGCGGCCGTTTCGCAACGTCTGACCTCAACGATCTGTATCGCCGTGTCATCAACCGTAACAACCGCCTCAAGCGCCTGCTGGATCTCGGTGCACCGGACATCATCGTCCGCAACGAGAAACGCATGCTGCAGGAAGCTGTCGATGCCTTGATCGATAACGGCCGCCGCGGCCGTCCGGTCACGGGCCCGGGCAACCGTCCGCTCAAATCCCTTTCCGATATGCTGAAAGGTAAGCAGGGCCGTTTCCGTCAGAACCTCCTGGGTAAGCGTGTTGACTACTCGGGCCGTTCCGTTATCGTTGTCGGCCCGGAACTCAAACTGCATCAGTGCGGTCTGCCGAAAGAAATGGCGCTCGAGCTCTTCAAGCCATTCGTCATGAAGAAACTCGTTGCTTCGGGTGCTGCGCATAACATCAAATCGGCTAAGCGCATGGTTGAGCGTGCGCGTCCGGAAGTATGGGATGTACTCGAGGATGTCATCAAGGAGCATCCGGTTCTCTTAAACCGTGCCCCGACGCTGCATCGTCTCGGTATCCAGGCTTTCGAGCCGGTTCTCACGGAGGGCCGTGCCCTGAAGCTCCATCCGCTGGCTTGTACGGCATACAACGCTGACTTCGATGGTGACCAGATGGCTATCCATCTGCCGCTGTCGGCTGAGGCCCAGACGGAGGCCCGCATCCTGATGCTGGCTGCCAACCACATCCTGGCCCCGAAAGATGGTAAACCAATCATCGTACCGACGCAGGACATGGTTCTGGGTGCTTACTATCTGACCATTGTCCGCCCAGGTGCAAAGGGCGAGGGCATGGCTGTTACGGGCATTGCTGAGGCACTCCTCGCATACCAGCAGCATGACCTTGACTTGCAGGCACAGATTACCTGCCGCATTGAGGGACATGGTCTTGTCAAGACGTCGCTGGGCCGCATGATTTTCAGCGAAATCCTGCCGCCGGAGCTTCGTTACTACTACAAGGAAAAAGATTCCGATCAGGAGTGCCTGGGCATCCTCATGAACAAGAAGGAACTCGGTAAACTGGTTGCGAACTGCTATAATCACTTTGGTGCTACGAAGACCGCTGAGGTCATCGATAACGTCAAGAACCTCGGCTACCATTACGCCTGCATCGCCGGCATGACGGTTGCTATCTCCGACGTTATCGTACCGCCGAAGAAAAAGACCATCATTGCCGACACGCAGAAGATCGTCAACAAGGTTGAGCGCCAGTTCGACCGTGGTCTTATCACTGAGGAAGAGCGTTATCATAAGGTCGTCGACCTCTGGTCGGTTGCTACCGATGATGTCGCTGATGCGATGATGGACAATATGGACACCTTCAACCCGATCTTCATGATGGCTGACTCCGGTGCCCGTGGTAACAAACAGCAGATGCGTCAGCTGGCTGGTATGCGCGGTCTTATGGCTGACCCGTCTGGTAAGATCATCGACCTGCCAATCACGGCAAACTTCCGTGAAGGTCTGTCGGTATCCGATTACTTCATTTCGTCCCATGGTGCTCGTAAAGGTCTTGCTGATACGGCTCTGCGTACCGCTGACTCGGGTTACCTTACGCGCCGTCTGGTTGACGTCGCCCAGGATGTCATTGTCCGTGAAGAGGACTGCGATATCTCGACGCTCAACATGGTTCAGGCTCGTGCAAGACTCGCAGAATCCACGCTGGATGCTCTCGAGATCCTCAACGACAGCCTTATGGGCCGCCTGCTCGGTGCCGATGTTCTCGACCCCGAGACCAAAGAAGTTCTCTTTGCCAAAGATACCATCCTTGGCGAGGAAGAGCTTCAGCTTATCGGCGAGAAGAGCGTACCGGAAATCATGGTTCGCGGTTCTTCGCTGGCATCCGAGGCAGCTATCAGCAATGCGATGATCACCGAGGCAATTTCCCTCGGCGAACCGGATGCAGCTGCGCGGGCAAAGATCAAGGATTCCATGCTGCATGAGATGAATGGCAAGGAAGTTACGCGCGATGTTGTCGACGAGGATGGCAAGGTTATCCTGGCAGCCGGCGAGCATCTTGACGAAGCCAAGATCCAGGCTATTCTCGACAGCAGTGCCAAGGAACTCCGCGTTCGCAACAACAATGTCCGCGGTATCGAAGTCGAGGCCATCAAAGAAGGCGACGGCATCATCGAGTCGCTGGCTGAGCGTATTGTCGGCCGTGTCCTCGCTGAGAACATCGACGATCCGCAGACGGGTGAGCGCATCGCTTCCATCAACGATACGGTTGATGAAGACCTCGCTAAACGCATCGAGAAAGTCCGTGATCATGTATCGATCCGCAGCGTCCTGACCTGTAAGTCGCAGTTCGGCGTCTGCATCAAGTGCTATGGCCGTGACCTTGCCAACCAGGCTGAGGTCGAAATCGGTGAGGCAGTCGGTATCATCGCCGCACAGTCCATCGGTGAGCCGGGCACGCAGCTCACCATGCGTACGTTCCACTCCGGTGGTGTCGCTGGTGACGATATTACCCAGGGTCTTCCGCGTGTCGAGGAGCTTTTCGAGGCACGTAAGCCGAAACATCATGCTATCATTGCCGAAATCGAAGGCCGTGCTGAGGTCGAGGATTCCGGTAAGGGCATGCGTAAGGTCACGATCGTTCCGGACGAGGGCGAGCCCAGAGAATATGCTATCCCGTATGGTGCCCGTATGGCAGCTAAGCAGGGTATGCACTTAAAGCCGGGCGACAAGCTCACGGAAGGTTCCATCAACCCGCACGATATCCTGCGTGTTTGCGGCCTGCAGGCTACGCAGCGTTATCTCGTATACGAGGTACAGAAAGTATACAAATCTCAGGGTGTTGAGATCAACGATAAGCATATCGAGGTAATGGTCCGCCAGATGCTTCATAAAGTGAAGATCGAGGAATCCGGCAGCACGGACTTCCTGCCAGGCGAGTACATCGATATCAATTCCTTCGAGAGTGCCAATACGAAAGCTATCGAGGAAGGCGGCGAGCCGGCTGTGGCTAAACCGATCCTGCTCGGTATCACGAAGGCATCTCTGGCTACGGATTCCTTCATGTCCGCAGCATCGTTCCAGGAGACGACGCGTGTCCTGACGGATGCTGCCATCAAGGGCAAAGTCGATCCGCTGATCGGTCTGAAGGAGAACGTCATCATCGGTAAACTCATTCCGGCTGGTACGGGTATGAGCCGTTATCGCAACCTCAAGATTGTCGATAACGATCCGAAACCGGCGTCGGAGGCAGCAGCTGAGACGGCTGACGCAATCGAGGCAACAGAAGCATAATGATGCTGTAATAGAAAAGCGGGAATCATCTACTCGGATGATTCCCGCTTTTTTGCTTAATGCGAATTGCGATATTCGCGTGGAGAACATTGGAACATTTCCTTGAAGGCCCGTGAAAAGGTCGAGTAGTCGGCAAAGCCTACCTCGCTGGCAATCTGGGCGATGGGCAGGTCACTGCGCAGCATGTCGCGGGCGAGCAGCAGCCGCTTGCTGCGGATGTACTGATGCAGGGCATAGCCTGTATCCGCTTTGAACTTGCGCATCAGATAGAACTTGCTCGTATACGTGTGCGCCGCAAGCGTGTCGATGCTGAGCTCATCGGCCAGATGCTGGTTGACATAGGCGAGCACTTCCTGGATCTTGGGATCGTAGGTTGCATTTTCAAGTCCGGCGAGTTCATGGCCTTCGAGCAGGCGATTGACGAGAATCATGAATTCAATGAATAAAAGCTCGGTGTAGAGTCCGTTGGCAAAGCCTTCGCCATGTGCGGCTTTTTCAAGCTTATCCATATGGAAAAGCAGGTCATGGCTGGTTCCAGGGGCTTGATGCATGACACTCGCGGTTTCGCGGGCCTGCAGGAAGCAGTGACCAAGATCGGTATGCTCTGGATCTTGACGCTGCCAGCGTTCGAGAAAGGCTGGAGAGACATAGATGACGATGCGTTCATAGTCAGCTGATCCGGGCAGGAATACAGGGCGGTGGATTTCACCGGCCGAGACAAAGACGATATCACGGGCCGTTAGATGATAGGTCTTGCCTTCAATGACGTAATCGACATTGCCGTTCAGGAACAAGATGATTTTATGGAAATCGTGGTAGTGGAAGGCAATCGGCTGCAGCGTGGGGTCTTTTAGACGGAACACGCGGAAATCGCTGGCAAGATAGCCTTTTTTCTCATAATCGCTCACGGAAAAGCTCCTTTCGTCGCTACAAGGTATATGGCTAGTATAGTACAGTTTTTGCAATATTTAAAGCAGAATTTGTGATTTTATTGCAAATTAAACCTTGCTATAATAAAAGCATCGAATTTGAGAAAACGCTCGTGAGAGCAGGACGTTAGAAAGGCCGGTGACAGAAATGATGTTGGTTCGCAGCTATCTGGTGGAGGATAAGGAAATCATGGTACTTGATGGGACAGCAGGCTACATGCCGGGCGAAGCCGCCATCCGTCTGCTCGCCAGCCGTCAGGGCGTGGGGGCTGACCGCGTGCTCGTCTTTACGGGGACGCAGGAAGTTCCGTCGTTTACGGCCTTTACCAGAGAAGGCGTGCGGGAAGAGCTCACTGCTGCGGACTATCGCATCCTGTCAAATAGCAAGGTGGATTATGAAATCCGTCTGACCGATTATTTTGTCAGCTGCCTGCGGGCTGCTGACGCAGCCGCTGCAAGTGCGGCCTGCTAAAAGGAACACAAGAGGCTTCCTCGTTTGAGGAAGCCTTTTTGTTTTGGTGTGGACCGGGCAGAATTAAAGAAATTCCAAGCTGGCTTTAAACGGTTTCAAAGAATAAGATCTCAGAATAGTAGCTGTGTCTGTGCATAGCACGAGTTTCTTTTTCTGAGAGGTAGTGATGTTATCTATGTTTGTATTAGCAGTACCAGTTATTTTTTTCCTTATCGTTCTTCTTATAGCCATTACGATGATGTATGTGAAGGCCTCGCCTAATCGGGCTATTATCCTGTCCGGCTTGCGCAAGGAACCGCGCTTTCTCATTGGACAGGGCGGTATCAAGATTCCCGCTTTGGAGCGTGCTGATTATCTCTATCTGGGGCAGATTTCTGTCGATATCAAGACGGGGCAGTCGGTACCGACCAATGATTTTATCAATGTCCGCGTCGATGCGGTAGCCAAAGTGGCAGTGGCCAAAGATATCGAGGGCCGCAAGATAGCGGCACTGAACTTTCTCAATATGCCCCCGGAGGAAATCGCATCGAGTTTGCAGGATTCCTTGGAAGGCAACATGCGTGAAATCATTGGTACGCTGGATTTGAAGGATATCAATACGGACCGCGATTCGTTCTCGGACCAGGTGGTCAGCAAGGCGTCCAAGGACATGCGCAATCTTGGTATCGATATCATTTCGTGCAATATCCAGAATGTCACGGACGATAATGGGCTTATCGTCGATCTCGGTGCTGACAATACAGCCAAGATCAAGAAGGATGCGGCGATTTCCCGCGCCCAGGCTGAGCGTGATGTCGCGATTGCCCAGGCGGCAGCCTCGAAGGAATCCAACGATGCCAAGGTAAAGGCCGAACTTGAAATCGCGCAGCGCCAGACGGACCTCGCTATCCGCAAGGCTGAGCTGCAGAAGCAGTCTGATATCAAGCGTGCTGAGGCTGATGCGGCCTATGAGATCCAGAATCAAGAGCAGCAAAAATCAATCCAGACGGCTACGGTCAATGCGGAAATCGCCAAGACTGAACGTGAGCAGGAACTCAAACAGAAACAAGTTGCTGTCCGTGAGCAGGAGCTGGCCGCAGAGATTCAGAAAAAGGCTGATGCTGATAAATATGCCATCGAGGTGAAGGCACAGGCAGAACTGGCCAAGCAGCAGCGCGATGCAGAGGCACGTCTCTACATCCAGCAGAAAGAGGCCGAGGCACAGAAAGCACAGGCTGAGGCCAGAAAGTATGCGATGGAGCAGGAGGCTGCCGGTATCAAGGCCAAGGGTGAAGCAGAAGCGGCGGCTATCCGGGCTAAAGGCGAGGCCGAGGCCGCGGCTATGGATAAGAAGGCTGAGGCCATGAAGAAATACGGCAAGGCCGCTATGGCACAGATGGCCATCGAAATCCTGCCGAAGGTGGCCGCAGAGATTGCCAAACCGCTGACGGCCATCGATAAGATTTCGATTATAGGCGGCGAAGCTGGCGCTGCTGTCGGTCCCATCGCTGGCAACGTTCCGCTGGTGCTGGCGAAAACGTTCCAGTCGGTAAAAGAGAGCACGGGCGTAGACCTTGCTGACATCATGCGCAGTGAGTCCTACGAGGCCAAAGTGACACGCAATGTCAATGTGACAGGGGACACGACGCCGGAAGAAACGGCCAAGATGGTGGCTGTGGCGAAAGCGCTCGACGAAAAAAATAAATAAATTGCAGTTTGTATGCTAGTTCTAGCTTAAAATAACCTTGATAGAGCTCAGCTTGGGCGGGGGCGGGTGCACTTTTTCTTCGCTCCCGCTAAATGACCCGCATGGAGGCTTTCGTACGTATCTAGCAACATGTGCCGGGCAGGCCGGCGGCACGCCAATACATCGTGTCGTTCTAGATAGTACTTGCCGCGGGCCATCCCTCACTGCGTTCGGGCAGTCGCTCCCGCTACGAAGAAAGTGTACCCGCCCCCGCCCTCTGCTAGGTTTGG
>SVBZ01000041.1 GCA_015058575.1 Pseudoselenomonas ruminantium
CTGTTTTGATTTAGAATAGTTGGTGGTTGAAATTTTCATGTGGTATGTAAATTTTACCATAAAAGGCGGTCCGCCGACTCTTTTGAGTCAGCGGACCGCCTTTGTTACTAGGGATGTGTTATTTCACAGCCCCTTTTTATTGGAAATAAAAATTTTTCAAAAAAAGCAATATATTAAAGGAATTTCACCAATGTTATCGAATAAATAAATCAAGACTGTGGATACGAGCACAGTTGGAGATGTAAGAATGATAAGAATGGGAGAGTGGTAAATGTGAAGCAAATGAAGAGAATTTTGCCGATACTGCTCGTAATCGCAGCGATGATAGTCGCTGGATGCGGCAGTTCGGATACTGGTTCGGGAAAGGTATATTGCCTTTTGCACGACAATGCTGACGCAGGATTCCAGGGGGATTTGAAACAGGCTATCGTGAACCGGCTGCAGGCGGCTGGTATCGAGACGGAGGTCGTGGATGCCAAGGGCGATGCAAATGTGCAGCATGACCAAATCAAGCAGGCCATTGATGCTAAGGCCTCAGCGATTGTGTTGGCGGCTGTGGATGGCGAGGCAGTTATTCCAGAGATTGAGAAAGCCAATGCGGCGGGGATTCCAATCATCCGCATCAACCGTGATATCAGCGGGGGGAAGTTCTTCTCATCGGTATCGGATGACCGTGAGGCAGGACGCATGCAGGGCGAGTTTATGGCCAAAAATCTGCCGCAGGGGGCAAAGATTGTCTATATGAATGGCGAGATGACCCAGAGCGGTGCTAAGAAACGCTGGGAAGGATTCAAGGAGGCCTGCCTGGATAAACGACCGGATATCCAGCTGCTGGCCTCGGCTGATTGTTCCTGGAACGAGGCGGTTGCTTTGCGGCAGATGTCACTGTGGCTCAAGCTATTCCCACAGATTGATGGTGTGGTAGGAGCTAATGATGATATGGCCTTGGGGGCAATCCGGGCATTGCGTGATGCCGGCCGGCTGGAAGGTGTGCTGGTAAGCGGTGTCGATGCGACAGATGCAGCTTTAAAGGCCGTAAGTGATGGTACGATGAGCCAGACTGTCAAGCAGGATGCTGAGGGACAGGGAGAGGGAGCTTTTGCGCTTATCCAGGCTGTACGCCAGGGGAATAAGCAGCCAGAGGATATCCTGGTTCCCTTCGTAGAAATTACCAAAGCGAATATCGGACAATTCTTGCACTAAGGACGGTGGCTCGGGATGTTAAAGAATTTAAGCGTACAAATTAAAATCCTGCTGTTGGCAGGAAGTCTTTTGGTTATCATGGCACTGATCGCTGCGGTGGGAATTTACTCGGACAGCAAGGCTAAGCAGGCATTGGACGATATGTATAATTACAATATCATGTCGTCGCAGTTCCTCAATGACGCCAACAACCGGCTGCGCACCATTGATGTCGATGTAGCTTACTTGCTGCAGCAGGATTATCTGCAGGAATCCCGTAAGGTACTACTCAAGGATATTGTCGATAGGCTGCATGATATCCGCACAGATGCCGAAGCGCTCAAACGCATAGACCGCAGCGAAAAGGCTCAGCAGGCGCTGCAGGAGCTTGGCCAGAATCTGGATACCGCTGAAAGCAAGGTAAAAGCTGTCGAGACGATGGGCAATAGTCTTGAAGATAAGGTCAAGATCATGGAAAATCTTGGTGCGACAAAGGTTATTGCTGCCAATCTTTCGGTGCTGACGCCGGATAATGTAGCCCAGAGCAAGCAGCTGTTTGAAACGTTCAGCGATAGTTATGCGCGTACCATCAAGATTTTTGCTGCGATTATCGTGCTGGGCTTTATGCTGGGCATCAGTGTGGCTGTTTATATTGCCCGCAGCATTGCAGCTCCGCTGCATGATGCAGTGGCACGGCTGAATGTTGTGGCCGCTGGCGATTTGACGCAGGAGATTCCATCCGCACTGCTGGGACGGCAGGATGAGGTCGGCATGGTGGTACAGGCACTTTCCAAGATGCAGCAGTCGTTGCGCGGTGTGTTGAAAGATGTCCGTGCAGAGACGGAAAGCAGTGTGACCATGGTGACAGAGGTACAGCAGCTGGTCAATGGCCTTAATGGCAATGCGCAGGATATGTCTGCCGTTACCGAGGAAATGGCAGCGGGCATGGAAGAGACGGCAGCTTCGACAGAGAATCTGCAGCATTTAAGCGACAAGCTGCGGGAACAGATTCATGGAACAGCTAAAGAGGCAAAGCATAGTGAAACCTATACAGAAGAGATTGCCAAACGGGCCAGCACGCTGAAGGCAACGATGGAACAGTCCAGCGGCGAGGCACGGCGCATTTATGCGGAGACGAAATCTTCCCTGGAGAATGCCATCGAATCGGCGAAAGTCGTGGACAATATCAACATGCTGACGCAGGAGATTACCGATATCGCCGAGCAGACAAATCTTTTGGCACTCAATGCGGCTATCGAGGCGGCCAGGGCCGGCGAATACGGGCGTGGCTTTGCCGTGGTCGCAGATGAGGTACGCAAGCTGGCCGAGCAGTCGCATGATACGGCTGAGAAAATCCAGACGCTTACGGGACAGGTAACAGGATCGGTACAGAATCTTTCGAATGGTTCGTTCAGCTTGCTGAACTTTATGGATACGAATGTCAATAACGATTACGATATGCTGGAGAAAACGGCAATCCAGTATGAGGATGATGCAAAGTATGTCAATGGTTTCGCTAAGACGAGCAACACGACGGCACAGCAGCTTAGTGATGCTGTAGAATCCATGAGCAATGCCATGGAGGAAATCGCGAAAGCAACGCATGAGGGGGCCGTGGGCAATACGACCGTGGCCGAAAAAGTAACGGATGTTGCGGAACTTGCCAATGAGATTCTGGAAAAGATCAATGTATCGCAGCAAAGTGCAGAAAACTTGAAAAAACAGGTAGAAAAATTCAAAGTTTGATTTATTGGCAGGACTGACTGCTAATAAAAAGATGCTTCGCAAGCAGAAATTATTTTTTATGCTTGCGAAGTATTTTTTTATGGTATAATAATTTTGTTTAATACAAAAGGGGGAAAGTTTTAGTGGATCGGATAACAATTCGGCAGAAACTGTTTTTGGTTTTTGGGGCGCTTATTTTTATTTTTGCTGCCAATGGCCTGTATACAGGCTATAGCCTGAACAGTATCAATGAAGGAGCGCTTCGCATTGCGACGGAGCATTTGGCAAGTGTTATGGCTGGTGTGGAAAGCAGTCATACGCTATCAGATTATCGGCAGGGCGAGTATGCCGTAGCTACGGCGACGACGCTTCCTAATCGCATTCATGCGGCCCAGGAAACGCTGAAACGTGCAGATCAGCTGGATATTGCTTTCGATAAGGTGGAACCATCCGTGGCGCCAGAAGTCCGGGAAGACTTCCAGTCAATGCGCAGCATCTGGGAAAGCTATAAGAAAAATACTCGTGAGATCATCAAGCTGTCCAAGGATGGTAAAAATGCCGAGGCAATCAAGCTGCTGGACAAGTCCGGTAGCCAATATGCTGAAATGACGGCAAAGCTCAGCCGTGTCGTTGACAGCAGCAAGGATTTCATCCATAAGGAAAGTGCTGCGGCTTCGGCGCAGTATGAAAGAACGAAATGGACGTTGATTGTCTGCATTGTTCTCGTCGTGTTATTGGCTGGTGCTATGGCATTCTATCTGAGCTCGGCAATCATGACATCAATCCGTTATCTTATGGATGTATCGCGGGAAGTGGCCGCTGGCAACCTCAAGGTTGAGGCTGTCCCGCAGACGCAGGATGAGTTTGGGGAGCTCACGGTGGCTTATGGTGATACCATAAAGAATCTGCGGGAACTCATCAAGCACATCCAGCAGACGTCGGAGGAAGTGTCGACTTTTGCGACGCAGCTGACAGAAAATGCCAGCCAATCGGCACAGGCAACGCAGCAGGTAGCTGTATCGATTACCAATGTGGCCGGGAATACCAGCCAGCAGGGTGAGGCCGTAAGTGCATCGCTCACGGATATCCAGGAAATGTCTGCAAGCCTGCAGGGCTTTCAAGGCAAGGCATCGGCTTCGGTCGATGCTGCGCATAATGTCGAAGTCATCGCTGAGGACGGCAAGGCAGCCATCGCGGGTGCCGTAGATCAGATGGCGGAGATCGCAGATTCGGTTATGGATTCGGCGCAGGTCATCAAGAAACTGGCGGAGCGGTCGGAGGAAATCGGGCAGATATCGAGTACGATTTCCGGGATTGCTGAGCAGACGAATCTGTTATCGCTGAATGCCGCTATCGAGGCTGCCCGTGCTGGTGAATATGGACGCGGCTTTGCCGTAGTCGCTGATGAAGTCCGCAAGCTGGCCGAAGAGTCGAATACGGCAGCGCGCAAGATAGCAGAGCTGATCACGACTATCCAGCAGGATACGGAGCAGGCTGTCCAGCGCATGCAGAAGGGGACGGAAGATGTGCAGAGTGGCCGTACTGTCGTATCACAGGCAGGCAGTGCCTTTGAAAACATTGCAGCGGCTGTGACCGATCTTACCCGGCATGCCGACGCTATCCTTAGCGAAGCGGCAAAGTCTGCGGCGAAGGCGGAGACTTTGGTCGGAGTGATGGAAGGCATCAACAAATCAGGCCTTGATGTGGCTTCGGAGACGCAGTCGGTATCGGCAGCGACAGAGGAGCAGTCAGCGGCTATGGATGAAGTGGCAAATGCCAGCCGCAATCTGGCAAGCCTCGCGGAGGAACTTTCCGATTCCGCGGCGAAGTTCAAGATTTGAGGAGGCCTTAGGATGAAGAAAATCATTACGCTGTTCTGTCTGGCAGCCTTGGGGCTCAGTGCCTTGGTGCTCGGTGGTTGTGGCAGTGATGCGGATAACAATAAAAAAGTGGCGGTGGCATTTGCCAATTCGTCGCCAAGCTGGCAGAAAAATGGCCAGACGATCAAAGAAAGCCTGGAAAAGGAAGGCTATACCGTTGACCTGCAATTTGCGGATACGGCCAGCCAGCAGGCTGATCAGATCAAGTCCCAGCTGGAGGCGGCACCGAAATGTATCGTCATTGGTGCTGTGGATGGCGAAGCCTTGCAGGAAGTATTGAACGCTGCCAAGGAGAAAAAGATACCGGTCATCGCCTACGATCGTCTGGTCATGAACTCCGATGCCGTTTCGTACTACGCATCCTTTGATAATGCTGCCGTTGGCCAGGCGATGGGCGAATATATCGAAGCCAAACTGAATCTGAAAGGTGGGGCAGGACCTTTTCAGATGGAGGTCTTTGCCGGCGATCCGGCTGATAACAATGCCCATGTATTCTTCGCTGGGGCGATGGATGTCCTGAAACCGTATATCGACAAGGGGCAGCTTGTCATCCCGTCGCGGCAGACCAGTTTTGAGCAGGTAGCAATCAAAGGCTGGGAGGCCAAAGGGGCTGAAGCGCGCATGGAGAAGCTCCTGCAGGGTGCCGATGCGGGCGTAAAGCTGGATGTCATTCTTGCCCCTAATGACGGACTGGCTGGCGGCATCCGCGAAGCGCTCAAGAAAAATGGCTATGGCCAGATGCCATTGATGACTGGTCAGGATGCTGAAAGCCAGGCACTCGATGCTATCCGTAAAGATGAGCAGGCCATTACTATCTACAAAGCGCCGGAACTGCTGGTAGCCAAGACGATTCGTATGATAAAAGCCGTCGTCGAGGGGACGCAGCCCGATATCAACGATGTCAAATCGTACAACAATGGTGCGGTTACTGTACCGGCATATCTCTGTACGCCGCTGATTATCGATAAAGATAACTTGAACGAAGTGAAATAAAGCAACAGCGTAGAGCGGGAGAAGCTTATCACCCAGATGAGTGCAACGTCAGAGCAGGTAGCAGCTTCCAGTGAGGAGCTGACAGCCAGTGCCCAGCAGTCGGCTGAGGCATCGACAAATGTAGCGCAGACGGTATCTGCCGGCGGCGCTCACATCGAAACTGCTGTCAGCCGCATCGATGAGGTAAGCCGCAAAACGGCGGAGCAGACAGAATCTATCTCAGCGGCTACGGAAGAACAGTCAGCTTCTACGCAAGAGATTGCCGCAGCCTTCCAATCCTTGGCCAAGATGGCTTCGGATTTGCAGGATATGGCAGCGAAATTCCGCATCTAAGCGATAAATTAAGATAATAAAAACAGGATCATTGACTCTGATGTTCGAGTCAATGGTCCTGTTTTATTTCTATTCGGGTTTCTTCGAACGGTTTTCACGTTCGTACACGGCGTCCAGCGTGATATCTACGATGTCCTTGCCGGACTCGCTAAGATTAAGATATTTTTGCAGCTGTCCACCGGAGCGGGAGTCCATTGTGCGAATCTGCGTTTCAAGTGTCGATTCTTCGTGACCGAGCAAGTAGTCGGCACTGACCCCAAAAAGCGCAGAAAGCTCACGAAGTTTTCGTGTAGGCTGGATAACGCCGCTTTCGTACTTATTGTAAGCCGTTCGAGTGATGCCCAGATATTTTGCCATATCTTCCTGCGACATGTGCTTAGCTTTGCGGAGCTCACGCAGCCGGCAAGCGGTGATGTCCATAAGAATCACTCCTTGTTCATTAGTATAGTGTGAAATCATTTGCTGAAAAAGTCGTGAGTTTAAATACAACTAAAAGAAGGAATTTTGCTTATGGATATAGAAATAGTGAAAATAAATCACATATAAAGGTAAAGTGAGAAATAAATGTGATTTTGAGAGCTATAGAAGGAGGAATTGTAAATGGCTAAGTTTTGTGAGAAGTGTGGTGCGCCGTTAGAGGGGGAGAGTCAGTTCTGTCCGAAATGTGGTGCGTCTGCTGGTGGGGGGAATTCGAAAAAAGGAAAATTCAAGCTAGGGTGCTTAGGCTTTATCGCCTTGCTGCTTGTCATTGGATTGTTTAATAGTTGTGGCAGTAATAGCAAAGAGAATCCATCGCAGACGAATACAACTTCGTCGTCTTCTGCTGCGCAGGAACAAAAGTCAAAAGAGAAAGTTTATGAAGATGCAGATATCAATGTGCTTATAAAAGAAGCAAAAGAAAATGCTGCGGCAGCCAATCAGAATTATAAGAAGAAAAATATCAAGATAACGGGTGTATTGAAGAATATAGATTCTGATGTAAAATATATTACGCTAGATGGCACGGATAAAAACTATTCGATGATTCATATGACGTGCCGGATAAATTCGAAGAATGATACGCTAAAGGAAAGTGTACTGAAGCTCAAAAAAGGCCAGATGGTGACAGTGTATGGTACCGTTAAGGAAGTTGGCGACATCATGGGTTATGAACTGAGTTTGGATAAAGTGGAAGCTGCTCAATAATTGATGGAATGGATTTAAAAGGAGATGTTGTATAATGTTTTGTAAGGAATGTGGCAAGGAATATTCTGAGCAGTCAGCATTTTGTCCGAATTGTGGAGTGTCGACTTCAAATGAGACAAGAGGGGCCGTTTGGTCTTCGGGGCGTTTGATAATCAGTATTTTATCTATGGTTCTATGTTTGATTATTGCCTTCCAGTCCTGTGCGGCAGGACTAAGCAATGCCATGCAGGAAAATGGAGCAACAAGCGGTACCAGCGGCATGATGTTGGCATTTTGTATGTTGTTGGCTGGTATTATCGGAGCTGTGACCAGAAATTCCAAATCACAGATTGTCACCATGATTCCTGCAGGTTTTTATTGGTTCGGCACTTTGTTGACTTTTGGTACTGGCTCAACCTATGGCGATTTACCTGTCTGGGGAGGGTTTTCTTTCGTCTTCGGATTAGTCTTCGTGATAGCTGGACTGAAGATGAAAAAAGCATAACAGCGCAGATATAAAAAATCCCGTCTCTCGTGGAAGAGAGGCGGGATTTTTTTATTTGCCGATCATCATATCGATGATTTCTTTGTCCGTTTCTTTCATGCCGATTCGGCCGAGGCGGCTGATGTTGCGGATGGTGTTTTCGACGCCTTTTAATACGAGGCCGTCGCCACCGTAGAATTGCTGGCCATTGCGGTACATCTCGAAGCCCATGATGCCGGCGTCAACGGCGGCTGATATCTTGGCGGCACAGGATGCCTTGGCACCATCGCAGACGATGCCGGAGGTGATGGCCAGCGCGTTGACGATGGTGTGGATGACGGCCTGGTAGTCGCCGCCGCAGAGCCAGGCGATGCCGGCACCAGCACCAGCGCCGGCACTTACAGCGCCGCAATAGGCTGACAGGCGGCCGATGCCCTCCTTTTCATGCAGCGTCACGAGGTTTGCGAGCAATAGGGCGCGATAAAGCTGCTCCTTCGTCGCGCCGACTTCTTTGGCGTATTCGATGACGGGCAGGGAGACGGTCATGCCTTGGTTGCCACTGCCGGAATTGATAACGACGGGCAGCTCGCAGCCATTCATGCGGGCATCTGATCCTGCTGCTGCGCGGGCACGGGCGCGGATATGGATATCGTTGCCGAAGGCTTTCAATAGCGTCTTGCCTATGTTGGCACCGTAATCATTCTTAAGCCCCTCATCGGCGATGGCCGTATTATAGGCAATCTGGCGATCGAGGATAGCGCGAACGTCTGCAAGGTCGCAGGTCATGGCAAAATCGTAGATATCCTCGATGGTCATACATTCATAGTCGGGCTTATCGGCCGCAACTGCTGTGATGATTTCCTTTTCGAGCAGGATTTCGCCGTTGCGGGAAATCTTTACGATATTGGTATGCTCGTTGACGATGTGGACGGAGGCTGTATCCGAGCCTTTGCTTACCGTAACGATGATGTCGAGGACGTGTCCGGAGTGTGCGGCTTCGACTTTTATTACGGCCTGCTCAAGGTAGCTGCCAAGTTTGGCTTTGGCGGCTTCCGGGGCATGGGCGATGACTTCGAGGCCCGCTGTTTCGTCGCCGGCGATGATGCCGATAGCGGCGGCTGCTTCGATGCCCTTGCGGCCGCCAGTATTGGGAACGACAACGCTTTTGACGTTCTTGATGATGTTGCCGCTGGCGGCAATCGTGACTTTGTCGGGCAATGTGCCGAGAACGGCACGGGCTTTGGCCGCGCAGTAGGCAATGGCAATCGGCTCAGTACAGCCCATGGCTGGCACGAGCTCGCGCTGGAGGATTTCGACGTAGCTTTTGTAGGTAGAATCGTTTTTGTTCATGCTGGATGCTCCATTTCGTAAGAGTAGTTGCTCTCATTATATCGCAACACAGATAAGAAAAATAGCCTCCCAAGCGCGGGAGGCTATTATGCGGTCATACTTCAATTCCCTGTTTGCGGCATTCATTAAAAAAGAAGATGGCGTTGGTGTCTTTGGGATTCTCATTCCAGAATTTGATGAGCTTGGTGGCCATGCTGTATTTTTCCTGCATAAAAGGTAGGAGGTTTTCAGCGGTAACTGGACCGCCTACCGTCATGAAGACATCGATATTATGACTAAGAGTACCCAGCATTTCATCGGTACATTCGTTTTTACCAAGAGCCTCTGCAAAGCGTATGCCTTGCTCAAGGTCGTCGGCATAGCCGCGTTGCAAGAGCCAGACGGCTATCTGTCTATCCATGTAAATCCCCCCTTTGATATTTTCGGTATGTATCTAATTCGCGGCGGAGGGGGAAAATCCTGCTAATTGCTGCTATCGTTTTTGTGAACTTTGCGTTTCTGCGTGTAGAGATACTGGTCGGCTGCATGGATAGCGGCTTCGGGGGTTGTGGCCCTATGGATGTCCGCCAGACCATAGCTTACCGAGACGCGGAAACAGATTTTTTCGTTGCAGACCATGCTGCTGTGGATGCGGCTATCAATCTCGGCCTTGATGGCTGCAAGCAGGCGCTCGCAGCTGGAGCGGTCACGATTGTGGAAGAGGATGGCAAATTCGTCGCCGCCAAAGCGGGCGGTGATGCCATCTTCTTTGCGGATGCCACGCTGCAAGGCACTTGCGACGCAGAGCAGTATCTTATCGCCGGCATCGTGGCCATAGGTATCATTGATTTGCTTGAAGCTGTCGATGTCCCAGATGGCAAGATAGAGCGGCTCATCTTCCTTGATGTTTTGCTGGTATTCCTGTAAGGCCGCAGTCAAGGCGTTCAACAGATGCTTCTTATTGAACAGGCCGGTGAATGGATCGCGGGAGGATACGCGTTCAAGTTCATGGATGAGGTTCATGACGAAGTTTTCTTCGCCGGTTTTGTTTTGGGTGAATTGCGTAGTGACATCCATGACGAATTCGAGGGCGTACTTTTTGCCTTGAAGCCAGACAGGGCGGGCGATGACAAAGTAGTAGCGGTCGTGGGCGTACTCGAATTTCACATGCTGGCGGTTTTCGTTATAGGCTTGTTGGGAAACGCAGTTGGCGCAGCGATGCTTTTTCCCCCAGACGGAAAAGCAGGTTTCGTCGGTTATCGAGCAGGAACCGTCGTGGTTGCATTTGCAAACGTAGTGCCCGTCCTGCTCGACGAGGCGGATGACATCGAACATCTGCTGGAAGATGCCTTCCTTGGCGAGGAAGTCTGCCAATGCTTGATCCAATTGCATATGAGTCTCCTCCTAATGATAGTATACAGGGATTTATTTCCCTGATCGATTTTCGGTATGGGATAGTTTAGCAGGCGTTTTGGCAGCTGTCTGTGCGTTTGGTTACAGTATCGGCGGAGGCTGGGCAGGGATAGGTTGGAGTTATTCTTTGCTATGTATTTACTATCAAGAAGAAGTGATGTTTATCACATGAAAGGAAAAGTAAATCGGATAAAATGATAGGCATAGTAATGTTATGTTTTGGGAGGATGTCGACGTGAGCAGCGTTTTTAAGAAACTCAAATACCTTGTTCCGAAAGCGCATTCGAAGAGTGGTCATCAGCAGCTGAATGAGGGCGGCCGCGAGTGGGAAAATATGTATCGTGACCGCTGGTCGTTTGACAAGTGTGTGCACTCCACCCACGGGGTCAATTGCACCGGTTCGTGCAGCTGGAATATCTATGTCAAGAATGGCCTGGTGGCTTGGGAGAATCAGATTCATGATTATCCCGAGACGAGCTCGGATATGCCGGATTTCGAGCCGCGCGGCTGTCCGCGCGGGGCGTCGTTCTCATGGTATCTCTACAGTCCGCATCGCATCAAGTATCCGTACTTGCGCGGCGAACTCGCAGAGCTTTGGCGCGAGGCGAAGAAGAACCATAAGACGATCCTTGCGGCCTGGCAGAGTATAGCAAATGATCCAGCCAAGATGAAGAAGTATAAGGAAGCCCGTGGTATGGGCGGTTTTGTGCGCTCCAATTGGGAGGAGGCCTCGGAAATCGTTGCGGCGTCGATGCTGCATACGGCGACGAAATACGGTCCTGACCGCAATTTCGGTTTTTCGGTCATTCCGGCCAAGTCGATGCTGTCTTATGCGGGCGGTCTGCGCTTCATGCAACTCATGGGCGGCGCGGGGCTTTCGTTTTACGATTGGTATGCAGATTTGCCACCGGCCAGTCCGCAGGTATGGGGCGATCAGACTGACGTGCCGGAGTCTTCGGACTGGTACAATGCGGGCTATATCATCACTTGGGGCTCGAACGTACCGCTTACACGCACGCCTGACGCGCATTTCCTGACCGAGGCCCGCTACAAGGGGACGAAAGTGGTCTCGATTGCGCCGGACTACGCTGAGTCGACGACGGTAGCCGATACCTGGATTTCACTCAAGGTCGGCAGCGACGCGGCACTGGCCATGGCTATGGGGCATGTTATCCTCAACGAATATTATTGGGGCGAGCCCTGTGATTTCTTTGTGGATTATACGCGCCGCTATACGGATTTCCCGTTCCTTGTACGGCTGGTGCAGCGTGAGGATGGCAAATACGATACGGAGCGGTTCCTGAATGCCAAGGACTTTGGCCGCAACGAGAAACATGCTGAGTTCAAGCATTATGTCATTGATGAAAAGACGGGAAGGCTTGTCATTCCGAATGGTACGATGGGAGACCGTTGGGATCGCACGGAGAAATGGAACCTGCGCGAAGAGGATAGCGATACCGGGGCGAAAATCACACCGCAACTCTCGGTACTCGGCTGCATGGATGAAGTCGTCGAAATCGAGCTGCCGTATTTCGGCAATGAGCGTGAGAGCCGTGTGCTTACGCGCAGCGTACCTGCAAAGCGCGTCAAGACGGAAAAGGGCGAGGTACTGGTCACGACGGTCTATGATCTGATGCTGGCAAACTATGCAATCGACCGTGGAATTGGCGGGCAGGCAGCCCATTCTTATGACGACGATGTGCCATACACGCCAAAATGGCAGGAAAAGTATACGGGTGTGCCGATGGATACCGTTATCCATACGGCGCGGGAGTTTGCCGATAACGCCATAAAGACCAAGGGCAGGACTATGGTAATCATGGGCGGCGGCATCAACCACTGGTTCCATGCCGATGTGGTTTACCGCACGATATTGAACCTCTTATTGTTTGTGGGCGCTGAGGGCCGCAATGGCGGCGGCTGGGCGCATTATGTCGGGCAGGAGAAGCTGCGTCCGGCCGAAGGCTGGCAGCGCATCATGACAGGGCTTGACTGGAAGAAGCCACCGCGTTTGCAGAACAGCACGTCGTTCTTTTACTTTGCAACCGATCAGTGGCGCAGCGATGAGGTAGACTATGCAGATCTTACGAGCCCGCTTGCAAAGCCGCGCTACCGTCATGCCGGCGATTACAATGTGCTGGCGGCCCGCATGGGCTGGCTGCCGTCGTATCCGACATTTAACAAGGGCGGCCAGCAGCTGCATGATGAGGCCGATAAAGCTGGGATGGATGTCAAGAAGTATATCGTAGACAGTCTCAAGGATAAGACGCTGAAGTTTGCGGCCGAAGATCCCGATGATCCAGCAAACTTCCCGCGCAATCTCTTTATTTGGCGCAATAACCTTATCGGCTCGTCAGCCAAAGGCCATGAGTTTTTCCTCAAATATCTGCTGGGCACGAAAAACGGCCTGTTTGCCGAAGAGGAAGGCGCGACGCGTCCCGAAGAAATCAACTGGCGTCCGCAAGATGAGGTGGAAAAGCTCAGTGGTGCGGCAAATGGCAAGCTCGACCTGCTTATCGACCTCGACTTCCGCATGGCAAGTTCGGCACTTTATGCCGATGTTGTCTTGCCGACAGCTACCTGGTATGAAAAGGATGATTTGTCATCGACGGATATGCATCCGTTTGTGCATCCGTTCCAGGCGGCAGTCGACCCGCTTTGGGAGGCCAAGACCGATTGGGAAATATTCAAGACACTGGCGAAAAAAGTCTCGGAGGTTGCCAAGGAGGCGGAGCTCAAACCCTATCGTGATGTGGTGGCTATACCAATCCAGCATGACAGCGAGGGCGAGTGCGCGCAGCCAGAGGGTAGGATCCGCGATTGGAGCAAGGGCGAGTGTGAGCCGGTGCCGGGCAAGACCATGCCGAATCTCATTGAGACGGAGATTGACTTCACGAAAATCTATGAGAAGTGGATTGCACTGGGGCCTGGTGTTTCCGAGACGATGGGCTCGCTGAACTTTGCCTGGGATTCCCGTGAGGAGTACGCAGAAATCGCCAAACGCAATGGCACGATAACGAATGAGGACTATATATCTTATGGCATGCCGAGTATCTTTGATGCCAAGCAGGCTGCGGATGCCGTCATGGGGCTGTCGACGACGACCAATGGCAAGGTGGCTGTCAAGGCCTGGGAGGCACTCGAGAAAAAGACTGGTGTTTCCAATCTTACGCGTCTGGCCAAAGACCGCGAGCAGGAACGTTTTACCTTTGCACAGGTAGCTGTCCAGCCTAAGGAGACGATTACAAGCCCGACCTTTACGGGCAGCAATCAGAACCGCCGCTATACGCCGTTCACGACAAATGTCGAGGAGCTCGTGCCGTTCCGTACAGTGACGGGCCGCCAATCGTTCTTCCTTGACCATGAGCTGATGCGCGAGGCCGGTGAGACGATGGCGACTTATAAGCCCATCCTTGACTATCTGCCGATAAAGAATAAACTCGGCGGTACGAAGGAAATCACGCTCAAGTATCTGACGCCGCACAATAAGTGGAGCACGCACTCGATGTATTTCGACAGCCAGCAGCTGCTGACGCTGTTCCGTGGTGGGCAGACGGTTTGGCTGAACGAAAAAGATGCGGCGGAAATCGGCGTCAAGGACAACGATTGGATCGAGCTTTACAATCACAATGGCGTTGTGGCTTCAAGGGCTGTCGTTTCGCCGCGCCTGCCGCGTGGTGTCGTCTATATGCACCATGCGCAGGACCGCCATATCAATGTGCCAGGCTCGAAGATTTCGGGGACGCGTGGCGGCACGCACAATACGCCGACGCGCATCCATATGAAGCCGACGCATATGATCGGCGGCTATGGACAGCTCAGCTATGGCTTCAACTATTATGGCCCGACGGGCAACCAGCGCGACATGTACGTGGTAGCGCGCAAGATGGAGGAGGTAGATTGGCTTGAAGATTAAAGCCCAGATTTCCATGGTCATGAATCTTGACAAGTGCATTGGCTGCCATACGTGCTCCATCACCTGCAAGAACGTCTGGACCAACCGCGAAGGTGCGGAATACATGTATTTCAACAACGTTGAGACCAAGCCGGGTATCGGCTACCCCAAGCAGTGGGAGAATCAGGATAAGTGGCAGGGCGGCTGGGAGCTCAAGAATGGTAAGCTGCGCCTGCGTTCGGGAGCCAAGCTCACGCGCATGGCTAAGCTGTTTTACCATCCAAACCAGCCGGAAATGGATGATTACTATGAGCCGTGGACCTATGACTACGAGACACTGATAAATTCCAAGCGCAAGAACCATCAGCCGATTGCACGGCCGCGCTCGCTGATTACCCAGCAGCGCATGGAGATAAAATGGGGCCCGAACTGGGAGGATGATCTGGCTGATGGGCAGTCGGCGCGTCAGGATGTCAACTTGAAAAATATGGGCAGCGATATTGCGTTGGAATTCCATGATTTGTTCATGAAATATCTGCCGCGTGTCTGCAATCATTGCTTGAATCCGGCCTGCGTGGCGGCCTGCCCGTCGGGCGCTATCTACAAGCGCGACGAAGACGGTGTCGTGCTCGTCTCGCAGGACGGCTGCCGCGGCTGGCGTCATTGCATCCCGGCTTGTCCGTATAAGAAGGTATACTTCAACTGGAAGACAAACAAAGCAGAGAAGTGTATCTTCTGCTTCCCGCGGCTGGAAAACGGTCTGCCGACGGTTTGTGCCGATACCTGTGTTGGCCGCCTGCGCTATATGGGCGTGCTGCTCTATGATATGGATAAGGTCAAGGAAGCAGCCGCAACGCCGGATAAAGGCCAGATTTACCATAGTGTGCTGGATATCATCAAAGACCCGCATGATCCGGAGGTCATCGCGGCAGCCCGTGCATCGGGGATTCCTGAGAACTGGCTGCAGGCCGCCCAGGCATCGCCGGTCTATAAGCTGGTCAAAAAATGGCAGGTGGCACTGCCGCTGCATGCTGAGTACCGCACGCTGCCGATGGTCTGGTATGTGCCGCCGCTTTCGCCTATTACGCGCCGCGTCGAGGCCGATGTCTATCTGCCGGAGGTCGCGGATATGCGCATACCGCTCGCGTATCTGGCCGAGCTCTTTGGTGCCGGCAATACGCAGGTCGTTGCGCGGGCCTTACAGCGTCTGCTTGACATGCGTCTTGTCATGCGCGCGCAGGAAACGGGCGATAAGCTGCCAGCACGGCTGGAATTCGCCGTGGAGACGTATCAGGCGATGCACCGGCTCATGGGGATTGCCAAATACAAGGACCGTTTCAATATTCCGGCCGGCGTGCAGGAAGCATCGCAGGAAAAGCTGCATGAACTGCAGGGGACATGCGGCTATACATGTCCAGGAGGGTGCTGATATGTGTAAACCAGAATATAAGAATACCTTGTCGCTGGTCGCTTACTTATTTGGCTACCCGGATGCGGAATGGTGGGAGTCGCTGCCTGCCGCGCGTGCTGATGCTGCTGCGCTGGAAAATCAGCAGCAGCGTACGGTGCTGCTGGAGACCATCGACTACATCCAGCTGTTGGGGCACCGCGAGTATGAAGAGCAATATGTCCGCGTTTTCGAGTTTTCGTCGAATACGAATCTCTATCTGACGATGCATGACCGTACGGATTTTGGCAAGCAGGCGCGTGAGATGCTGGCATTCAAGAATCTTTTCCTGGATAATGGCTATGACACGAACAAGGAGCTGCCGGATTTCCTGCCGGCACTGCTGGAACTGGCGGCTGTGCTTCCCGAGGCGCAGGCGCGCGGCGTCCTGGAGACAGCGCGTGCGAAGATTGAGCTTTTACGCCGCCGCTTTGTGGAAGCGAAGCTGGCCCATACTTTTCTGCTTGACGTCATCCTGACGGAGGCGGATGCATTGGAGGGAGAGACGGCATGAATACCTTTATCTACGGCGTATTGCCCTATATTGCGCTGACGGTTATGATTGGCGGAACGATTATCCGCTACGTTTATGGTGAGCGCGGCTGGACGACGAAGTCCAGTGAATTCTTGTCCAAGCGTGATCTCAAATGGGGCAGTCCACTGTTCCATATTGGCCTGTTTATGGCAATGGGGGGGCATTTCGTCGGCATCCTCGTGCCGAAGTTTGTGACCGAGGCTGCGGGAACGAGTGAGCATGCCTATCATATGATAGCGCTTGCAGGCGGAATCCCAGCGGCTATCCTGTTCTTGGGCGGCTTTTTGCTGCTGCTGAAACGCCGCTTTGCGGGAAAAAGCCGCATGGCGGTCAATACGAGCAGCATGGATAAATGGCTGTATCTCGTACTGCTGTTGACGATAGTGTCAGGGACAGCGGCGACGATTCAGAATATACCGGGTGCATTTGACTATCGCGAGACCATTTCCCCCTGGTTCCGCTCTCTACTCATGATGCAGCCGGATGTATCCCTTATGGACGGCGTGCCCAGTGTGTTCCAGTTCCACATGTTTATGTGGATGGTGTTAGCCATCATGTTCCCTTTCACGCGATTGGTACATTGCTTGAGCCTGCCGTTTGAGTATTTCTTCCGTAGCGATATCATTTATCGGAAGAAATGACCTCTTTGGAAATTCTTACATACACAGCAGAAATGCCTTCCCTTCGGGGGAGGTTTTTCTGTTTGGTTAGATATCCACAGGAAAGCTGTGGATTCGCACAGTTTTTTGTGGATAATCTGTTAGGAAAAACGCAATTTATCCACAAGTAGCCACAAAAATAGCAGATAATCATGTGGGTATTGTGGATAACCAGCATTATGCTAAAATAACAACAACGGAAAGAAAAAGGAGAAGATTTATGGATGTAGAACGTAAACGCCAGGAAGAGCGGGAAACGGTACGGGAAATCGTGAAATTGTATTGCCATGGACATAAACATCCGCGTGAGCAGGGAAAAGAACTTTGCCCTAGCTGCCAGGAGCTGGCTGCTTACGCCGATGTGCGCATAGGCAAATGCCCGCGCATGGAGGTCAAGACTTTTTGCAGCGTTTGTCCGATTCACTGCTATGCGCAGCCGGAGCAAGAGCGCATTCAGGAAATCATGCGTTATGGCGGTCCGCGCATGCTGCTGCATCATCCCATCATGGCCTTGCGTCATATGTTCATCCAGTGGCGGACGCGCCATGGCCTGCGCAAACAGGAGGCCATCCACTGAGCTTTGGCAGTCTATATGCTGCTGCGGTGCCGTTGCTGAAAGCGGCGTAATGGAGTAAGATATATGAAGAGTGAAAATCGTCAGAAACGGTGGAGGTATGGCAGTGAACGCGTATGAAAAAACTTTGATTATCAGCGATCTGGATGGGACGCTGATTCCGCGCGGCGGTGTTATTTCGGAGGAAAATAAGGAAGCCTTGCGGCGTTTTGTGGCGGGCGGCGGCCGGTTTGCCATTGCGACGGGGCGCACGCCGGAGGCGGCAGCAGGCTATGTCGGCGATTTGCCCATCAATGCACCGAGCATTTTCTTCAACGGCTCGATGCTTTATGACTGGCAAAAACAGGAAGTCCTGGCGACGCGCCCGCTGCCAGCAGGCGATGCAAAGGATATCTGGCCGCGCTTTGCGGCGGCGTGCCAGCAGTCGTTCCCGCATGCCTGCATCGAGGTTTATACGGCAGATAACTGTCATATCATCAGTGAGGAAAAATATGATGATCCGCGGCTGCCCTTGGAATACTATAAATATGAACATTGTGATCTGGCAAAGCTAAGCGATACCGATAAGACGCCGTGGCTAAAGTTCTTTGTCAACGATGAGCCAGCTGTGCTGCATCGTCTGGAGCGCCTGGCCAGAAGTATGGGCGTCGATGTACTCAGCAATAGTTTCTACTCGGAAGTCAACTACTATGAGTTTGTGGCGGCTGGTGTTTCGAAGGGCACAATGGTTGAGGAAATCCGCAGCTTGCCGGAGTGGCAGGACTATCGCATCATTGCGGCGGGAGATTTCCTCAATGACAATGAGATGCTGCAGCTGGCGGATGTCGGTGTGGCCTCGGGCAATGCGCATGCATCGACCAAGGAAGTGGCTGATGTCACAGGCTGTACGGTCGAAGAGCATCTGATGCCATGGATCCTTGCGCATGTGCTTGCTGGCGGGGAGGTATGAGTATGAAGAAGGTCTATGTACTGGCGACCGGCGGGACGATTGCCGGCAGTGCTGAATCGGATACGGCGACGACAGGGTATCAGGCAGGCGCCATAGGTATCGATACCTTGCTGGCTGCTGTGCCGGAAATCCGCAATGTGGCTGAGGTTGCTGGCGAGCAGCTGGCGGCCATCGACAGCAAGGATATGACACAGGCGGTGCAGCTGCAACTGGCACGTCGCTGCAATGAGCTGCTGGCCTTTGAAGGTGTGGATGGCATTGTCATCACGCACGGTACGGATACGATGGAGGAGACTGCATATCTGCTGAGCCTTTTGGCCTGCACGGACAAACCTATCGTATTGACTGGTGCCATGCGTCCGGCAACGGCTATCAGTGCCGACGGGCCGTTGAATCTTTTAGATGCTGTGCGCGTAGCGGCGAGTGACGAGGCCCGTGATCAGGGGGTACTGGTGGTCACGAATAATCAGATCGATGGGGCGCATGATGTCACGAAGTCACATACGACCTCAGTGCAGACTTTCCAGTCGCCGAATGGTGGTGCGCTCGGCTGTATCGATGATGGTGTGGTCAAATTCATGCGCCGGAGCGGCTATACGCATTTGCCTGCGAGCTTGCAGCTCAGCGAGAATGTACAGGCTTTGCCGGATGTCCGTATCCTTTATGGCTATGCTGGCGATGATGGCCTGCTCGTAGAGGCGGCCGTGGCTGCTGGCGCTAAGGGCATTGTCTACGCCGGTATGGGCAATGGCAGTCTGCCGGCAAAGGTTGAGGCGAAGCTTGCGGCGGCAGCGGCCACGGGAATCGTTGCCGTGCGCAGTACGCGCGGCTATGCGGGTAATGTGACGATCGCCGAAGCGTCGTATGAGAAGGCGCATATCCTGCACAGTCAGGGGCTCAATCCGCAGAAGGCCCGCATCCTGCTGCAGCTGGCGCTGCTGCAGACGAAGGACCCGGCAGCCATCCAGGCATGGTTCGATAACTACTGATTCATTTAGTTTTCATAGTCAATCATATTCTTTCAAGATTATTATTATATAATCAGATTCGTAAGATGAAACCGAGAAAACCAGGATAAAGTGGTTTGGAGGTAAGAAATATGAATAGACTTATGGAAAATATAAACCTTTCGCGCTATGATGCCCGTAACCTGCTCAAGGCAGGCTGGGCAGTGCGGACGATTACGGCTTCGGTCATGTTGATGATGGCGGTGCTGGCGCCGGTTCATCTGACGCAGGTGATGGCCTCGCCATTGGCCGAGGATGAGTCCATGGCTGCTGTGGTCGAGCTGGCCGATTTCGCGGATGAACGGCAGCACGAGGGGAGCCGCCAGCGCCGTCGCCATCAGGCAGGTGTTTTGGCTGCAGAGCTCTTGGCAAAAGCGCAGGCGGCTGAACCGGAAATCACGGCGGTGATGCAGAGCATGGCGCAGGATGGTGCATATCTGGCGGGACTGGATAACCGGTTCAAGGATACTGACAGCCTGGCTGGCAAGATTTTCGCTGATGCGGAGGCAAAGAAGCTGTCCTTGCCGTCGGCGGCCGCAGCAATCAGCGATGTATTGCGTTATACGCTGATTTTTGACGCATCAGACTACAGCGAGCGCGTACCTCAGACGCTTGCACAGCTTACGGCTAAGGGCTACCGCGTGGAGAAATTCCGCAATGCCTGGGGCGGTAAATTCTATCAGGGGATCAATACCCAGCTCATAAGCCCGCAGGGCATGCGGGTGGAGTTGCAGTTCCATACGGCGCAGTCGTATGCAATCAAGCAGGCATCGCATGAGGTATATGAGATCCGCCGCAACCCGGCTTCGGCACCAGCAGCGGTGGAAAAGGCAACACAGGAAAGCATTGCCTATAACCAGCAGGTCATAGTCCCTGTAGGGGGTAAGGCGGTGACTTGGCCGCAGCAGGCAGCCAAGGTGGCATAGTTATCCACATTGATGTGTGTATAACCTTGGGAATCAGCCATTGTACTGGTATCGGGAAACAGTACAATGGCTTTTGTATTGCAGGAAAGCGGAAATAATCGTAGAATATAAGCAGTATATTGGCGAAAATACCGACGTTATCCACATTTTTATCCACACTCTTGTGGATAAGCGAATCGTTTTGGGGATAACGTTGTAATTTGTGTGGATGAATGGATGAATTCGAGGAGTATATGGATAACCAGAAAAAGGTATTGAAGTTATTGGATTATATCCGGCAGGTTTGCGGTCTGCGGCAGCAATTGGTTCGCAACATCAAGGAACAGGAGTGGTCACTGTTTTTGGATGAGCTGCCGATTGACCCGAAGCGCATCCATGTTTGGACGGATTCTTCTGATGAAGCAGGCCGTGAGGGCGTGCTGCTTGAGGTCGAGAAGCCGGATTTTTCAGCCTGCCCTGATATGCCCTTTGATTTGGTGGGTTGGGTGCGCACGCTTGACTGGCGCAATTTTGCGGTTGCAGATATCGAGGTGCGTGAGGAACGCATGCGCAAAGATCCACGGCTCGGCGAAATTACCGAGCGTTTTGTCGATTCGGGCGTTCGTATTGCTGCGTTTGAGGACTGGAAGCGCCGCCGTACGCTTTGGCGCGCAGGTGAGCTGGTCAAGAGCCGTACGCAGGCGCTGTTCATGCAGCTTTATGAGCTTTACGACCGTTGCCGTCAGGAGCCGGAGCAGCTGGAACTCATGGTGGGCGGGGCAATGTTTTTCAGTGGACTGGATTCCTCGGTCAACCATCCGATGATCATGAAGCGCGTGCGCCTGCATTACGATAAACGCGGGGCCATGCAGCTGGTAGACACGGACTATCCAGCAGAGCTCTATCTCGATATGTTCCAGGATATGCCAGGCGTTGATGCCGAGGGAATCCGTGCCTTTACGGCAGAGCTTGACGAGGCAGAAATTCATCCGCTGCGGGCAGATTTGCCGGAGTTTTTGCAGCAGGCTGTGCCGGCGCTTACGCCGAACTGCCGTTATGTGGAGAACCGCTTTGACATCCTGCCGACGGATTGGTATCTGGTGTATCCGCGGCAGGTAATCTTCCTGCGCCGCCGCAATGAAGGTATTGAGCGGGCCATCGCCGGTATGATGGCTTATATCGATACGCATGGCGAAGTGCCGGCGGCACTGATGCGGATTGTCGATCCAAGCTATCAGCGGGAAAAGTCGGAGCCACTGAGTGTGAGTCTGGAGGATATCCGCGGGGAAGCGGAAGATATCCTGCTGACCAAGCAGGCCAATGCGGAACAGCTGGCCATCGCGCGCAAGATCGAGACGGCACCGGCAGTAGTCGTACAGGGGCCGCCGGGAACAGGCAAGACGCATACGATAGCGAATCTGCTCGGTCATTTCCTGTCGCAAGGCCAGCATGTATTGGTAACGAGTGCGACGTCCAAGGCGTTGACGGTGCTCAAGGATAAATTGCCTGCCGGCATACAGGATCTCTGTGTGACGCTGCTGGAGGATTCGCGCAAAGATATGGAGCGGTCTGTCAGTGGCATTTGTGACCGCCTGTCGCGCAGCTCGGCGGAGGAGATGCAGGCTGAGGCGGAAAAGCTGGCATCTGAACGCCATAAACTGCTGACGGAACTCATGGAGCAGCGGACGCGGCTGGAGAATATCCAGCGCATGGAGGCACGCCGTGATTCTTTCATGCTTGCTGGCAAGGCCTGGTCACTGTCGCGGATGGCCGCGTTCCTGCATGAACATGAAGATCTGGCGGGCAGGATTCCGGGTGCAGTACAGGCGGGGGTTCCGCTGCCACTATCTGAGGGCGAGCTGGCAGAGCTTTATGCATCGAATGCCTATTTTGATGCAGAGCGGCTCGCCGAACTCAGCGAGTGCCTGCCGGACCGCGGACAGTTGCTGACACCGGCTGAGGCTGAGGAGGTATTGGCTGCGGCACTTCAACGCCAAAACGAACAGGCAGATTTGCTGGCGGCTTTGCCGGAAACGGTGGTGACAGATGCGGGCCATATTCTGTGCAAAGGGCAGTCTGTGGCAGATGAATTGTCATTGGAGGTGCTTGCTGAAACTGGCCGGCTGTATGAGCGGGTGGATTTTGCGCGGCTGCGTCAGGAGTGGGCACGTGAGGCGGTGCTGGCTGGCCAGCAGGGCGGAGCGCATCGTGAAGTCTGGGAGATGCTTGGCCGCGATATCCGCAAGGTGCAGCAGCTCAAGCAACAGTCGATGACGCGTTTTTTCGGGCGTGAGTTTGCTTATACACTCGATATGCCGCTGGGGCCAGAGCTTATCCAGTTGTTGGCTGAGTTGGCTGAGGCTTTTGATGCTGACGGTCATTTGTCCCTGTGGAATCGTCTGCGCCATAGTGAGTGGAAAAAAGTGCAGAAGGGCTTCTGTATTGATGGCAAACCGCTTTCGAGCCGTGGGGACTGCCAGCTGGCCATGCAGTATGTTGCCTTGCATCAGGCGCGCGAGGTCGTACGCCGTGAATGGTCGCAGCTTCTTGTGCCTTTCGGTATGATTTCCTATGAAGAACTGGCGCAGAATGAGGATGATATTGACGATCTCACGAGTGCGCGCTGGCAGGAAATCGAAGAGTTGCTTGACTGGTACCCTCGCGTATGGAATGATATCATGCTGCATTGGCGCCGGGCCGGCGTCAATGTTGAGGCTGTTTATGGAGAAGCGGGTTATTTGACCCCGCATCAGCGGCTTGAACGTGAGCTATCGTGGCTGGAGCAGGACTTCCCGCGCTGGCAGCAGCTGCTCTTGCTCACGCATAGCGAGGCGCCAATGGCGGGGAAACTCGCTGCGGCACGAGCAGCTGTGGCGGCTGCCGATGGCGTGGTGGCCCGCCGGTTTGAGCAGGCCTTGGCCGCCGGTGATGCTGCGCTTTATCGGGAAGCCTATGAGCAGCTGGCGGCTGATGATGCACTGCAGGATCGGTATCGCAGACGGGAGGAATTACTGCAGCGCCTGGCAGCAGCTGCGCCAGTCTGGGCGGATTCCATCCGCGGACAGAAGGAGGGCTTTTCTGGCACTGAGGTGCCAGAAAATATCAGGGAAGCGTGGCTCTATGCGCAATTTGCGCAGCAGCTGCTGCTGGTGCCGCAGGAGGATGAACAGCAGCTGGAGCAGGAAATTCAGGAGCTTACCACTCGCCTGCATCAGACGACTACGGAGCTGGCAGAGAAGCGTTCGTGGTATCATCTGCTCAAGGATGTTGCTGGCAGCAACCTACAGTCGAGCCTGATTGGCTGGAGCAAAGCAGTGGCCAAGATTGGCCGCGGCAAGGGGCGTTATGCTGCACGTCATATCCGCGAGGCGCGCCAATGCATGTTGGAGGCGCAGGCGGCGGTGCCGGCCTGGATTATGCCGCTTTCGCGTGTCTGGCAGAATCTGCGTCCGGAAAGCCAGAAGTTTGACATTATCATGATTGATGAGGCCAGCCAGGCGGATATCACGGCATTGCCACTCTTGTACTTTGGCAAGAAGGTCATCATTGTGGGTGATGACCGTCAGGTCAGCCCTTCGGCTATCGGTGTGTCTGCTGAGGACATCCAGCGCTTGCAGACAGCGTCGATAAGTGGTGTCATCAAACACGATTCGCTTTACACGATGGATACTTCGCTTTATGATATCGCGCAGATGAACTTTGAGGCGCGGATGCTTACCGAGCATTTCCGCTGTGTGCCGGAAATCATTGGCTACTGCAACCAGCTGGCCTATGATGGCCGTATCCGTCCGCTGCGGGAGACGGGGACAAGTGTGCTGATGCCGATGGTGGATTGGCAGACGGAAGGAAGGCGCGATGGCACGCACAAGCGCAACCTGCGCGAAGCTGAGGAAATCACGGCTGTGCTTGCGGCCTGCCTGGAGCAGCCTGAGTATGCGGGCAAGACGTTTGGTGCAATCTCGCTGCTCGGCGATGAACAGGCAAAAATCATCCGGGAGCTGGCGGTCGAGCGGCTTGGCATCGATGTACTGGAGGAGCGCCAGTTCCTTTGCGGCAATCCTGCGCGGTTCCAGGGCGATGAACGCGATGTCGTGTTCCTGTCCTTTGTCGACAGTCCGGCAGACGATGGGGCATTGCGGCTGCTTTCAGAAGGGCATAATGGCGTGACGGGCAAGAGATATAATGTCGCCGTGAGCCGGGCCCGTGATCAGCTGTGGCTGTTCCATTCGATGGGCATCGATGCGCTCAAGACAGGCGATATCCGCCGCGGATTGCTTGAGTATGCGGCAAGTCCTGCCAGCAATCAGCAGAGCCTTACGGAAGGCGAGGAAACCTCGCTGGAGACTGCTGTGTTCCGTGCCTTGTCGCAGGCCGGCTATCATGTTGAGAAGAGTTTTGCCGTTGGGGCCTATGCTATTGATATGGTGGTAATCTGCCAGGGGCACAAGGTAGCTATCGATTGTGATGGCGAGCATTGGGTAAGCAGTTTGCAACAGGCCGCCGAAGAGCGCTGCCAGCAGGCAGTGCTTGAACGTTTGGGCTGGAAATTCCTGCATGTGCGTGGCAGCCGGTGGTATCGTGATCCAGACCAGGCCTTTGCCCGTTTGACGGCAGAGCTGGCGCTTTCGGGGATTGAGCCTGAGGCAGGCAGGCAGGCAGGTGTGTCGTTGCAGTCACAACGTGAAGAGCTGCTGGCACGTGTGCGCCAGCGGGCGGAAGCTATCCTGTCTGAGTGGCAGATTGTTGGGGAACAATAATTTTTTAGCTTTTTTTCGTTTTTTTGAAAAAAGTGTTGACATAACAAGCAGAGATGGCTATAATAGATTTTGTCAGTCAGCGAGACACAGGAAAACATCTGAGTTGAGCGGTGACAGAATGCGGAAATAGCTCAGTGGTAGAGCACCACCTTGCCAAGGTGGGGGTCGCGAGTTCGAGCCTCGTTTTCCGCTCCATAATGCGGAAATAGCTCAGTGGTAGAGCACCACCTTGCCAAGGTGGGGGTCGCGAGTTCGAGCCTCGTTTTCCGCTCCATTTTTGCTTAGTAGCTGAAAAGCTTCTATATACAATGGGCCTATAGCTCAGTTGGTTAGAGCAACCGGCTCATAACCGGTCGGTCCTTGGTTCGAGTCCAAGTGGGCCCACCAATTTCCAACTTAATATCTTTTATAACCAATGTTATGACTCAGTAGCTCAGCTGGATTAGAGTATTTGACTACGAATCAAAGGGTCGGGGGTTCGAGTCCCTCCTGGGTCACCATTGTGGGTAGGTGCCCGAGTGGTTAAAGGGAACAGACTGTAAATCTGTCATCTTCGGATTACGATGGTTCGAATCCATCCCTGCCCACCACCTGAAATGACAGCGTCGCATATGCGGCGCTTTTTTGTTACTTAGATATATGAAAAATTGCAGTTTGACGGGTTAGTTCTAGCCTTCCCCTTACCGAGGGGAAGGTGGGCGCGAAGCGCTCGGATGAGGTATATGCGTTCGTATGGAATCCCGATACTACGAAGCGCGGGGTTCACGGGGTAGTGCTTTTTTTGTTTCCGCTAAATGGGCCGCTTGCAGAGTTTTACGGACTTAGTTGCCTGCTCCCGTTACCTGGTCGCGGCGTACATAGTCCTTTCTAGCTTATACGCGTACGGCCCAGTCCTGCTGCGCAGGACAGTCGCTCCAGACAAAAAGAAGCACTCCCCCGTTCGCCCCCCTCATCCGCATGCGCAGACTTGTACGAACCGTTTCTCCCGTAACAAGCACATCGATGTAATTCGTTCCCTTTCGCCGCAGCTGTACAGGCTTATCCAAACCTAGCAGAGGGCGGGGGCGGGTACACTTTCTTCGCAGCGGGAGCGACTGCCCGAACGCAGTGAGGGATGGCCCGCAGTAAATACTATCTAGAACGACACGATGTATTGGCGTGCCGCCGGCCTGCCCGGCACATGTCGCTAGATGCGTACAAAATATCCGCGCGGGTCATTTAGCGAGAGCGGAGAAAAAGTGCACCCGCCCCGCCCAAGCTGAGCTCTATCAAGATTATTTTAAGCACGCATTGACCGGCAAACTGCAATTTGTTATAAAGAATCCGCTGACGGTTTTCTGTCAGCGGATTCCTGCTTTTTATAGGATTGTTGCGTTCTACCCTGCCGATGGGATATTTATTCGATGGGACAGGAGGTCGTTGCCTGGCCGCGTTCGGCTGTATGCTTGCCTTCGAACAGCGCTTGGCTGACGCGGCGCATGAGTTCCTCTTCTTCGGCTGCGGCACTGAAGACAAGCTGTTTATCTTCGGGCAGTGTTTCGCCCTCGAGCTCGGTGATGGCGAGCTGCAAGCGGTGATCCTTGTCGAGGCGGAAGGAGTGAGAAAGGCGTGTGGCCAGCCATTCGGTGATCATCTCGACATTTTGGAAGGAGGCGGCTTTGTTATAGTTCTTGTAAGCCTCAGCGGCGATAGCTGCGGCCTTTTTCTTGTCATTGACAGCGCCCAGGATGGAGAAGGCTTTCTTGTCACCTTCGGTAACGAGTTTTGTAATGATATAAAGCATAGACGAAGTCCTTTCTTTTTTGTCATTTGTTCTTATCTATTGTAGCAAATATTAGCTGCATGTCAATTTGCTAGGGGGGTCTTGCCGCTGTCTGTTGGTTTTGTATATGATTTGTGGACATTTTTCCTGTTTGTCGGAAGCATAATACAAAATTACAAACCAAATTTTTTCAATGTGTTATTTTAAGAGAGCAGACTAAAGAAAAATCAGATTATTTTTAGGACAGCTGTCCTTTTATGCAACATATAAAAGACAAATGTACTTTTTCTATAGAGATAAGAAGAACAGGTTAATCAGTGTAACAGTTTTTACATACCTGGACTATTTGACTATGCTGATATTTATGCTATAATGTCCCCTGGTATTATACAAGTAAATGACCAATGGATTATGGTCGTTGGTTGACAGAAAGAGTTAGGAGATTTGATTATGGTTGAATCACATCCAATGAACCGCAAGAAGGCATTCAACATGCTATTCTTCCTTGAGTTCTGGGAACGTTTTGGTTTTTATGGTCTGCAAGCAGTACTGGCTGGCTTCTTTGTCAAAAGCCTTCATATGGAAGATGCAGAATCATTTGTTGTTTTTGGCGCATTCAGCGCTATGGTCTATGGTTATGTTTCGATTGGCGGCTATATTGGCGATAAGGTGCTTGGCACGCAGCGGACGATTACGCTTGGCGCAGTGGTCTTGATGATTGGTTATGCGCTGATGGCATTGGCTGGTGAGGACAAGTCGCTGGTATTCCTGGCGCTGGGAGCGATTGCTTGCGGCAATGGTATCTTCAAGGCTAATCCGTCATCGCTGCTTTCCAAGCTTTATGAAGGAGACGAACAGAATCTTGATAGTGCATTTACTATGTACTACATGGCGGTTAACATCGGTTCGTTTGTTTCGATGCTGCTTGTACCGATTATCGGCTCGCAGTACGGCCTTTCGTTAGGCTTTATGATCTGTGCGATGGGCCTGGTGATGGCAATCGGCGGTTTCATCGGTTTCCGTTATCTGGTGCGTGGGATTGATTCGCCTGCTGGTGCTGAGCCGTTGTCTTACAAGAAGCTTGCTTTGACGATTGCTGGTGTTATTGCTATGACGCTGTTTTCGAGTTGGATGCTTTCGCATCTTTCCGTGGCACACTGGCTGTTGCTGTTTATTGGTCTCTTGGTCTATGGTGTATTCTTCAAGATGATTTTCCAGGCCAAGGGTGCGGAGCGCAGCCGGATGATTGCAGCTATGGTCTTGATTGCCGAAGCTATCGTATTTTTCACGCTTTATCAGCAGATGCCGACGTCCTTGAATTTCTTTGCAATCAAGAATGTTGAGCCTTCACTTCTCGGCATTGCTATTCCGAATGCAGAGGTATTCCAGACGCTCAATCCTTTCTGGATCCTGATTGCCAGCCCGGTCCTGGCCTGGGCCTATTCGCACTTTGGCAGCGAGGGAAAAGATCTCTCGATGCCGGCGAAGTTTGCTCTAGGGATGTTCTTGACAGCTGGTTCGTTCCTTCTCGTTGGGTTCTCGGCTAATTTTGCGAGCAGCGAGGGTATCGTATCGGCCTGGTGGCTGGTCGGCTCCTATTTCCTGTCCTCGATTGGCGAGCTCTTCATCAGTGGTCTGGGCCTCTCGATGATTTCGAAGCTCGTCCCGCAGAAGCTCATCGGCTTCTTGATGGGCGCCTGGTTCCTGACGACGGCTATCTCGGCAATCCTTGGCGGTGAGGTAGCAGCATTGACGACTGTATCGAAAGATATCGTCGATCCGTTGCAGACCTTGCCGGTTTACAGCCAGGTATTCACTCAGATTGGTCTTGTGACGCTTGGCGTCACGGTTGTCATGGCTCTGACGGTTCCCATGCTTAACCGCCTTATCAATAAGACGGATGAGGAAGAGGAAGACGCAGTGGTTGCTGTGGCAGAAAACTAAAAATCTATTGAACAGATAAAGCCAAACGTGGCGGTTGCATCGATATGATGCAACCGCCACGTTTTTGTTTTATCTGCCTGCATTAGCAGGTTCGTAGGTGGAGGCTTCTGTGTCTTTGTCCATACGGCTGGATAGGTAATTGGCTGCCAGCGAGCCGGAGATGTTGTGCCATACACTGAAGATGGCTCCGGGAATCGCTGCGGCGGCACCGAAGTGCAGCATAGCCAGCGATGTTGCAAGGCCGGAGTTCTGCATGCCGACTTCGATGGAGATAGCCTTGGCTTTGGCGACGTTCATATGGAGTGCCTTGGCGATAAGGAAGCCGATGCTATAGCCCAGCAGGTTGTGCAGCATGACGACCAGCATGATAAGCAGCCCCGTTTCAAGGATACGCTGCGAGCTTACTGCGACGACACCGCCGACAATCAGCACGATAGCAGCGACAGAAACAAGCGGCAGGAGCTTGACGATTTTCTGTACGGTTTTAGCAAAGAAACTGTTGATGACGATACCGAGGACGATTGGCAGGATGACGACCTGTACGATGGACATCATCATTGCGGCAAGGGATATGTCGACCCATTCGCCGGCCAGCCACCAGGTAAGAAGTGGCGTGACAATTGGTGCAAGTACGGTGGTAGTCATTGTCATGGATACGGACAGGGCGACATCCCCACGGGCAAGATAAGTCATGACGTTGGAAGAGGTACCGCCCGGGCAGGTGCCGACCAGGATGACGCCGGCGGCAAGTTCGGGCGGCAGGCCGAATCCCTTGGCGAGCAGCCAGGCCAGGGCTGGCATGATGGTAAACTGCGCCAATGCACCGATAAGGACATCTTTGGGGCGCTGGAAAACAAGCTGGAAATCGTGCAGACGGAGCGTCATGCCCATACCGAACATGACGATACCAAGCAGAATGGTAATCTTGGGGGCAGCCCACTTAAATGTCCAGGGTTCGATTAGGGCGATGACTGCAACGAGAATGACGAAAACAGCCATATACTTGGAGATCAATGCACTGAGTTTTTCTAATGCTTTCATATAAATGCCTTCCTTTCATAGGTTGTTTACAATGTTACATTTGTTTTTTATGAAAGTCAAGATTTTTAGCTGAAAAAATGCGCATTATAAATACAGAGTGAAGGAAAAATAAGGATATAGTTTACATTATTGAATAACAATGACAATATTTTTCTATATTAGTGTTGACAAAGTGGAATAATATGTTATTATATAGAAAAACATATATGAAAAGTATGAATAAGGGGGCGGGCTTATGCCGGACAAGGGCTATGAAGAGAACATAAGGCAGGAAATCACAGAGACGTTTTACTGGCTGCATCAGCACCCGGAATTATCTTATGAGGAGTATGAGACGACAGACTGCTTGCGGTCTGTTTTGAGCGCAGCAGGAATCCGCATCCTGGAGCTGCCGCTGGAAACTGGTCTGGTGGCAGAAGTCGGGCAGGGAGAGCCGTTGATAGCATTACGGGCTGATATCGATGCATTGCCGATTGAGGAGCAAACGGAGTTACCTTACCGCTCGCAGCAGGCGGGGAAGATGCATGCATGCGGACATGATTTTCATGCGGCAGCGCTTTTGGGCGCAGCCCTGTTGCTGAAACAGCAGGAACCACAGCTTTCGGGCAAGGTACTGCTTATCTTTCAGCCGGCAGAGGAGGCACCAGGCGGAGCGGAGAAGATTCTCGAAACGGGAGTACTTTCGGGTGTGCGGGCGATTTTCGGCTTGCACACGTCGCCGCTGTTTTCCGTAGGGGAAGTCGGGCTTATGACTGGCCCGGTTATGGCGGCAGTGGACCGTTTTAATGTGGAATTTGCAGGCAAGGGAGCCCATGCTGCGCATCCGGAACAGGGGAATGATACCATACTTATGGGGGCATCCTTTGTCACAAGTCTGCAAAGCATCGTCAGCCGTAATGTGAGTCCGCTGGAGGCGGCAGTGGTTACCGTTACGCAGTTTCATGGCGGCAATACTTGGAACGTCATCCCTGGTCGTGTGCAGCTGGAAGGGACGGTTCGTACGCAAACACCGGAGGCGCGGGGGGTTATCCAGCGCCGTTTGCAGCAAATTGCCCAAGGTGTGGCAGCGTCCTTTGGCGGGACGGCAGAAGTTCAGTATATGGCAGGTCCACCGGTAACTTATAACGATTCGCGGCTTTGTGAATTTGCCCGGCAGACGGCGCAGCAGGCAGGTTTACTTGTGCGCCCGGCAGCAGCATCGTTGGGCGGTGAGGATTTCGCTTATTATCTGGAGGAGATTCCTGGGATGTTTTCGCTTATCGGTACAGGGCTTGGCCCTGTCAACCATAATCCGAAGTTTGTGGCTGATCCGCAGGCGCTTTATCCCGCTGCCGTTTATATGGCGCGTCTGGCACAGGATGCACTTAGGCAGGAGGTGTGGCAGCATGATTAAGATTTCGCATGTCAGTAAGAGTTTTGTGAGTGATACACAGACTGTGGAGGCATTACGGGATGTTTCCCTTACGATAGAGGATGGACAGATTTTGGGGATTATCGGGTTCAGTGGTGCTGGAAAATCTACGTTGCTACGCATGATTAATGCATTGGAGGTACCAGATCGGGGTTATGTTGAATTAGATGGATATAGGCTGGGCGATTATGCGGAGAACGATCTTCGCAAGGTGCGCAAGCGTATCGGTATGATTTTCCAGCAATTCAATCTGCTGGAATCGCGCACCGTTTATGAAAATATTGCCATTCCGCTGCGACTGAACCATATGCCGGCAGAGCAGATAGCTGCGCGGGTGGAGGAATTGCTGGCTTTTGTTGGATTGGATGGCAAAAAGGATGCTTATCCTTGGCAACTCTCGGGCGGACAGAAACAGCGCGTGGGAATTGCCCGGGCGTTGGCTGTGAATCCGGAAATCCTGCTATGTGATGAGGCGACCAGCGCATTAGATCCGGATACTACAGAATCCATTTTGCAATTGTTGGCACAAATCAATCAGCAGTTGGGAATAACCATTATCCTAGTTACGCATCAGATTCAGGTTGTGCAGCGTATCTGCAACCGTGTGGCGGTGATGGAGAACGGTCGGATTGTGGAATATGGGGCGGTGCTCGACGTGTTTGGCAATCCGCAGCGTCCCATCACACAGCGGTTTGTGCGGACGGTCATCCCCGATGTGCTGCCAGAAAGCCTGGTGGCGGAATTGCAGCAGGAGGAGCGGGAATACAAGCTGCTCAAGCTGAGATTCCAAGGTGAGGTGGCAAAGGAAAATATCCTCTATCGTATGAATCGCCGGATTCCCGTAGAAAGCAGTGTTTTATTTGCGGCTGTGACAGAGCTCCAGCATGTGGTTTTGGGGATTTTTATCGTGAAGTTGATTGGTTCGGAACAATCGCTGGCAGCTGCGACTGCATATTTGGATAATCATAAAGTGGCATGGCAGGAGGTGGCAGTATGATGAATCTTGGCGTATCGCCGGAACAGCTTGTGCTGGCGGCGGAGCAGACCTTATATATGGTTTTTGCGGCCCTGGTTATTGGGACCGTATTGGCTTTGTTCCTGGCAGTAACCTTGGTAGTAAGCCGCCAGCAGGGGCTTATTCCCAATCGTCGCATCTATGTGCTGGTAAATTCGGTTGTAAATACTGTTCGCAGTGTACCGTTTATTATTTTGCTTGTTTTTATCCTGCCATTGACCAAGCTGATCGTTGGCACGCGTATCGGCACTACGGCGGCATTGGTGCCATTGGTGGTGTTTATTACGCCATATCTGGCCCGTTTGTTTGAGAACTCGTTCCTTGAGGTCAATCCGGGGATATTTGAAACGGCCAAATCACTGGGAGCATCGTATTGGGAGACAATTTGGTATTTTCTGCTGCCGGAGGCGAAAGCTTCGCTGATCCTATCGGTTACGACAGGGACGATTGGTTTATTGGGGGCTACGGCGATGGCCGGAGCTATCGGCGCTGGTGGCGTGGGAGATTTGGCTTTGACCTATGGCTATGAGCGAATGAATTTTCCGCTGATGTTATTTACCGTCATCGTATTGGTTGTGTTTGTGCAGCTGATTCAGTCGGCTGGAAACTTTTTTGCCGCCAAAGCGCGGGGGCATTGATCGTTTATTGGGGAGAAAGGATGAGGTCTTATGAAATTGAAAGAATTGGTGGCAGCAGCTTTAGTGATTACGGCTTTTCTGGCTGCGGGGTGCGGCGGACAGAGCGATAATGGTACGGATAAGAAAGAGCTGGTATATAGCAAATCGCAGGGGCCGTACTCAGAGTTGTTTGAGCAGGGAGTGAAGCCAATCCTGGAAGCGAAAGGGTATAAGCTGACTGGCAAGGATATGTCGGATTTGCTGCAGGCCGATGTGGTGCTCAACGATGGCGAAGTGGACTTCAATGTCGAGCAGCATACGGCTTATATGGAAAATTTCAATCAGAAGCAGGGCGGAAAGCTGGTGGCTATCACGCCGATTCCTACGGTGCCAGCGGGAATTTATCCCGGTAAGAAATCGGATGTGAAGGCGATTGCTGCTGGGGATCATATTGCAGTTCCCAATGATGCAGCCAATACGGCCAGAGCGTATGCACTCTTGCAAAAAGCAGGCTGGATAAAGCTCGATCCGAATAAAGATCTATCGACGGTAACGCAGGCGGACATTATTGAAAATCCTTATAATCTGCAATTCACGGAGATGAAATCGCTCAACATTCCGGCAGTACGTACAGACTTTGATTTTATCGTGATTACAGGATCGATTGTCTATAATGCGAAAATCGACCCGCAGACAGCTTTGTTGACGGAAGATATCCTGCCACATCTGCTGCTTCAGCTTGTCGTGCGGGAAAAGGACAAGGATGCGAAATGGGTCAAGGATATTGCCGATGCGTATCATTCGGCGGAATTCAAAGCGTACTTGCAGAAAAACAACAATGGCCTTTGGTTTGTTCCTGAGGTAAAATAAACAAAAAAGCCTTTATCTCATACGAGATAAAGGCTTTATCATGCAAATGGTGACCCAGGAGGGACTCGAACCCCCGACCCTTTGATTCGTAGTCAAATACTCTAATCCAGCTGAGCTACTGAGTCATGGTTGATATTTTGTTTGCTGACTGCTGTCGCAATCAACGAATATTATAATAGCATTGCCGGGAGAATATGTCAATAGTTTTTTAGCATTTCTTTTAAAAATTTTTTCGGTGTTTTTCTGGGGGAGGTCGGCGTTGGTAAAATTATGAATATAGTTCATTTTTCTCTTTTCAGCGAAATAGTTTTCGATTATAATAGTAGAGAATGATAATATAGAATGAGCATTAATACGAAATGCAGGCAAAGTTAGGAGAGCGATGAAGATGGAGGAGAAGATGGGACGCCGGGAGCGGAAGAAGATGCTCTCTCGCCAAGCCATCCTTGCTGCGGCTGTGGAGCAGTTCAGCCACAAGGGATTTAAGGAGACTTCTGTAGCAGATATCATGAACGCCGCAGACTTAGGCATCGGAACGTTCTACAACTACTTTCAGTCCAAGGAAGAAATCCTGGTTCAGTTGATGCAGGAAATGGTGCGTGAAGTGGCGACGGAGTTGAAGGATTTGCGGGCGCAGAACCGGCCGGCCAGAGATCTTTTGGAGGCTGGCTGCCGCATTACAGCGGCTTTTCTTGACAAGAACCGTTATGTGCTGCCGTTGTTTTTGTCGGCGGCGGATCATTCTGGCTTGCCGGAGGGGAGCGATAAGCAGGTAAAGGGGCTCTCGCCAGGGTTCAAAGTGGTTTTTGAACGCATTTTGCGTGAGGGACAGGAAAAGGGTGAGGTACGCAGTGATGTACCGCCAGAACTTATCGCTGAGATGTTCCATTCGATATATCAGGCGGCGGCGTTCAGCAAACTCAATATCTCGTTCCAAGAGAATGTGGCGATGAAGACACGTTTGCTGCTGGATGGTATTCGCGCCGAGTGCGTCAACGTGTGATTTGTGTGTGATTCAGTGTGAGTTTTAGGAGAGTATGAAGTAATGATTAGTGTAACGAAGCTTTTATTTGCCCGCGATTATTTTGGCGATGGCCTGCGGTATACGAAAAATGCCCATACGATGCGCAACGGCGCAGCCGAAGGGATGGGGCCGGTCGTGGTGTGGAATTCCACCAAGACGTGCAATCTTAAATGCATGCATTGCTATATGGGGTCGGATGCGCAGAAGTATAAGGATGAACTGACGACGGCGGAGGCCAAGAAATTCATCGATGATTTGGCGGATTTTAATGTGCCGGTGCTGTTGTTCTCGGGCGGTGAGCCGCTTATACGGCCGGATTTTTTCGAGCTGGCTGAGTATGCACAGCAGAAAGGCGTGCGTCCGACGCTGTCGACGAATGGTACGCTGATTACGCGTGAGGTCGCTCAGCGCATCAAGGATATCGGCGTGGGCTATGTCGGTATTTCGCTTGATGGGCTCAAGGATGTCAACGATAAATTCCGTGGTGTCGAGGGTGCCTTTGAGAAAGCCATGCAGGGAATCAAGAACTGTGTGGCGGTCGGCCAGCGTGTGGGCTTGCGTTTTACCATCAATCACCACAATATCAAGGAGCTCGATAATATCTTTGACTTCATCGAGCGCGAGAACATCAATCGTGTCTGCTTTTACCATCTGGTCTATTCGGGCCGCGGCGAGCACATGGTAGATCAGGATGTGACGGCAGAGGAATCCCGCCGGGCGATGGATACGATTATCCGCCGTACGCGGGATTTCGAGGAGCGTGGTCTTGAGAAGGAAATCCTGACGGTTGACAATCACTGTGATGGTGTCTACATGTATCTGAAGGCAATGGCCGCTGGTGAAGATAAGGTCGCTGAGCAGATCAGGAAGTATATCGCGATGAATGGCGGCAACCGCTCGGGCATTGCCTTTGGCGAGGTCGATCCGCTCGGCTATGTGCATCCGGATCAGTTTACGCAGCATCATACGTTCGGCAATGTGCGTGACCGCAAGTTCGGTGATATCTGGTCGGATGTTTCCAATCCTATCATGGCGGGGCTCAAGGATCGCAAGCCGCTTCTCAAGGGGCGTTGTGCCAAGTGTAAATGGCTGGATAACTGTAATGGCAATTTCCGTACGCGGGCTGAAGCGGTTACAGGCGACTTCTGGGAGTCTGATCCGTCCTGCTATCTCACGGATGAGGAAATCGGTCTGACGGAGGGCAAATAAGATGAAAATCATTTCCTGGAATACGACGAATGCCTGCAATATGTACTGTGCGCATTGCTACCGTGATGCGGGCTGCAAAGCTGAGGAAGAGTTGAACACCGAGGAAGCCAAGAAACTCTTGCGTGAGATTGCCAAGGCCGGCTTCAAGATTATGATTTTCTCGGGCGGTGAGCCGCTGACGCGTCCGGATATCTTTGAGCTTGTAAAGTATGCGTCTGATTTGCATCTGATTCCGGTGTTTGGCACGAATGGTACGCTGATTACCCCGGAAGTGGCTAAGAAGCTTACAGAGGCTGGTGCGCGCGGCATGGGAATCTCCCTTGACTCGCTCGATAAGGAAAAGCATGATAAGTTCCGCAGTTTCCCCGGAGGCTGGGACGGGGCAGTGCAGGGCATGAAGAACTGCAAGGCCGTTGGCCTGCCATTTCAGATCCATATGACAATCATGGATTGGAATCAGGCAGAAATCGAGTCGATGGTCGACTTTGCTGTCGAACTTGGGGCTAAGGCGGTTCATTTCTTTTTCCTTGTACCGACGGGCCGTGCCAAGACGATTGAGGAAGAATCGCTGCGGGCTGAACAGTATGAGAGTGTGCTTACGCGCATCATGAAGAAGCAGGAAGAGGTGGATATCGAGCTAAAACCGACGTGTGCGCCGCAGTTCCTGCGCATTGCGGATCAGCTGGGCGTCAAGAGCCGTTTCCATCGCGGCTGTCTGGCGGGGCTGTCCTACTGCATCATCAGTCCGCGTGGCAAGGTGCAGCCGTGTGCCTATCTCAATATGGAACTTGGAGATGTGCGCGAGACACCGTTTGATGAAATCTGGGCGAATAATGAAGTACTCCGGAAACTTCGTACGCTTGACTATAGCGGCGGTTGCGGTACGTGCCAGTACAAGGGAGCCTGTGGCGGCTGCAGGGCGCGTGCAGCTTATTATCATGAGGGGGATTATATGTCAGAGGAGCCGTGGTGCTTGTACCATGGCCGGCGTGGCGAATAAACAGGATGCTTCGTGCGAAACGTTGTTTTGCACGGAGTCTTTGTCAGGAGGATACCGATGATCCGTTTGATATTGTCGGATATGGATGGGACACTGCTCGACAACGAAGGCTGCCTGCCAGCAGGTTTTGACGATATGATCCGGCAGCTGCGTGAGCGCGGGATTCTCTTTGCGCCATGCTCGGGACGTCAGTACCATTCGCTTTTGAAGCTGTTTGCCAGCTATAAGGATGAGTTCCTGTTTCTGGCGGAAAATGGGGCCTTCGCAAGCTATCGGGGGCGGGAAATCATATCATGTGTGCTGGACCGGCAGCTGGTGACAGAGATTGTGGCAGGCTTTGCCGATCATGAGCAGGTCTATATCCTGCTGGGAGGCAAGCGGGCTGCGTATCTGCGCCGTGAGAAGCTCGACGCACGGTTGCGAGCTGAGCTTACCCGCTATGGCACGCACTACGAACTGGTGGATGATTGGGCAGAGGTGGATGATGAGCTGCTCAAGCTGGCGTTTTATGTGCCAGAGGGACGGGCAAAGCAGCTGGTTTGCCCGCAGCTTACGGCATTTGCTGGCCACGTGCAGCTTGCCTATGCGGATAATCACTGGGTGGATGCCATGGCGCCTGGCGTCGATAAGGGCTGGGCTGTCAAGCAGGTACAGCGGTACTTGCGGCTTACCGCTGAGGAATGTGCGGCTTTTGGGGATTATGCAAACGATGCGGGGATGCTGAAGGCGGTATCATATAGTTTCGCTATGGAAAATGCGCAGCCGGCTATCCAATCGCTGGCGCGTTTTAGAGCACCAGCCAATACTGCAGGCGGCGTTGTGCAGGCCGTGGAGTGGCTTATCCGGCAAGGACTTTGTGAAAAGTGAACATCCTGTGTAAACCTGTAACTTTATGAGCGGATATGCTACAATGAGGTTGCAGGTTTTTTGATGGGGAGGTTGATACGATGAAAATCGATTACCATATGCATTTTGAAAAGGGTTCCTATGATAAAGCGTGGGTGGAAGGCTTTTTTACAGCAGCTAAGGCCAGGGGACTGGCGGAAATAGGCATTTCAGAGCATTCGCATACATTCCCGGAATTCAAGGAGCTTTACTACGAAGATTTAGTTCTCGATGATTCGTTCATCGGTAAGTTTCAGCAGCAATGGCTTAAGTCGAATAAGTTCAAGTATACGCTTGACGATTATTTTTCCTTTATGGCGGAGCTGCGCAAGGTACATACCGTGCGGACAGGAATTGAGGTCTGCAATTTCCAGGATCAGGCAAAAGTCAGGGATATTCTCAAGGATTACGCGTTTGATTATGTAATCGGCTCCGTGCATTTCCTGCATGGCTGGGCTTATGATTCGGCAGAAATTAAGGCAGAATGGGAACGCCATCCGCTTGAGGAAATCTACGGATGGTACACAGAGGAAATCGAGAAGCTGGCCGCTGCGGGACTTTATGATGTGCTCGGTCATCCGTTCAATATCCGCTTGTTCAAGTTCCTGCCGGATTTTGACGTGACGCCATACCTTGAGCGGGCGGTCAAGGCGCTCAAACAGGCTGATATGATTGTTGATGTCAATACGGGGACGCTTTACCGTTATCCGATTGCTGAAATTTCCCCGTATCCGGAGTTCATGCGGCTGGCCGCGAAATATGATTTGCCAATCATCACGACATCGGATGCGCATAAGCCGGAGGATTGTGGCGCATATAATCAGGAAGCTGTTGATTATGCGAAGCGTTTCGGTTATACAACAACCTTGCAATTGATGGAAAGGAAGCGCAAGGTTATTGAGCTGGATTAAGTCGATAAAGATTATTTATCGACTATAAAAAATATTCTAACAAATCTATTGACACGGTAGCTGAATGGTAGTAGAATAAGAGTACAAGGTAATACCGAAAGTGGATGAAGGATTTTACATATTTTTGTTACGTGAGCTTAAGTTTTTGAGATAATCAACGATATAACTTGTAACAGAGGAGCAATGACAGAGGATTGTACTTGCATGATTGGGAATTGGTCGAGATACTGTGGAGGGTTATTTCATCAATTCGATCAATTGCGATCAGGATTTTGTTACAAGGAGAGATTATCATGAAAGTGCAAATTTATTCTCAGTGGATGGAAGATGTGTTTATTCCCGTCCGCGTAAAACAGTTCACGAAAGCAGCTAAACTGATGGGTCATACCGGTTTTAAGGCTTATGCTGAAAATCATGACGTGGTCGGCCGGACTTTGTCAGACCGCAAATCTGCAGAGTATCAGGCAGTAGCTGAATGGCTCGATAGCCGTGAGATTGATAACAACGTGGCTGAAGGTGTCGCGTAACAAAATATGTAAGAATGGCGCCCCTGTCTTATCGTGCAGGCGGCGCCTTTATTATGCGTATTTATCCTAGTGAAAGTTTTTCGGTGCCTGGGGGATGGTGATGTCAAGCTTGACTTCCTGGACGGCGCAGGCCTGCTCACGCATTTGGGCCGAGGTCTTCTGTGCCCAGATTTGCTGGACTTTTTTGCGATAACCTTCGGCTGAGAACGGCTTTTGCTGCTGGTGCTTGACATGTTTGCGCAGGATGCTCATGAATTTTTCATTGACTTGGACTTCGCGCTGGGCCAGCAAAATCTGCAAGGTCGTATCGACCAGATAAAGATGCAGCACAGAGTCTTTCAAGCTTTTCTCAGTCGGCATGAGCTCGGGTTTGATGTCTGTAAGGGAGAAAGGAGCATCGCCCCAGCCATCTTTGAAGATGCCATCGATCTGATAGAGGAAGAACAGCAGACCGTCCTGCTCGTAGAGTGCAAGCTCCATCTTGCCTGTGCGGAAGGCTTCGGTGGCGATGATATCGGTGCGTGAGAGTTGCAGGATGAACATGCTGCCGTTGGCGTCAATTTGGAACATGCCACCATCCTGTTGGTTTTTGATGGGGAGCGGGAAGCGTTCTCCTACTTGGAAATTCGTATAATCACTCATGGCTGAAGACTCCTTGTTTCTGTTGATGTACCAATACAGTGTATCATATTTTGTCGCGGCTGTGCTATACTAAGTGGGAGGAATATCGCAAGGAGTGAGGAGAAATGAGCCTTAATGATACCCCACGGGCCAACCGGCTGCATATTGGCCTGTTTGGCAAGCGCAATAGCGGCAAGTCGAGCCTGGTTAATGCATTGACTGGCCAGCAGGTGGCAACGGTATCTGCTGTGCCAGGGACGACAACAGATCCGGTCTATAAGGCGATGGAACTTCATGGCATCGGGCCAGTGGTATTTATCGATACTGCCGGGTTCGATGATGTGGGGACACTTGGCGCATTGCGTGTGGGCCGGACAGAGCAGGCAGCTTTGGAAACGGATATTGCGCTCGTGCTTTTTTGCGATGAGGATATGGCTGGCGAGTGCGAGTGGGTAAAGCGCCTGCAGGAGACCAAGACCTCTGTGATCGCTGTGGTCAGCCAGGCTGATGTGCGAGGCGATAGCGGACAGGCTCTGGCAAGGAAGATACAGGAGCAGACAGGGCTGATACCGCTGGTGGTAAGCGCAGTGACAAAAAGCGGTCTCGATGTGCTGCGGGCGGAAATGATTCGCCAGCTGCCAGAGGATTATGAGGCTGAGAGCATCACCGCAGGGCTTTGTGCTGCGGGCGATACCGTGCTGCTGGTCATGCCGCAGGATATACAGGCACCGAAAGGGCGGCTGATCCTGCCGCAGGTACAGACTTTGCGGGAGCTTTTGGACAGGCATTGCCATGTGCTTTGCTGCACGACGGATGATATGGCGGCGATGCTGGCCTTGCTCAAGGAGCCGCCGCAGCTCATTATCACGGATTCACAGGCCTTTCGCAGTGTCCATGCGCAGAAACCGGCAGCAAGCCGGTTGACGTCATTTTCTGTGTTGTTTGCGGGGTATAAGGGAGATATTGCCTATTTTGCAGCATCGGCCCGCAAGCTGCTGGCTTTGCCTGCGGATGCACATATCCTGATTGCTGAAGCCTGTACGCACCGGCCGCTGACTGAAGATATTGGCCGCGTGAAATTACCAAGGCTGCTGCGTAAGCGTCTGGGTGAGCAGCTGAAGATCACGGTGACTGCTGGCCGCGATTTTCCCGCTGACCTGCGGCAGGCGGGCATTGATTTTGTCATCCATTGCGGTGCATGCATGTTCAATCGCAAGTATGTGCTGAGCCGTGTCGAAGCGTGCCGCAGGCAGGAGGTGCCGATGTCGAACTATGGCATTGCGATTGCGGCGCTGCTGGGTATTCTGGATGATGTAGAGATGCCGGGCAGGAGAAAATAACAGACAGAAAATTTGCCTGGCACATGTAAATACGGTACAATAATACATATTCCGATAAAATTACCGCTGATAAAGAGGTGGATAGCAATGAGAAAAGAAGCAAAGTATATCTTAGGGGTGGGAGCCTGCTCACTGTGGCTTTTCCTGGCCGCACCGGTGTCGGCTAAGACGGTCGTGCATACGAATCCTGAGACGGCGACAATACGTCTGACGGCAACGAATGCAGCGGCGCAGCCTGCAAGCAAGCCGGCAGTTCCGTCGGGCTGGTTTTGGCTAAGCTCCGATGATAATTACAGCAAGTATATCGATTATCAGTCCGTCGTGAAGATGCCGCGCCGCAGCAAGGCGGGCGAGGCTGCTTATGAGATGGATGTACAGGCTTGGACAAAGACGGAATACAGTTATGAGGGTGCTAAGGAAACCCTGAAGGCATATGGTTTGCTGGATAAGATTGGCGATCCAGGGAAACTTGCTTATAGTACGGCATTGCTGTCAATAAATCCGCAGACACGTCAGGTGTGGTATATGGAGGAACATTTCCATGATAAGGCGGGGGCTGTGATTTGGTCGCATGCCAACGATGCGGCTTACCGCAATAACGATGCCAAAGGCAAGGAAATCAACTCACAGGCTTTTGATGCCGCTTTTTATCAGGCTGCTATCGACCGTGCTTTCCCTGGTGCTGGGGAGACGGCACGGGCCGAGGCGAAAGATCGCTGGTATGATATCTTTACCAAGCAGACACCCGATGGTATCCGCTATACGATTGCTGCCGATACGACAACGATGCGCATGGAAAAGAACAATCTGATTTTCTGGAGCTGGCAGGAAACGAAGGACACCGATGGCAAGGTCGTCGATGTCAAATTCCTCAAGATGGCGATGAATCTGCCAGAGGCTACGCTGCTTGTCATCAATGGTACGCATTGGGCACCGCAGACGGGCTGGCAATCGCTCGCAAATGAACTCGATGGCCATTACCGCATGATTCCGCCAACATCGGAAGAGTATCAGATGGTTACAGCACTGCGTGACTATGCCAAACAGCATGATGCGTGGGTTAATCGCTATTATCGCTTGTATGCACCGAAAAAATAAAATGGACAAGAGCCGGTTCATGATGGAGCCGGCTCATTTTATTGTAAGAGTGTAAATGAGCGGTGTTATTTATGGTATAATAGAAAAAGTATGTGCCCAAGTGTAAAGTTAGGGCGAGATTGTGGAATGAAGGAAGTGGTTGAATGCCAATAAAGATACCGAATGCGCTACCTGCAGCGCATATTCTCGAGAGCGAGAACTTGTTTGTCATGGATGCGGACCGGGCTTATAGCCAGGACATCCGTCCGCTGAAGATACTGATTTTGAATCTGATGCCGATTAAATACATCACGGAGACCCAGCTGCTGCGCTTGCTGGGCAATTCTCCCTTGCAGGTAGAGGTGGATTTCATCTACACGGAAACTTATGTACCCAGCCATACGCCTAGCGATTATCTCGCGCAGTTCTATGGCACATTTGATGAAGTGCGCCACAAAAAATACGATGGTATGATCATCACTGGGGCTCCTGTCGAGAATATGGAGTTTGAGGAGGTAGCCTACTGGGATGAGGTGGCCGAGATCATGGAGTGGAGCAAGACGCATGTCTACTCGACTTTTCATATCTGCTGGGGCGCGCAGGCGGGATTGTACTATCATTACGGCATCCCGAAGTATCCGGTGCCAGAAAAGATTTTCGGTGTCTTCAAGCATCATACCTGTGTGGCGCATGAACGGCTTCTGCGTGGCTTTGATGATGAGTTCTATGTACCGCATTCGCGTCATACAGAGGAACATAAGGAAGATATCCTGAAGGTGCCTGAGCTTACGATCCTGGCAGAATCGGATGAGGAAGCTGGCCCGTATATCATCGCGAACCTGGCCAAGCGCCAATTCTTTATCACGGGACATGCTGAGTATGATCCGACGACGCTCAAGCAGGAATATGACCGCGACCTCAAGGCGGGCATGAATCCCAATATCCCGTCGAATTACTATCCTGACGATGATCCCTCACGTCCGCCGATTGTCCGTTGGCGCAGTGTAGCTCATCTGCTGTTTGCCAATTGGCTCAATTATTACGTCTATCAGGAGACGCCTTATGAGCTGGATGAGCTCTACAAGGAGATGGACGACTGAGTTCATTGTGTTTTCAGTTGATGATGCTATACTTACTGACATTTGAATGAATCAATTGCTAAAGGGGAAGATTACATGAAGATGCGATGGGGCGCGGGGCTGATAGCGGCAGCATTATTGTTTGCAGCAGCTCCGCAAGCAGACGCAGAGGAAGCGATTTCAGAGGATATCTATCAGTGGGTGCAGTCAACGGCCCGTCAAAATTATTATTTCAATAAGCAGCATATTTATTTCGGCAAGGATGAGAAGGGAAATATCAATCTCGATATCCTGACAGTGCCGGTGCTCAAGACGTATGATTCCATCCAAATCCAGGATGTCGTATCCAAGCGTCGCTGGAAGGGACAGTCGACGGCAGGCTACGGCGATTTGGCCGGGTGTGCGGAGTATTTGCTGTTCCACGTCAAGGAGCAGACCGTGGATATCGTAAAGCACGAAGACCTCGATAGTGATTGGGGAACGCTGGGCACGACGGCTGTGAAGCGTACGGTCAAGATAGCTGACCTGTCGGAAAAGGATGTCGATGCGAAATTCTATCATGCCATCCTCAAATATGCGGAGCATCATGGTCCTGAGATTGCCGCGCGCACAGAAAAGGAAAAAGGGGCCAAGCTGACCAAAGAAGCGCAGAAGCAGCTCGAAAAGGGGCTGCAGACGGATACGGATGGCAAGGATGCCAAGAAGAACAAGAACGAGCAGAAAAAACGCAAATAAAGTGTGGCGTATAGCATGAAAAAATATGTAGCAATAGATATCGGCGGTACGGCCATCAAATATGGCTTGACCGATAGGCAAGGCAATTTCACGGTCAAGAAGAACCGGCCGACGCTGGCCAGGGAAGAAGGCGGTGCGGGTATCGTCCGCAAGGTGGTGGATATTGTCCGCCAGTATCAGGCTGAGATGCCAATCGCAGGCGTGGCCATCGATACAGCAGGTATCGTGAATCCTGTGACAGGCGAAATCGTCTTTGCCGGTGAGAACAGTTTCCCGGGATATAGCGGTATGCCGCTGGGCAAGCTGGTGCACGAGGCATGCGGCATACCGTGCGTGGTCGAGAATGATGTCAATGCAGCCGCATTGGGAGAATATTGGCAAGGTGCTGCCAAGGGCGCGGAATCAGCCTTTATGATGACGGTCGGTACGGGAATTGGCGGCTGTTTTATCCTTGATGGTAAGGCATGGCATGGTGCGGGCTTCAGTGCTGGCGAGGCTGGTTTTATGCGTCTGCACGGTGAGCCACGTATTTTTGAGGAAGTGGCTTCCGCGCGGGCGATGCTCGTAGAGGCTGCGGCATCGCACAATGTTTCGCCGGCTGAGCTTACGGGGGAGCAGGTATTTACCTGGGCTTTTGCTGGGGATGCCGATGCGGTGGTGGCTATCGAGCATATGGTGGATAATCTTGCAGAGGGCATAGCAAATATCTACTGTTTGCTGAATCCGGAGGTTTTTGTACTTGGTGGTGGCATCATGGCGCAGCAGGATTATCTGCGTCCACGCATTGAGCAGCGGCTGGAAACATTGCTAGTTCCAGCCATGCGTACGGCGACCCGGCTGGAGTTTGCCCGGTTGGGCAATGATGCGGGAATGGTGGGGGCGTTATACTCTTTGTTGACCTCGCAAACTATTTAATCAAATTTAAACCCTGTTTCAAGAGGATTTTAAGAGAATTTGTTTAATATACAATTAGGTAAAAGAACTGTATCTTAGATAAATGTCTTTGCAAAGAAATGAGGGGAAGAAAATGATGAGAGTATCAAAACTCATGGCAACAGTTGTTGCCATGACCGCCATCCTGGTATTGTCCATGACGACGGTTTTTGCGGCAGCGAATGACCATGTGGATTGGGATAACAGTGTTATCCGCGCGACGGGTGGCGGTGTAGCACCATCGCGGGCACGTACGCAGGCCCAGGCGCGCATGATGGCGCGCCGGGCGGCTATTGTCGACGCCTACCGTCAGTTGGCTGAGTATGTTGGTGGTGTTAACATTGACTCAGAGACAACGGTGGAGATGGCCGAAGTGACGAGTGATGTCATCCGCACGAAAGTCAATGCCACGATTCGTGGAGCCCGGATTGTCAGCGAAGGTGTGACGAGTGATGGTGGCTACGAAGTCACGATGGAAGTGCCGATGTTCGGCGTATCTTCGTCGCTGGCAAGTGCTGTCATGGAACGTCCGGCAGCCGTGGAGACATTCCCTGAACCGGTGCCATCGGTAACGCCATCGGTTCCATCGTCAGTCCATATCGATATCAACATGGGATCGGGAACGACGACGCCTGGCACGAATACGGGAACGACCGGTTCAGCAGCATCGTCGAAGGGTTCATCGGCAGCGCCTGCACCATCTGGCCGTGCAATCGGTGGCTATACAGGACTTATCGTTGACTGCCGCGGCCTGGGCCTCAAGCCTGTCATGAGCCCTGTAATCAAAAATGAGAGCGGGCAGCCGATTTATGGCTATAAGAATCTCGATTATGACAAAGTCATCGCCAATGGCATGGTCGGCTATACGACGGATATGAACCGTGCGGCCCGTGCCGGCAGCAACCCGCTTGTCGTCAAGGCAGTGTCCCTTGATAACCATAACGGCAATCCTGTCCTTTCGACGGCAGATGCCAATCGCGTGTTGATCGAGAATGGAGCAACCCATTTCCTTGATGCGACGAATGTCGTATTCTTGCGGTAAAATGAATAACAAAAACCGGCTGGTCAGAATGGCCAGCCGGTTTTTGTTGTTGTCAATGGAAAAGAATCATAGTAATGCCGCCGATAGTTGGCAGGGCGACGATGGCGGCTTTGAGGAGGGGGAGTGGTGCAAGGTGTGTGCCTTTGGCGCCGAACCAGGCACCAAGCATCAGACCCGCTAGTGTCTGGATGAAAATCATGAAGTCGAGGCGGTCGTTGAACAGGTAGCCAAGTCCGCCGGCGGCGGAAATCGGCAGGATAATCATCATACAGGTGCCGATGGTCTGCAATAGGGGAACGCCGAAGATGACCATGAGCGCCAGCTGGATATAGGCTGCGGCGCCGATGCCGAAGGCACCGGAGAGAAAACCGGTGATGGCGCCGGTGATAAGGCCATAAATCCATAGCTTGCGTCCGGCAAGGAGCTCTTTGCGCATCGGCGTATGGGCAGCGAGCCATTTATCATGGTAGAGTTTGATATAGAGGATAATGGCACTCGAAAATAACATGAGACCTGTGATCGTACTGAGGAAATCTGCAGGCATTAGATTGGAGACATTGGCACCAGTAAATGCTCCGCTGATGCCGCCAAGACCGATAATGGCACCGGTCTTGACAAGGACTTCTTTCTGCCGAAAGTGGCTGATGGTACCCGAGAGCATCGTGAAGACCATCGAGGCCAGCGCGACGGCCAATGCCGTATGGATGGGGACATGAAAGCCGACGGTCAGCAGTGTGATGGTAACGCCGGCGCCGCCAGCGCCGACGAAACCGATGACAACACCGAGCAGCAGCATGGAAAAAAATAACATGGATAGAGTCACAGCCTTTCCTAGGGTCAGTATTATATTTCATTATAAGAGCTCATGGGGGAATGTCAAATCTTTGCGTGGCTGTTATAGGTAACAAAAAAGCCAGGATATAAATCCTGGCTTGTAAACTCCTGGTGACACCTATGGGATTCGAACCCATGAACCCGGCGTGAGAGGCCGGTGTCTTAACCACTTGACGAAGGTGCCGATTTGGTGACGCCTATGGGATTCGAACCCATGAACCCGGCGTGAGAGGCCGGTGTCTTAACCACTTGACGAAGGCGCCGATATTTGGTGACACCTATGGGATTCGAACCCATGAACCCGGCGTGAGAGGCCGGTGTCTTAACCACTTGACGAAGGTGCCACGTAACTGACTTGATTTATTATATTACATGTTTTGCAAATTGGCAAGACTTTTTTTCAATCTTTCCAAAGAAATTTTCTTACCCAGCAAAGCGAGCAGCTCGGTAGCACCACCTGGCGTTACTTTCTGGCCAGCGACAGCGATGCGCAGTACCCACATGACAAGGCCTTTCTTGAGTTCTTTTTCCTCGATGAAGGCTTCGAGTTTTGCATAGAGATTATCGTTGTTCCAGTCTGCTTCGTCGACGTTTTCGATAAGTTCGATGAGCGTCGGCAGCAGTTCGCTGGCTTTTTCAACCGTTACTTTGTTGCGTTTGTTGACATAGAGCTCAGCATCAAAGGCCGGCATGTCAATGAGAAAGCTGATCTCGCCAGCAATCTCACCAAAGCGTGTGAGACGCGTCTTGAGGAGTGCTGCAAGGCTGTCCCAGTTTGCTTCAAGATTTTCCGGCAGATCGCCAGCAAATTTGCGGGCCATTTCAGCAAAGGTTTTATCATCCATGGCCTTGAAGTATTCGCCATTTATCCAGCCAAGCTTATCGTAGTCAAAGACTGCCGGGGATTTGGAGAGGCCATCGAGGTTGAAGTGTTCGATGAGTTCAGCCATCGAGAAGATTTCCTGGTTGGTCGTCTTCGGGTTCCAGCCGAGCAGGGCAACGTAGTTGACGATGGCTTCTGGCAGGTAGCCCATATTGACGAGGTCATCGAAGGAAGTAGCACCATGGCGTTTTGAGAGTTTGGAGACGGAGCCGTCTTCGTTCTTGCCCATGACTGGTGCAAGGTGGATGAACGTCGGGACTTCCCAACCGTAAGCCTGGTAGAGCAGGTTATATTTCGGCGTGGACGTGATGAACTCAGCGCCGCGCATGATGTGCGTGATGCCCATCAGATGGTCATCGATGACGTTCGCGAAATTGTACGTTGGCATGCCATCGCGCTTGAGGAGGACCTGATCTTCAAGCTCCTCGTTCGGAATCGTGATGTTGCCATGCAGTACGTCGAAGAAGGTCGTCTCGCCGGAAAGCGGCATTTTCTGACGGATGACATAGGGATCGCCGTTTTTGAGATGCTCGTCGATGACTTCCTGCGGCAAGTCGCGGCAGGTGCGGTCATAGCCGCCAAATTGGCCGGCAGAGTGATCTTCGTTCGGATCGCAGAAGCAGTAGTAGGCGTGGCCGCTCTTGACGAGCTCTTCGGCATACTTCTTGTAGATGTCCATGCGTTCGCTCTGGATGTAGGGGCCGCAGTTGCCGCCGATGTCCGGGCCTTCGTCCGGGACAATCTTGGCGAGTTCGAGCGTGCGGTTGATGAAGTCGACAGCATCGGCAACGTAGCGCGTGCGGTCGGTGTCCTCGATGCGTAGGATGAAGTCACCTTTCTGTGCTTTGGCATAGAGGTAGCCATAAAGCGCAGTGCGCAGGTTGCCGATGTGCATGTAACCCGTCGGGCTCGGGGCGAAACGGGTGCGGACTCTCTGTTCAGTCAATGTTATTTCCTCCTATTTATACAATCCTGTATTTCGTCTAAATTTCTTCTATGAGTATACTACAAACCCGTAAGACGGGCAAACAAAAACCTTCTCCGTGGCATTGCCACGGAGAAGGCTGGGGCATGCTTAGTTTTTCAGGAACTGGTACAAAGCACGGTACATAATCATGGAGCTTACCGCACCAGGGTCTTCAAAGCCGATACTGCGCTCGCCAACCAGGCTGGCACGGCCTTTGCGGGCAGCGATGGTCTTAGTGTAGTTGACACCTTCGCCAGCAGCTTTTGATGCCTCCTGCAGTACCTCAAACAGCGTCTTGCCCTGGGCGTTCTCGGGCAGGAAGCATTCATGGATGGGAATCAGTGTATCGAGCATGGTCTTGTCGCCCTTTTCAGCCCGGCCACGTTTCTGGATGGCTTCGATGGCGGCACGCAGAAGTTTTTCCATACTGACGACATTCATATGCGTGTCATTGTCACAAGCTTCGCCGGCCTTGACAAAACCTGCGCCGTAGAGAGGGCCGGCCGCGCCGCCGACATTATGGATCAGTGCCTTGCCGATGGCTTTGAGAACCGGGCCGGGTTTTGAGGTATCATCCATTTCGTCGACAACTTCCTGAGCGGCGCGGAAACCGCGGGCCATGTTCAGGCCGTGATCGCCATCGCCGGTTTTGGCATCGAGGTTTGTGAGATAATCCTTCTGGGCGATGATAGCAGCGGCAACGGCATCCAATGCATCTTTGATTCTGGTCATTCGAAAACTCCTTTATTGTAATTGATTCATTTAAATAGTATGAATCTATTGCGTGGAGAACAATAGATTGTATTTGGTAAAATTTCCTCATAATATTATAGCATGCGATAGCTAAAGCACAAGTGTGAATTGACAGAAATATGGGATAAGAGTTACATCTTTACAGGACATCAAGGTGTAAACTCTGTCCGTACTATGAAATTTTGTTAAAATTATTTGCCTATTTCAGAGGAGAAAAGTATAATAGAGTTAACCACAGTATACCTACTATACAAGATGAGTATACCAACAGGGAGAGCAAGAAAGAGGATTGTTATGGAAATCAAGGATATGAGGGCGTTTTATGCCATCGTTGAGGAGGGCAATATCAGTCATGCGGCGCAGCGGCTCGATATTGCTCAGCCGGCATTGTCGCGGCAGATGAAGCGGCTCGAAACGGCACTGGGGGTTCAGCTATTCGAGCGTGGCAGCCGCCGCATCCGTTTGACGGATGCGGGACGGGTCATGTATTCGCGTGTGGAGCATATTCTCGGAATGGTTGATGGCACGGTGCGCGAAATCACGGAAATCGGGTCGGGCGTGGCAGGCTCTATCCGCATCGGCACGATTACGTCGTCGGGGGCCATGCTGCTGCCGGAGCTAATCACGGAGTTCCATGCGCGGTATCCGAATGTCAATTATCAGATTTGGGAGGCCGAGGGGTCGCGTATTCTGGAGCTTTTGGATAATCGTGTCATTGAAATCGGCGTGACGCGTACCCAGGTGGATTCCAAGGTTTATGAGTCGATTGTGCTGCCTAATGAGCCATTCGTGGTGATCATGAATAAGAACGATGAGATTGGCGAGGCCAGTGACCGTGTGCGCATGGAAGAGCTCAAGGATGCGCCGATTATCATTCCTTTGCGCTGGCAGTCGATTTTCGTGTCGAACTGCCGCAAACTCGGTTTTGAGCCCAAGGTGGTTTGCGTCAGCGACAGTATCGTGCAGGATCTCTTGCTGGCCAAGATGGATATGGGGTATGCACTTGTACCGATTTCGTCAAAGAATCTGCTGACGGATGGCAATCTGATTTACAAGAAACTGGTTGAGCCGGAGATGAGTACGCATACGGTTGTAGCCTGGCTCAAGAATCGCACGTTGTCGTCATCGAGCGCGCATCTCATCGATTTGTTTCGGGAAATGTATCTGAGCGAGGGCTGTGAGGCCGTCGATGGAGGCGAATGGTAAATGGAACTGACGGAAATCAAGCCGGGAATCTGCAACACGGCAACCGAGAAGGTTACAGCTGCCCATATGGCGGCGGCCATGGGAAGTGGCAGTCTGCCGGTCTATGCGACGCCGGCGATGACCTGTCTGATGGAGAAGGCTGCCGCTGAGGCTGTCGAAACGCTGCTGCCAGAGGGCTGGACAAGCGTGGGGATTTCGCTTTCGGTCCAGCATAAGGCGGCGACGCCTGTGGGGCTTACCGTACGCGCCGAGGCTGAAGTCACTGCGGTGGAAGGCCGCAAGATCACTTTTGCCGTCCGTGCTTTCGATGAGCGGGAGGAAATCGGCTGTGGTGTTCACGAACGGTTTGCGGTGCAGAAGGAAAAATTCATGAGCAAAGTAGCGGCGAAGGTTTAAGTCCCTGCGGGGGGTTATATTTGAATTAGAAATGGAAGGCAGGGGTTTAATTTCCCTGTCTTTCGTTATATCATAGTAATAGACTATATTAGAAACATTATGTGATGGCTGTGATCACGTAGATTCCGGAGGTAGTTTTAGTATGACGAATACACGTATTTTTATTGTTGAGGATGAACGAAGAATTGCGCGTTTTCTGCAGATTGAGCTTGAACATGAAGGTTATGAGACGGAGACGGAGGAAAATGGTCTGCGGGCTTTTGAGCGTATTGCACAGGAAGACTATGACCTCGTGCTGCTCGACCTCATGCTGCCCGATATGGACGGCATGACGGTTTGCCGCAAGGTACGTGAGATTTCAGATATCCCCATCATCATGCTGACGGCCCGTGATGATGTCGAAGATAAGGTAAACGGCCTTGATATTGGTGCCGATGATTATATGACAAAACCGTTTGCGATTCAGGAGCTGCTGGCCCGCGTCCGCAACGCCCTGCGCAAGCCGCGTGCTGATGGCCGTGAGGTGAGCCTGGAAGGCGAGAAGCTGCAGGTCCGTGATCTCATCATGTATCCGAGCCGTTATGAGGTACGGGTCAAAGGGGAGGAAGTCCAGCTGACGAAAAAAGAATATTCGCTGCTCGAGTACCTGTTGCGCAACAAGCGCAATGTGCTTACGCGTGACCAGATCCTGCAGGAGGTCTGGGGCTATGATTATACGGGGGACACGAACGTTGTCGATGTCTATATCCGTTACCTGCGGGCTAAGATTGACGATCATTTCGATGATAAATATATCTTTACTGTCCGAGGCGTAGGATATGCGATCAAGGATTAAAGCGTGGCTGCGTCATCCGGAGATGATGCTCAACCGGCTGCGTTATGCGCGGATTTCGACGAAAATCACTTGTTTTTATGCGTCGGTCCTGTTGCTTGTGCTGATTCTTACCAGTGTGCTGACAGGACTCGGCGTTTATTTTTCGTTTTACCATCAAGCTGAGGTGGAAATCGAAATCAGCATGAATCATGTGTTGGAGCGGATGCGGCAGGGACGGCCGATGGGCGAAAGCTTTTGGCGGGATGATCCAGTCATGCCTGGTGTGGTGCTGCGCATCACGGACCTATCGGGCCAGGTCGTCTATGAAAGCGATGCCCGTTATCCGTCGCTGCAGCGCATCGAAGGAAGCTCGGTAAAGAATCCGCCTTTTTGGGCTAACAAGAATATGCAGGTTGCCGAAGTACGCAATATGACCATCTATCATGCCAAGATGGATGTCGAGTACCAGGGGCAGATTTATCAGCTGCATTTCTTCAAGACTATAACGGCCGAAAAGCATTTTCTGGAAACGCTGCAGAAAATTCTATTCCTCATGACGATTTTGGGTTTTTTGCTGGCGCTGCTCGCCGGTTATTTCGTCAGCAAGCGCATCCTGCTGCCTATCCGTGAGATGACAGCTACAGCGCGCAAGATTGAAGTCGAGAAGATGGATCGGCGCATCACGGTGCCACCGGCCCGCGATGAGCTCTCAGAGCTTGCCGATACGTTCAACCATATGCTCGAACGCTTGGAAGTCGGTTTCAAGCAGCAGCAGCGGTTTGTCTCGGATGCCTCGCATGAGCTGCGCACGCCGGTCACGGTTATCCTGGGCTATTCGGATCTTTTATCGCGCTGGGGCCGCTCGGATAAGGAAGTGCTTGATGAGGGCATTTCCTCGATTCGTTCGGAGGCTGAGGACATGCAGCAATTGATCGAAAAGCTGCTGTTTTTGGCGCGTGCGGATCAGAAGCGCCAGGTACTCCATAAGGAGCGCATCGAATTGTCAGAACTTGTCGAGGATGTCATGCGCAAGATGAAGCTGGTGACTAAGACGCATGCGGTGGATTTGCTCCAGAATGATGAAGGTGTTATCTATGCCGATCAGGTTACGATGCGGCAGATGATGCGTATTTTTCTTGAAAACAGCGTGAAATACACGCCAGCAGGGGGGCACATAACAGCCAGATTGCACCGTTTGCCGGATGGCGGCCATATGATGCTGGAACTGGCCGATGATGGTATCGGTATCGCCAAAGAGGATCAGCAGCGAGTGTTTGAGCGGTTCTACCGGGTGGATGCGTCGCGTACGAAGGCTGACGGTGGGGTCAGCGGTACGGGCTTGGGGCTGTCGATTGCCAGCTGGATCTGTGAGCAGCATGGCATCGAGATTTCCATGGAGAGCGCGCTCGGCATGGGAACGAAGATGCTCTTGAAGATTCCGCTGGCGGATGAGAAAACGCTGGCAAAGAGAAAGGATTAGGGAAACATGAAAGTATTGGTTACCGGTGTGACGGGACAGCTTGGCTATGACTGTGTGCAGGAGCTGGAACGCCGTGGCATCGAGGCAAGGGGCGTAGCCAGCCGGGATTTTTCGCTGACGGATTATGCGGCCGCGAAAGAATATATCGAAGCGTATCGTCCGGACGTGATTATGCATTGTGCGGCGTACACAGCTGTTGACAAGGCCGAGGACGAGCGGGAAATCTGCGAGGCGGTCAATGCAGATGGTACGCGCAATCTGGCGAAGATTGCGCGTGCGCTGGCTGCGAAGCTGATCTACATCAGCACGGATTACGTATTCCCCGGTGATGGCGAGAGTTTCTATGAGCCGGCAGACAGGAAAGAGCCGAAAAATGTCTATGGCCGCTCTAAGCTGCATGGCGAAGAAGCTGTACAGGAACTTTTGGATAAGTACTTCATTGTCCGTATTTCGTGGGTGTTTGGCATCAATGGCCGGAACTTTATCCGCACGATGCTGAAACTGGCGGAATCGCATGATACTTTGACTGTTGTCGATGATCAGGTCGGCTCACCGACCTATACGCATGATTTGGCGGTATTGCTGGCTGATATGGCACAGAGCGACAAGTATGGTGTCTATCATGCTACGAATGAGGGGGTCTGCTCCTGGGCAGAGCTGGCGGCTGAGACGTTCCGGCAGGCGGGGTGCAAGGTGACGGTTACTCCGGTGCCCTCGTCGGCTTATCCGACAAAAGCCGTGCGGCCCAAGAATTCGCGTCTGAGCAAGAAATGCCTGGATGCGGCGGGGTTTGCCCGCTTGCCAGCCTGGCAGGATGCTGTGGGCCGCTATTTACGTGAACTTAACACTAAGGAAGATTAACCACATAATGTGTCCGTTATATACGCACATATCTGATTGATATGTGCGTATTTTAGTACATGATATAAATAGTTCACTCAAGGGAAACATTTTTACTAAAATATCTTGCAAGAGTGTAAAGTTTGATGTATACTAACATATGTATTCCTAGCGTAGACGGACTGATTTTACGTAATAAGAGTTGTAAGGGAGATGTTTCTGATGTCCAATCAGTTGAAGAAGATTGGTAGAAAGTATCAGGAAACGGCACTGATCAAGCTGATTGCCGTGGGCCTGATTATAGGTATTATCTTGGCGGTGGCGGCACCTCAGACTGTGCCTGTCATCGCAATCTTTGGCGATTTGTTTGTACGTGCTTTGAAAGGCGTGGCACCGATTCTCGTATTTGTGCTCGTCATGAATGCGATGGCGCAGAAGAATGCCGATGCGAGCGCATCGATGAAACCGATTGTCAAGCTTTATGTCATTGCGACGTTCATGGCTTCGCTCGTGGCTGTTGCGTATTCTTTTGCATTCCCGACGTCGCTGCAGCTGCAGATTGCCGATGCAAAGCTTGCGCCACCAAGCGGTATCCTGGAGGTCCTGCACAATTTGGTGCTGAGTGTTGTCGACAATCCGATCCATGCCATCGCTTCAGCTAACTATATTGGCATCCTTGCCTGGGGCGTGCTCTGCGGCATTGCTTTGCATAGTGCTGCGGATAATACGAAAGTCATGATCAGTGATTTGGCCAAGATGGTTACGAAAATCGTGCAGTGGGTCATCCGGTTTGCACCGTTTGGTATCATGGGACTTGTAGCCAATGCCATTGGCGAAAGCGGTATTGGCGCGCTCTTGGGATATGCGCATCTGCTGGCCGTGCTGCTCGGTGCTTTCTTCTCAGTAGCACTTATCATGAACCCGCTGATCGTCTATGCGCACATCCATCGCAATCCGTTCCCGCTGGTCTGGACGACTTTGCGTGAAAGCGGCTTGTATGCGTTCTTCACGCGCAGTTCGGCTGCCAATATCCCTGTGAACCTGTCACTTTGCAAACGCTTGCATCTTGACGAGGATACGTATTCGATTTCGATTCCGCTCGGTGCTACGATCAACATGAGTGGTGCGGCTATCACGATTGCTGTGTTGTCGCTGGCTGCGGCCAATACGCTGGGCATTGATATCGACCTGCCAACGGCACTGCTGCTTTGCATCATTGCGACAGTTGGCGCCTGTGGTGCTTCGGGTGTTGCTGGTGGTTCGTTGCTGCTTATCCCCGTAGCCTGCTCTTCATTTGGTATCGGCAATGATATTGCCATGCAGGTAGTTGGTGTTGGCTTTATCATCGGGGTGATCCAGGATTCCTGTGAGACGGCACTCAACAGCTCGAGCGATGTCTTGTTCACGGCAACGGCAGAGCTTGCCCAGCGGGCAAAGGCTGGTACGTTGACAGCTGCGGATATGGTCCCGGATGCAGAAGAAGATTAAAAAGATATACGAAAACCTGCTTGTAAAAGGCTAAAGACTGTGCCTGTCAGTCTTTGGCCTTTTTTTTGTGCTTGCCAATATGCAGGTAGGATTCATTTGATTTTGGGCGAATCAATAAAGTAAGAACCTATTATAGGAACCTAGTATAGAAGGGACAGGGCGAGATATGAAAAAGATTTATGGTGTAGCCATGATGTTCATCCTTCTGATGGCACTGGCTATTGTAGCCTGGGGGGCATGGCTCAATTATAGCGATGAGAATCAGATTGCCAACCGCATGGATAACCGGCGGGTAGAAGTGACCGCCGCTAAGGCCGTGCGCCGGCAGTTTGCGCCAGCCATTTCCTTGGATGCTGTACGTTTCGCCAGTAGAAATATGACCGATGCGGTGGCTCTTACCGATGGCCGCATACTAAGCTGGCATGTGAATAAGAATGATAAAGTATATAAGGGACAGAATCTGGTGGAGATGGTCAATGAAAATGTTCCGCTGAAAATCCAGCAGGCGGAAAGTGCAATCAGCCGTGCTGAGGCTATGTTGACCCGGGCACGTAACAGCTATCAGCGCCAAGGGCGGTTGATGTCCCGGCGGGCGACGTCCAAGGAAAAATATGAGGAAGCTGAGGCACAGTATATGGCGGCACAGGGGGCTTTGCGTGAGGCGCAGGTTCAGCGCGACCAGTACCTGGTCCAGCAGGACTGGCTGTCTGTGAAAGCACCATTGGATGGAGAGGTACTCTTGGTATATCAGAAAGCAGGGGCGCAGGTTCAGGCGGGAACGCCTATTGCCTTGGTGGGAGATTTTTCCCGCTTGATGTTTTCACTGAATCTGACAGATGTGGATGCCCGCCATCTGCAGCTTGGTCAGGTAAGTAATCTGACTTTTGCTGAGCATAAACTTACAGGCAAAGCTTATGACACGGATTATGGTGCGGGCAATAAAGATCATGGCATGGGGATAAAAGCTGTCCTCAAAGAAATTGTCCCGGACCTTTCCGAGCCGGCGGATATCCGGCGTACGGTCTGGGAGGTCGACAATCGTGCCAGACTGCTGGAACCGATGATCTATACCGGTGTGACGATGCAGGCGGAGCAGTCCTATGAAGCCTTGACGATACCGTTGTCCGCAATGACAGATAAGTCCAATGATACCGTGTTTGTGATGGATGCAAATGGAATCATTCATCTGCGTGAGGTAAAAGCAGGGGCAGACGATCAAAAATATATCGAGATTTACGAGGGCCTTGAAGAAGGGGATATTGTCATTGTGGGGAATCTGGAAGGATTGGAAGATGGCATGCGGGTGGATGCAGCTCTGGAAGGTGATGACTGATGGGCGAAGAGAAAAAAACGGTTGGAGCAGCGCGCTGGAACCGGAAGGGCAATGAGATATTCAGCAAGGAAGCGCTGGACAAGATGCGTTCTCCGGAAAAACTGGATATGACAATGAGCATTACCACTCCGATTGGCTGGATGGGCGTTATCTCGGTAGCTGTTATGACGCTGGCAGTTGTTATCTGGTCTATCTTTGGTTCATTTACCGTAAAGGCTGATGGTATGGGATTGATCATGGATTCTTCTGGCGTATCAAAAGTCTGTGTCATGGCAGGGGGGAGCATGGATGAAATCTATGTCCATCCTGGTGACAAAGTGAAAAAAGGAGACCTTATTGCTCATGTGAGCATGGTACAAGAGGAGGCGGCTACCCGTATGGCCAAATACGGGCCAGGATTGGCATCCAGCTCGCGTGAGGCTGTGAGCCGTGTCCACGAATTTGATTCCCGCCGTTATCAGCAAGAGGCAATGGAATACATTTACTCCCCTTATGACGGTACGGTGGATGAGGTCATGGTACGAGAAGGCAGTATTGTCACAAATGGCATGCCTGTCATTACTATGCGTATAGATGGCGGACGGGAGTATCTCAAAGGTGTCCTGTATATTCCAGTAGAAAAAGGAAAGCGGGTAGAGAAGGGGCAGACTATCCAGCTGGCGCCCAATGGGGTGGATATTTCCCAATCGGGCAGTCTTTTGGGGACGGTGCGTTCCGTATCGCAGTATCCGGTAACGGCGCAATCGATGCAGAAGAATTTGGGGAATGAACAATTGGCGCAGTGGATTGTTTCCAAGCAGCAAAGTGCGGTAATGGAAGTGAACTTTGATTTGGTACGTGACCCGGGGTCGGAGTCCGGCTATCTCTGGACATCCAGTGTCGGTGAGCATAAACCCATTACAGCAGGCAGTTTTGTCACGGGGTCCATCATTATTGAACGGCGGCCGCCCATCGAGAAAGTCTTTTATAAGCTGAGTCAATGGTTAAGGGGCAGGTGATCCGGGTGAATGTTATCGAACGATTGAAGAATACTTTTTGGTCGGGCAAATACCGGGTCAAAGTCCCTACGGTTTTACAGATGGAGGCCACGGAATGCGGGGCGGCTGCACTGGGGATGGTCCTGGCACATTACGGCCTTTGGATTCCGCTGGAAAAGCTGCGGGCAGAATGCGGTGTGAACCGTGATGGCTCTAAGGCCAGCTGTGTAATCCGGGCAGCTCGTAACCGGGGCTGTGAGGCTGACGGCTACCGCTGGTCAGCGGGTGATCTTTTGGAACTGGCTGGGGAAGAAGATATTTTTCCCTTGATTATCCACTGGGAGTTCAACCATTTTGTAGTTTTAGAGGGAATCACCAACGGCAAGGCGTATCTCAATGACCCTGCAATGGGACGGCGTACGGTGCCTTGGGAGGAATTTCGCACTTCATACACAGGCGTATCCCTGCAGATTATGCCAGGGCCGGACTTTCAAAAAGCCGGTCACCGGTACAACGTTTTTAAGGATGTGGCAGGAAAGCTCTTGCAGGATCGTTGGGCATTGACGTTTATCATTATTTTGGAATTATGTGCGATTATTCCAGGCCTGGCCGGCCCGGTGATGAGCCAGATATTCTTGGACGATATTCTCACCCGCAAGCATTTGGATTGGATGACGAATTTCTGCCTGGCTATGACGTTGTCGTTTATTTTGTCCGGTATTATGACTTGGCTTAGGGTCGTGGTGTTGACGCAGTGGCAGCGCAAGCTTACCTTGGCAGACAGTTCTGCTTATTTTTGGCATCTGCTGAAGCTGCCGATGCAGTTTTTCCATCAGCGTTATGCAGCTGAGGTGGCAGGCCGCGTGGGGTTCAATGAGTCCATTGCCGGAACACTGTCGGGACCGGCGGCTACGGCGGTGCTGGACTTATTTGTGGCAGTGTTTTATCTCTTATTGCTATTGCAATATAATGTGGCTCTGACCCTTATCGGCGTGGCATTCAGTTCCGTGGAAATTATTTTATTCTTTGCGATGCGGCGGCATCTCACAGACCTCAATATGCGTATGCAGCAGGATGCCGGCAAAGCATATGGTGTGGCCATGAATGGTTTGCGTATGATTGAGACTATCAAGGCCAGTGGTGATGAGTCGGATTTCTTTACCAAATGGTCAGGCTATCAGACCAAGGTGCTGATGGCCTCGCAGGAGACGGCTCTTTGGGCCATGTCTGTGAAGCTTTTGCCTACTTTGCTGGCGGGCATCAATGGGGCTTTGATTATGACGGTGGGCGGTTTTTCTATTATGGAAGGCGCTATGACTGCTGGTATGTTCATGGCTTTTCAGCATCTGATGGGGAGTTTTCAGGCACCGGTCAATGCGCTGGTGGGGTTGGGAGCCACTTTGCAGACCACAGAAATGCAGATGCAGCGTCTCAACGATGTGCGTGCTTATGAAGTGGATCATTTGAATTTTCCAACTGCTGAAGAAGAAGCAATAAAATCGTTTTCGCAGGAACGTTTGTCAGGAGATCTATTGCTGAAGGATGTAAGCTTTGGTTACAGCCCATTGGAAAAGCCATTATTGGAACACTTTGACCTTCATGCCAGTCCCGGCCGCTGGGTGGCCGTGGTTGGGGCTTCTGGCAGCGGCAAGAGCACGCTGGCTAAGATTGTCACTGGTCTTTATGAGGAATGGAGCGGAGAGGTACGTTTGGATGGGGTGCTTCGCCGCGATGTACCGCGCAAGATGATTACAAGCTCATTGGCAGCTGTTGACCAGGATATTTTCCTTATCAGTGGTACGGTGGCAGAGAATATCGCGCTATTTGACAATACGGTCAGCAGGAGTGATATCATTGCGGCTGCTCAGGATGCTTGCATTCATGAGGACATCTTAAAACTCAATGGTACCTATGAAGCAGTCATACAGGAAGGTGGCATGAATTTTTCCGGTGGCCAGCGGCAACGGCTGGAGATTGCCCGGGCTTTGGCCATAAATCCGTCCCTTCTCGTTCTGGATGAAGCAACCAGTGCGCTTGATCCGATTACGGAAAAACGAGTGCTGGACAATATCCGTCATCGGGGCTGTACTTGTTTGATTGTGGCACATCGCTTGTCCACGATTCGTGACTGTGATGAAATCATAGTCCTGTCCAAGGGAAAGATTGTCGAGCGGGGCAAGCATCGGGAGATGATCAAGCATGATGGCCCCTATCGCCGTTTGATTGAGGAACGGGAACAGGAAGAAATGGAAAGCGTGGAATGACGATGAGAAAAAAACTCTTTGCCGGAGATCGCTTCCTGCTGGAGGAAGATAAGAGTTTCTGGCAAGTGGTATCCGGTAGTGTGGAAGTGTATGCCACTACCCAGAAAGGCGGCGAAATTTCTTTCCATCAGTGTTATTTGCTGGAAAAGCGGGCCGGAGAAGCGGTATTTCCTGCTTTGGATGATTTTCAGGAGGTCCGCATGCAGATTTATGCCTTAGAGGATTGCGAACTGGAACTTTTCAGGTGGCAGGATGCTGATGGTGAATATCTGCGCCAGCAGATGGAGGAATGGTTTTTCGGTTTGGTGCAGATTTCCTGGCTTCGCTTGCTGGCAGACAAGGGCGATGACATGCTGCAGCTGTGGAAAAAGCGGCAAGTGCTGGCCGCTGCCACAAGCAATCCGGAAATATATGAAACATTTATTCAACACGAAGGTATCTTGTCCATGCTGCTATGGGTGCGTTTCGGTGCCAGCGATAAGCGGCTGGCCCGCCGCATCCGCATGCGGGATAAGAGTAAGATTGTACTGGTGGAAAATGGCATTCGCAGCCTTTTGGGCGAAGAGCAGCTGTTTGACGGTGGTAAAGATATAGAACATGATAAGGCGCTTTGGGAGGAAGCTACGTTTGCTGTACGGCAGGTAGCAGCCGCATTGAAAATGCCGGTGGATTTCATTGGCTTGGAGGATACGCTTACCAGGGATTGGGATGAAGTGGCAATCCTGCGTCGTTTGATGCAAAAAGGAAATATGCAGATGCGGCTGGTAACTTTGCCAGATAATTGGTATAAGCGTGATTCCGGGGTCTTGCTGGGATTCTATACTGCTCCCGATACAGGTGCGAAGGAAATCGCAGCGCTTATTCCTATGGCACCGGATAGCTACAAAGTTTTTATGCTCCAGCATCCGGAGGGCATCGCGCTATCTGGTGATGAGGCTCAAAACGTCAGCCGGGATGCCTTTCAATGCTATGCGGGATTTCCGGCACGGGCTTTAAAATTATGGGATCTGATAAAATTCATGTTTCATCAATGCTGGCTGGCAGATTATCGCACCATTCTTATTTGCAGTCTGTTTGCAGGACTTATTCCGCTGGCTACGCCGCTTATTACGGAAACCATTTTCCAGGATATCATACCCATCTTAGACCGGCAGGGATTGGCGACGGTTACGCAGGCTTTGATGGTGACCAGTTTTACTACGGCAGCGTTGGGGATTGTGCGTTCCATTGCGGTGCTGCGCATAGCCAATCGCATCGAGATGTCTGCTGAAGCGGCTATGTGGGGGCGGCTCATGAGCTTGCCGACTAAATTCTTCCGCCGGTTTACGGTGGGAGAACTTGCAAGCCGCATGGGCGGCATCGGCATAGCCAAAGGACTGGCTTCTGGCGAATTTGTAAGCTCTATTTTGAGTTTCGTTTTTTCCTTTTGGAGCATTTTCCTCATGTGTTATTACAGCATGAAACTTACGGCGGCGGCTATTGTCGTCTGGCTGGTGTATTCTCTGTTTGTAGCTATTGTTCTGCGGCGGGTGCTGTTTTTCCAGCGCAAGATCATTGAGGCAGGCAATAAATCCGCAGGTACGGTACAGCAGATTTTTGCTGGCCTGCCAAAATTCCGGGTACAGGGAGCAGAAGAACAGGCCTACAATCTTTGGACGCGCACCTTTGGCGAGCATTGGAACTGGACCCTTAAGCTGCGCTGGCAGAATAACTACACGTCGATTATCTCCAGTATTCAGCCGTTTGTGTTGACGCTGATCCTGTACTATATCGCGGTCTATGGCATGAATGAGGTAAGCCCCGATGGCAAGATCGTCAATACGGGGATTGGCTATGCCCAATTCATTGCCTTTAATGCAGCGTATTCTAGTTTCAATGGCGTGATGGGGGGCGTCATCGGCTTGGTAAGCCAGTATTTTGCCATCCAGCCCCAGCTGGAGAATCTGCGGCCGATTTTAGAAGCTGTTCCGGAAACTACCGAAGAAAAACAGGAAGCGGGTCAATTGTCCGGTGCAATCGAAGTAAGTCATCTGTCCTTTGCCTATACCCATGTGATGCCAGACCAGAAGGGCGGCGTTGAGGAGGTGGAAGGCGAGGATGTCCTGAAAGATGTGAGTTTTTCGATAGCGGCCGGGGAGAATGTAGCCATTGTCGGCAGGTCTGGCAGCGGTAAGAGTACGCTGGTGCGATTGTTGTTGGGATTTGAAATGCCCAAGCGGGGGAGTATTACCTTCGACGGGCAGGATCTATCCGAATTGGCTTTGCCATCGGTCCGCTCCCAGATGGGGGTTGTCCTGCAGAATGGGCAGCTCATGACAGGGGATATCTATACAAATATCGTAGGTACACGGATGCTTCCTCAGGAGGCTGCCTGGGCTGCAGCAGAGGCAGCTGGTATTGCCGAAGATATTGCCGATATGCCTATGGGTATGCAGACGATTATCAGTGAGGGCAGTTCAAATATATCTGGCGGGCAGCGTCAGCGTATATTGATTGCCCGGGCTTTGGTGGGAAATCCTGCGATTTTGATTCTCGACGAAGCTACTAGTGCGCTAGACAATCGTTCGCAGGCTATCGTGACCCGCAGCTTGGACAAGCTTAAATCTACCCGCATCGTGGTAGCTCATCGTCTTTCCACTATCCGCCAGTGCGATCGTGTCATTGTCATGGATGATGGGCGCATAGCGGAGATGGGAAGTTTTGATGAATTATTGGCAAAGGGCGGTCTCTTTGCTGAGTTGGTAAAACGTCAGGTGACAGGGGCCTGAACAGGAAGGTGATACTCTATGAAATTGAACAATACGTTATATTTAGCCAGCATACTAAGTTGCAGTCTTGCCATTTCTTCCGGAATCTGCTCGGCAGAACAGGTACAGCTTTCCCTGGACGAAAGTATCAGCATGGCGCTGGCAGATGATGCGAGCATTGAGTCTGCTGATGCGCAAAGAGAAGTAGCGGACCATGCGCTGAAGGCGGCCAGACGCAACAAGGGACCAATAGTCAGCTGGAATTCGCAGGCGTACAAGATTGGCGGCAGGAATTACGAGTCTGCGAACGATGCGCACGATGCCTATGGCGATCCGCATGCGGGAGATTACCGGCCTGTATATATTACCGAATCCGGATCGCCGCGTTTGGGCAATCCGGTAACCGTAGGTTCCTATCCTTATCACAATACGTTTGCCAATAGCTGGAAACTCACGGTGCCTGTCTATACAGGCGGACAGCTGGAAGGCCGGATCGCAGCTGCCCGTTACCGCTTGAATCGCGCCGATATGGATAGGGAAAACACGCGCCAGACCGTACGTTATCAGGCAGCGGAAGCATATGCCAATCTTATTTACCGGGAAAATATTGCGCAGATTGCGCAGGATGCGGTAGATAAGGGCAATACCCAGCTGGAACTTATCCGCGCTCAGTTTGAGGAGGGCGCAGTGGCAGAAGCGGATCTTCTGATGATGAAGGTAAATATTGCGAATTACAAGCAGAACCTGGTCACGGCAGAGGCAGCGGTATCTGTGGCAAAATCTACGCTTGCCAGTGTGGTAGGGCTGCCGCAGGGTACGGATGTCGAGCCATCGACGGTCTTTTCCTATGAGCCGTACGATAAAGATTTGCCAGCTTGTGAATCATATGCTTTAGCACACCGTCCGGATGGACTGGCGGCAGAGTATGATATCAAGGCGGCTAATGCGCAGATGGAGACGGCGAAATCCGGCTATCGGCCTAATGTATCCGCAGTAGCTGTACAGAATATTGCCAGCAATTATCCGTTCCGGAGCGAGCGCAGCAATGCCTGGGAGGCAGGGGTGAATGTCTCCTGGAATATATTTGATAACGGGATAACTGAGGCGAATGTCCGGCAGGCAGATGCGAATATCCGTGCTTATGAAGCAAAAGCACGGCAGGTAAAGAAGAATATCCAGCTGGATACCCGCAAAGCTTATCTTGAAATGAAGGCGGCTGAGCAGAATATCACGGAGACGGCCGCTGCAGTCAAGCAGGCACAGGACAGCTATACAATCGCGCAGGTACGCTATGAGGAGGGCGTCGATGTGCTTTTGGGGGTGACGGATGCGCAGGAAAAATTCATCCAGGCCCGCTCCAATTATATTACGGCCCTGTATCAGTATAATCTCAGTCAGGCTAAATTGGAAAAAGCTATGGGCGTACCGGTGGCTTTTGACAGCCAGCGTTACCAGGCGGCTGAAAGCGAGGGCGCATCTGCCAAGCAGGCCTTAGAAGAGGCCAGTGTTTCTCAGGGATCAAGGGAGGCTGAAAAATGAGCGAAATCAAAAATACATCTTATTGGGGAAGGCTGGCGGTAAAGGCGGTTAGTGATTCATCTGCGCTTACGGAATTGTATGAATACTATTTTCCCCGGGTTTATCAATACTTGCTGGGCAAGACAAAGGACAGCGGCCTGGCAGATGAGCTGGTCAGTGATACCTTTATCCGCATGTATCAGCATTTGGAGCAGTTTGATCCGGAAAAGGGCGCCTTTTCCACTTGGCTGTTCCGCATTGCGCAAAATGTGATGAATAAATATTATGGCAGCAAAGCCTATACAATGAACGCTCCTTGGGACGAGGCATTCGACCCGGCCGATGATCGTCAGGATACGCCGGAGGGACAGGCATTGACACGGGAACGTACTGAGGAGTTGCGGGCGGCCATTCTGCAGCTGCCAGAGCGCCAGCAAAAGATTTTGGAGATGACCTATTGGCTGGAAATGAACTCCAATGAGATTGCCGGCCAATTGGGGATTGCGCCAAGTTCTGTCCGGGTGGCGCTCAAGCAGGCTCGGGACAAGCTAAAGGGAATACTGAAAGAAAAAGATTAAAGGGGATATGAAAAAAGCGACTGCGAACAAAAATGCTTCCGCATTTTGTTCACAGTCGCTTATGATTTTCAGTGGCGGAGTGGAGAGGATTCGAACCTCCGCACCGGTTACCCAGCCTAACGATTTAGCAAACCGTCCTCTTCAGCCTCTTGAGTACCACTCCGTTATGGCGGAGAGGGTGGGATTCGAACCCACGCACCTGTTACAGCCTACCGGTTTTCAAGACCGGACTCTTCAACCACTTGAGTACCTCTCCATAATGAACAGCTATATTATAGCAGGAATACGGATATCTTGTCAAACAAGTAGCAGATTGCTATAATAGCCATTGGATTATTTCTGTAAGCTATTGATGCGTTTTAGGAGCTGAGTGCATGAAAATCGCATTTTTTGATTCAGGAGTTGGCGGCTTATCGGTGCTTCATCATGCGATGAAGGTTCTGCCTCATGAACAGTTTATTTTTTTTGCCGATGAAGATAATGTTCCCTATGGAACCAAGAGCAAGGAGCAAGTCCGCGATTTTGTCGCGGGGGCCTTTGATTTCCTTATGACAAAGGATGTCAAGGCAATCGTCACGGCCTGCAATACGGCAACTTCGGTGGCCGTCGCGGAGATGCGCCGCCGTTATGATGTTCCCATTATCGGCATGGAGCCGGCGGCCAAGAAGGCACTGGATATGGATGGGGAGCATCGGGTCCTGGTGACGGCAACGCCGATAACAGTAAAGGGGCGCAAGATGGAACTGCTCATCGAGAAGGTCGATAAGGATCATCTCGTTGACCGGCTGGCGCTGCCAGAGCTGGTGGAGTTTGCTGAACGGCAGGAGTTTGAGTCCCAGGCAGTGACGGATTATCTGACCAGTCAATTTGCGCCGTTTGATTTTAGCGAGTATTCGGCGTTGGTGCTGGGCTGCACGCATTTCAATTATTTCAAAGATACGATGCGCCGCTTGCTGCCGGATAATGTGGCGTTTGTCGATGGCAATGAGGGAACGGTGCGCGAACTCATACGCCGGCTTCGGGAGCGAAATCAGCTCGAGAGTTTGAGTCAGACGGTGGAGTATTATTACTCAGGCCGTCTGGTCAAAGAGGCAACGGAAATTGACCGCTTGCAGATCTATCTGCGGCGGCTGGATAAGATGTATAGGATTTGACTTGACTTTAGACGGCAATTGTTCTAGGCTATACATTGTGTATTTCATTTATTAATGAAAGAAAATTTTTCCGTTGGGAGGGATTATATGCCGGTCATTACGGAACATCATGTGAATTTTTATGATACGGATGCGATGGCGGTTGTACATCATTCGAATTATATCCGCTGGTTTGAGATTGGCCGTGTAGAGTATTTGCGGTCCATTGGCATCACGCTGGGCGAGTTGATGGATGATGGTTTCGTGTTCCCGATTACGGATGTCCGGGCTAAGTATGTATCGCCGGGAAAATTTGACGATGTCGTGCTCATCGAGACGACGCCGACGGCGCTGACAAAGGTCAAGATGGCGTTTGATTACCGCATCATCCGCAAGGCTGATGGCGCGGTAATGGTTACCGGCCACTCCCAGAATGTGTTCACCAGTAAAGCAACGGGACACATTACCCGCCTGCCGGAAAAATATTATAGTATATTAGCGGCGGCTATGGCAAAAGAAAAAGCCGGGCAGCCGCAATAAGCATCTGGATTTTAGGAGGAATCATTGTGACAATCGTTTACGTTATCGTTGGTCTGATTGTTCTGGCTGTATTGGCCGCTAAACTCTATCTCGCAGCTGCCGGTATCGAGGACATCCGTGTGGACACGAGTGCGCCGGTCGTTGTTGAGGCACAGGACGAAGGCAGCATCGTGCTGTCGAAGAAGCTTAATTTCTACAATGAAGGCAAGCAGTGCGCGACAATCATGGATGCAATCTGCCGTTCGCAACTTCCCTATGAGCAGTATGATGGTATCGAAGTCCGTGGCAAGGCTGAGCGTGAAGGGGAAGTCCGTGAGGACGATTACTTCGAGGCGGTGCTGATCCAGAAAAAAGGCGATGCGCATGCAGAGGATAAACTGAATATCTTCGCGAAAGTCAAACTGACACCGCGTAAAGGGCAGGATCTCAAGACGGCGCTTTCGCATATGGTTGACCTGCCGCTGGATTTCATCTGGATGGAGACAGGCCGTACGCCGTGGCATTACCGCAAGATCCGTCTGGTATTCACTGCTGAAGAAATTGCCAAGCTGGCAGGCGTCCAGCTGGTAAAGGACTAAGGAGGCACGAAACAATGGCAGAAGAATTAGAACTCATCCCGGTGCCGACGCGCATCCTGACCGAGAAAGATGATATCGTTGATGCGATTGAACGTTATACGAAGGACAAGATTGGCGAGAATGACCTGCTCTGCTGTGCAGAGAGCGTAGTAGCTATTACGCAGGGACGTTATGTGCGTCCAGAGGATCTCAAAATTAGCCGTGTGGCACAGTTCTGCTGCCGCTTTATCCCGGATTACGGTTCGCTGGCATCGCCGCATGGCATGCAGTCGCTGATGAATGTCGAGGGTAAGTGGCGCGTGGCTTTTGCCCTGTTTGCCGGCTTTATCGCCAAGCTCTTTGGCAAGTCGGGGATGTTCTATGTCTGGGGCGGCAAAGAGACAGCTATGATCGATGATGTTACGGGCACGATGCCTCCCTTTGATAAATGCATCGTTTATGGCCCGGGCGAGCCCAATGAGGTTGTAAAGAAGATTCAGCAGCGCCTTGGCTGTTTCGGTGCTATGATCGCTGATGTCAATGACCTCAAGCGTTCGCGTGTGGTTGGTGTCACGGATAAGGTCGATGGCCCGAAAGCTGCACAGCTTCTGATTGACAATCCGTTCGGCAATGCTTCGCAGAAGACGCCAATTTGCATCATCAAGAACTATCGTCAGTATCAGGAAAAGAATTGAAGATGAAGAACCTCCCCTGCAGGGGGAGGTTTTTTTAGCAGGAGGGATATTATGCAACGCATAGATCGGCGGAGCGCAGATCAGCTCCGTCCATATACGATACATCGCCATTTCCAGAAATATCCGGCTGGTTCCGTGCTCATCGAGATGGGCAATACGAAGGTCATCTGTGCCGCGACAGTTGAGGACAGGGTGCCGTTCTTCCTCAAGGGAACGGGCGAGGGCTGGATCACGGCGGAATACTCGCTGCTGCCAAGTGCGACTGGTACGCGCACACAGCGCGAAGCTGTGCGCGGCAAGCAGTCGGGACGCACGCAGGAAATCGAGCGGCTGATTGGCCGCAGCTTGCGTTCTGTGGTCGATACGAAGGCTATTGGTGAGCGCACGATCATGATTGACTGCGATGTCATCCAGGCGGATGGCGGTACGCGTACGGCGTCGATTACCGGCGCGTTTGTCGCTTTGGTGGAGGCGTGTGCCTCATTTTATGAGAAAGGAAATATTTTCCCGGTCAAAGACTTTGTTTCGGCTATCAGCGTTGGTATCAGTCATGAAAACGAACCGATACTCGACCTCTGTTATGAGGAGGATTCACAAGCTATCGTCGATATGAATGTCGTTATGACTGGTGAGGGCAAATTTGTTGAGATCCAAGGTACTGGTGAAGGCAGGCCTTTTTCCCATGAAGAGCTCGGCGCTTTGCTGCAGCTTGGCGAGGAGGGGTGCCGGGAACTCATTTCATATCAGAAGGATGTGCTGGGCGGTCAGCTGGTCTGGTTGGTCGGCCGTGAAGGATAAGAGCAGATGGGGAGGAAATCCATGCAGAAAATCGTGATTGCAACCAAGAATCCAGGCAAGGTACGTGAGATGGCGGCAGCACTCGGCGCGCTGCCGTTTGAAGTCGTATCGCTGGCGGAGTTCGGTGATTTGCCTGATGCTGTAGAAGATGGCCAGACTTTTGCTGAGAATGCGCGCATCAAGGCGGCTTTTTACCAGCAGCAGACAGGCTGTGCCTGCATTGCCGATGACTCGGGACTGGAGATTGCAGTGCTGGATGGTGCACCGGGGATTCATTCGGCGCGTTTTGCTGGCTTTCATGCCGATGATGCGACAAATAATGCGAAAATGGTCGCAGAGCTGCGACGCGCAGGTGTCAGCGAATCTGTGGCCGACTACCGCTGTGCGATTGCCTTTGTGGATACAGACGGGACCGAGCTGATGGCCGAGGGATGCTGCGATGGGCAGATAAAGCTGGCACCACGCGGCACGAATGGATTTGGCTATGACCCGTATTTCTATCCGCAGGCGTATCCAGACCGTACGATGGCGGAGCTGACATTGGAAGAAAAGCAGCAGATCAGCCATCGTGGCAAGGCACTGAAGGCATTATCGCAAAAGCTGGAGGCAGGGCGGAAATGAAACTTGGAATCGTAAGCGACAGCCATGGGGATACGCATGCACTGGATATGATGCTGGCCCATCCGGAAGCACAGGATGTGGAGGGGTGGTTCTTTGCCGGAGATATCGCCATGGACGCGGAATATCTGGCAATGGTTACGCAGCTGCCTGTAGCCAAGGTGGCCGGCAACAATGATTGGCCGTATACGACTCTTAAAGACGCTATTGTAACGGAAGCCGGGGGACACCGAATCCTGCTGACGCATGGTCATCTCTATGGCGTGCAGTTCTCTACGGAAATGCTGGTGCAGGTGGCGGAAGCGCAGCAGGCAGATATTGCCATATATGGTCATACGCATGTTGCGGATATCCAGCCAGGCGGGGTCATGGTGCTCAATCCGGGAAGCATAGCTCGTCCGCGTGATGCGTTCAAAGGCTCGTTCATGGTGGCAGATTTGCTGCCGGATTGCGAGCCGGTTGTAAAAATTATACGGATATAAATATTTTAAATTCTGCAATAATCCAGCAATAAAAAAAACGAATTTTTTTTTACGAAAATAAAAATTACAGCAGGAATTTTCCCGTAAATCGCTAATATACTAATTGATGTGATAGTTGTCACGCGCGTCTCCATAGGAATTGGGGTAAAAAGTGAACTGGGTTCACTATTTATGCGGGTTTGCGGCACTTTTCCTTTCGCTTGAAAGGGGCGAAAAAATGTGCTATGATGAACCCACAGATGTGTGATAAGTTGTATTTATGGGAGGGATTACTTTGCGAGAAATTGATGCAAAACAAATCACGGAAACCGTAGCACAGATGTGCAAAGAGGCAGCTTATTATCTGCCAAAGGACGTTTACGAAGGCCTGAAACGCGGCCGTGAGACGGAGAAATCTCCGGTCGGTCAGAACGTTCTTGACCAGATTATCAAGAATGCTGAGATTGCACGTGCTGAGGATCGTCCGTACTGCCAGGATACTGGCATGACGATCGTATTCCTTGAAGTCGGCCAGGACCTGCATATCACGGGCGGCCTGCTTGAAGATGCCATCAATGCCGGTATTGCCAAAGGCTATACGGAAGGTTATCTGCGCAAATCTGTCGTTGCTGAGCCGTTGTTCAATCGTGTCAACACGAAGGACAACACGCCGGGCGTCATCTACACGAAAATCGTGCCGGGCGATAAGCTTAAGATTACGGTCGCACCGAAAGGCTTCGGTTCGGAAAACAAGTCCGGCGTCAAGATGCTGGTTCCGGCTGATGGCGTTGAAGGTGTGAAGAAAGCTGTCATGGACATCATCCTGCATGCCAGCATGAATCCGTGCCCGCCGATGGTTGTCGGCGTAGGTATCGGCGGCACCATGGATCGTGCTGCACTCCTTTCCAAGAAGGCTCTGACCCGCTCTATCGATGAGCGCAATCCGATGCCGGAATACGCAAAACTCGAGGGCGAACTCCTGGAACTCATCAATCAGACGGGGATTGGACCGCAGCTTGGCGGTACGACCTCTGCACTCGCCGTCAATGTCGAGTGGGGCCCGACGCATATCGCAGGCCTGCCGGTCGCTGTAACGATCTGCTGTCATGCTATGCGCCATGCATCGCGTACGCTTTGATTTGAGGATAGGAGGAAATAAAAATGGCAGAACCAATTAAAATCCAGACTCCGTTTACGGAAGAGATGTCCCGCAAGCTGCATGTCGGCGATGCGGTCCTTATCAGCGGTACGATCATCGCTGCCCGCGATGCTGCGCATAAGGCTATGACTGAGGCGCTGGCACGCGGCGAGGAGCTGCCGGTTGATTGGAAGAATCAGATGGTTTATTATCTCGGACCGACGCCGGCAAAACCGGGCGATCCGATTGGCTCCTGCGGACCGACGACTTCTGGCCGTATGGATGCTTATACGCCGACGATGCTCGATCAGGGGATCAAAGGCATGATTGGCAAGGGCTCCCGTTCGGCTGCTGTTGTCGAGTCGATGAAGAAAAATGGTGTAACGTATTTTGCTGCTGTCGGCGGCGCTGCTGCCTTGATCGCAAAATCCGTCAAGAAGTATGAAGTCCTCGCTTATCCGGAACTCGGTCCGGAGGCTGTAGCAGCTCTTACGGTTGAGGATTTCCCGGCTATTGTCGTCATTGACTGTGAGGGCAATAACCTTTACGAGACGAACCAGGCGAAGTATCGTACGCTGAAAGGCTACTGATAGAGGTAAAGGAATTATTTTAGGAGGTACAGAATGTTCCACACAACTTTTTATCTGCGCCGTTTGCATTCTTTAGTGGGTCTCCTGGTGCTCGGTATCGTTCTCTTTGAGCATATCTTCACCAACTCGATGGCCCTCGGCGGCGCTCCGGCACTCAATGGTGCACTCGCTATGATGGAGCTTATCCCGAAACCGATTTTCCTCGGTCTCGAGGTGTTTGGCATTGCTATTCCGCTCCTGTTCCATGCCATTTATGGTGTTTATATTGCCCTGCAGGCTAACAACAACCCAGGCCGTTACGGTTATATCCGCAACTGGCAGTTCGCGCTTCAGCGTTGGACGGCATGGTTCCTCGTTGTGTTCCTCGTATGGCATGTATTCTATCTCCGTGTATTTACGAAGGGCATCAGCGGCACGCCGATTTCCTATGAGCTTCTCCAGAGCTACTTTGTCGGTCATCCGGTTTATGCTCTGCTGTATATCCTTGGCATGTTTGCAGCTATCTTCCATTTCTGCAATGGTATCACGACCTTCTGCATGACCTGGGGTATCGCTAAGGGCCCGCGCATCCAGAACGTCATCAGTCTCTGCAGCATGGGCCTCTGCGCTCTTCTCTGCCTGGTTACGCTGGTATTTATGGGCAGCTACTTCGTGATGTAAGTGGAAGCTTAGCAAAGTAAAGGAGAATTTCAATGGCTAATAAACCTGAAAATAAGATTATTGTCGTAGGTGGCGGCCTTTCGGGCCTCATGGCTACGCTGAAAATCTGCGAAGGCGGCGGCAAAGTAGACCTGTTCTCTTACTGCCCGGTAAAACGCTCCCATTCCCTGTGCGCACAGGGCGGCATGAACGCCTGCATGGATACGAAGGGTGAGCATGATTCCGTCTATGAGCATTTCGATGACACCGTATATGGCGGTGACTTCCTCGCTGACCAGCTGGCTGTAAAAGGCATGGTTGAGGCAGCTCCGAAACTTGTCAAGATGTTCGACCGCATGGGCGTACCGTTCACGCGTACGGCTGAAGGCGTTCTCGACCTCCGTAACTTCGGTGGACAGAAAAACAAACGTACGGTATTCGCCGGCTCCACGACGGGCCAGCAGCTCCTCTATGCTCTCGATGAGCAGGTCCGCCGCTGGGAAGTCAAGGGTGGCGTCAAGAAATATGAGTTCTGGGAATTCATCAAGATCATCAAGAACAAAGATGGTATCTGCCGTGGTATCGTTGCCCAGAACATGAACTCCAATGAGATCGTATCGTTCCCGGCTGATGTAGTCATCCTCGCAACGGGTGGCCCTGGCCAGGTATATGGCCGCTGCACGGCTTCGACGATTTGTAACGGTTCGGCAGTATCTGCTGTTTATCAGCAGGGTGCTGAGATTGGTAACCCGGAGTTCCTGCAGATCCATCCGACGGCAATCCCGGGCTCGGATAAAAACCGCCTGATGTCGGAGGCTTGCCGTGGTGAGGGTGGCCGTGTATGGGTTTACCGCGAGAATCCGGAGACGCATGAGAAAGAGCGTTGGTACTTCCTCGAGGATATGTATCCGGCATACGGCAACCTCGTTCCGCGTGACGTTGCTTCCCGTGCTATTTACAAAGTTGTTGTCCATATGGGCCTTGGCATGCAGAATCCGAACCGTGTATACCTTGACCTCTCGCATATTCCGGCAGATTACCTCGAGCGCAAACTCGGTGGTATCCTCGAGATGTACGATGACTTCGTAGGCAAAGATCCGCGTAAGGTTCCGATGGAAATCTTCCCGTCCATCCATTATTCCATGGGTGGTATCTGGGTTGACCGTGAGCATCATACGAATATCCCGGGTCTCATGGCTTCCGGTGAGTGCGACTATCAGTATCATGGTGCAAACCGCCTGGGGGCAAACTCGCTGCTGTCGGCAACCTACTCCGGTACGATTTCCGGCCCAGAGTCCCTGCGCCTGGCTCGCAGCGGCAAACTCGGCGATGCCCTCACAGAGGCAGAGCTCGAGGCAGCTCGCAAAGAGTGCGTAGAAGAATTCGACCGCATCCGTGCAATGAACGGCCCGGAGAATGCACATCAGATGCATCATGAACTCGGCGATATTATGTACAAATATGTATCGGTTGAGCGTGATAACAATGGCCTCAAACAGTGCATGAAAGAACTCCATGCACTGCTCAAACGCTGGGATAACATCGGCGTTACGGATCATGGCAACTGGGCAAATCAGGAAGCCATGTTCGTTCGCCAGCTCCGCAATATGATCATCTATGCAATGGCTATCACGAAGTCTGCACTGCTGCGTGACGAGAGCCGTGGTGCCCATGCGAAGATCGTCCTCAAATCCGACTATGAGCAGTGGGATGATGCGAAGAAAAAAGCCTTCGACGAGAAGACTGGCGCATATCATTTCGATGCTGAGACGGGCCGCGCTATGACGGATGATGGCAATGACGACCTCGTATTCTTTGGCCGTGACGATGAGAAATTCATGTACACGACCGTTGTTTCCTTCGATGCTGCAAACAGTGAGCCGGAGGTTTCCTATCGTGAGTTCGAGCATTCTCTCATCAAGCCGCGTCTGCGCAATTACGCCGTAGCTAAGAAAGAGTAATGAGGGAGGACAAATAGAATGGCAGAACAGAAGAAAGTCAGACTCGTTATCGAACGCCAGGACGGCCCGAATGACAAGCCGTACGAGCAGGCGTTCGAAGTAGATTATCGTCCGGGCCTCAACATCGTTGCCGCCCTGATGGAAATCCAGAAAAATCCGGTGACCGTAGATGGCAAGAAAGTCGCTCCGGTTGTCTGGGAATGCAACTGCCTCGAGAAAGTCTGCGGTGCTTGCATGATGGTCATCAACGGCAAAGCCCGTCAGGCTTGCTGCTCGCTGGTTGATAACCTTGAACAGCCAATCCATCTGGCACCGGCACGCACGTTCCCGGTCATCCGCGATCTCTTGATCGATCGTTCCGTTATGTTTGAAAGCCTCAAACGCATCCATGGCTGGATTGAGGTCGATGGTACCTGGGACGTCAAAGATGCACCTATCCAGAATCCGCATACGGCTGAGACCGCTTATGAGATTTCGCATTGCATGACCTGCGGCTGCTGCCTTGAGGCTTGCCCGAACGTTGGCCCGCAGTCCGACTTCATCGGACCGTCCCCGACGGTACAGGCTTACCTTTTCAATCTCCATCCGCTCGGGAAGTTTGATGCGCCGACGCGTCTCAATGCCCTGATGGAAAAAGGCGGTATCACGAGCTGCGGCAACAGCCAGAACTGTGTCGAGGCGTGCCCGAAGAACATCAAGCTCACGACGTATCTCGCGCAGCTTAACCGCGATGTCAACAAACAGGCACTCAAGAACATTTTCAACAAATAAAGATTGTGTTCATCCGACTCCGGCAGATTTTCTGCCGGAGTTTTTGTATTTTATGGTATTTTTTTACAGCTAAGAAGAGGAAAATAGTTATCAAAGCGCGAAGTATTAAAGGAATAAGGAAAGGATACAATTTTTTTTAGGGAGGAATGTAAATGGCTTTTCCAGAGATGTTCAAAACGGACGAGGATGTTTTGCAGGCATTCAAGGTAGTGATTCCGTATATCAATCAAATAGTCCGTGAGGATGTTGTCATTGGACTTACGAATCTTACCGAGTATATCGATTATGTACCGGGCAAGAAGCTTGATATCAAGATTACCCCGGGGATGACTATCAGCAACATACCGACAATCCAGGAATGCATCAAGTATGATCGTGTTACCTATGATGACCAGGATGCGAGTGTCTATGGTGTGCCCATCAAGACTATATTCACGCCAATCCATGGCGTGAGTGGCAAAGTCATCGGAACCATCAGCACTGGTGTGGATATGGAGAGCAATCTTGCGCTGGTCCGCTCGATTGAGGATATTACCACAGCTACGCAGACGGTGTATCAGGCTGTCGAACAGGTGGCGGAAAGCGCTGGCGAGCTGGCTAAATCGGGGCAGCAGTCGATTGAGCAGGCTAAGTTCCTGCAGGAACGCAATTCAGATACACTCAAGGTCATCGATTTCATTACCAATATTGCTGGCCAGACGAATTTGTTGGGACTTAATGCGGCAATCGAGGCTGCGCGTGCAGGCGAACAGGGCCGCGGCTTTGCTGTCGTTGCTGAAGAGGTAAGAAAACTGGCAGAACAGTCGCGTGAAGCTACGGAGAAAATCCAGGCGACACTGGCAGAAATGAATACTGCAGTCAATGAGATTTCGCATACCATTGAGTCGACAGGCGCTATCAGTGAAGAACAAGCTGCTTCAACGGAAGAGATTACGGCGCATCTGGCGCGGGTAACAAAAGCAGCTGAGCAGCTCAACAAGTTTGTCGAGTTGTTCAAGTAAGTCTAGGCATAGGTTGTGGGAGAGAAAAAGGGAGGGGCGCATTGGCGTGCGCCCTTTTTCTAACATGGGAAGTGTCTTGCTCCTTGTCTTGTTTTGTTATATGATAGGAATATAGTGGGTAGGTTGCCCGAGGTTTGGTGTTAGGCAATTAGGATGATAAATGTATGAAAAAAAATAATCGTATCCCCTTAAGCCCCTGCTTGAAACGGTTCAAGTTCTATTTCGACCTCTTAAAGAAAACAACAAATGACTATTTGTTCTTTACGGACATACAGGAAAATATTGTGATGGTTTCACCGAATCTTGTTCAGGATTTTGATTTGCCGGGCGAGGTTATGGAAGACTTTGATCAATATTGGGGACCGCTGGTTCATCCCGAGGAGCGGAAGGAATATCTGGCATTGGCCCATAACCTGGAATCAGCGCAATGTGTATTTGAGCATGCAGCTGAATATCGTGTAAAGAATCGCAAAGGTGAATATGTTTGGATTCGCTGCCGTGGACGGGTAGGTGCTGATCGTGAGGGCCGGCCCAGTATGTTTGTAGGTATGATGTCGAGGATGGCACAGCGCAATCAAGCAGATGAAATTACAGGCTTGCTGAACAAATACCAGTTTGAGCATGCGGTTAAGCTGGCTCTGGCAGAATATCGTGCAACGGGCGATGGTGGCGCAATCATGGTGTTTGGCCTTGATAATTTCAAGATTGTCAATGAGACGTATAATCGTCTGCTCGGCGATCAGGTGCTCAGGCGGGTAGCGCGGGTAATTGCCAATGTCCTGCCGCCAGCTTTGACGTTGTTCAAACTGGATGGCGATGAATTTGCTGTGATCTATCCCGGTGCTGGCGAAAAAGAAGTCGGAGAGATTTTTGCCAGCGTGCAGAGTGCGCTTTCACGTCCGCAGGTTATCGATGGACATCAGTATTTCTGTACGGCTTCCTGCGGCACGGTGTTCTACCCGACGGCGGGCAAGGACTATCTGGTGCTGCATAAGCATGCGGAGGCCGCTATGGATCTTGCCAAACGCGAAGGCAAGAACCGTAATGTGTTGTTCAGTAAAGAAGAGTACAACCGCTGGGTGCGCTCGATATCGATGCGCGATAGTCTGTGGGAAAGTGTCGAAAATGGCTGTACGGGCTTTAGCTTGTTCTTTCAGCCACAAGTCAGTGCGGTTGAGCAGAAAATCATCGGTGCAGAGGCGCTGCTGCGCTGGAAGAATCCGAAGGGCCGCATGGTGGCACCGATGGAATTTATCCCTATCCTCGAGGAAACGAAGCTGATCATTCCAGTGGGTAAGTGGATATTTGCGGAGGCAGTCCGCGTCTGCAAGCGCTGGCGTGCGGTGATTCCCGAGTTTCGCGTCAGCATCAATATGAGCTACGAGCAGGTCAAAGACCTGTCGTTCAAGAAGTTTGTAGCTGATTGCCTGCAACGCTATGAGATGCCGCCAGAGGCAATCATTCTTGAGCTTACGGAAAGCAAGATCGTTGCGGATTGGAGCTTTGTTAACAAGCAGTTTGACGAATTCCGTCAGCAGGGATTGGCCATTGCGATGGATGACTTTGGCACAGGTTATAGTTCGCTGGCGTCGCTCAAGTATCTGTCCTGCGATATTGTCAAGATTGACCGTGAATTTGTCAAGAAGATACTCGAAAACGATTTTGACCGCCGGCTGGTCAAATACGTTGTCGCACTTTGCCATAGTATCGGCATCAAATGTTGTATTGAAGGTGTCGAGGAGCTGGCTGAGTATGAGCTTTTGACGAAAGAGTGTCAGGCAGATTCCATACAGGGATACCTGTTCGGTCACCCGGAAAGCGTCGAGAGTTTTGAAGAAAAGTTTTTACATATGGAGAGGAATTAATGTCACGCGATAAAAACGCAGAAGAAATCACCCTTCTTGGTAAGAAGAAAGTAAACTATCATTATGATTACTGTCCGGAAATCCTGGAAACATTCCAGAACAAGCATCCGGAAAACGATTATTGGGTCAAGTTCAACTGTCCAGAATTCACAGCTTTGTGCCCGATAACAGGGCAGCCGGACTATGCGACCATCTATATAAGCTATGTACCTGGTGAGCGCATGGTCGAAAGCAAATCCTTGAAGCTTTATCTGGTAAGCTTCCGCAATCATGGTGACTTCCATGAAGATGTTGTCAATGTCATCATGAAGGATCTCATCAAGCTTATGGATCCGAAATATATTGAGGTTTGGGGAAAGTTCCTGCCGCGTGGCGGCATCTCTATCGATCCGTATGCGAACTATGGCCGGCCGGGCACGAAGTATGAGCGGCTGGCTTGGCATCGTTTTGAGGAACATGATCTCGTAGCTATGGATAAGGTCGATAACCGCTGAGGCGGTAGCAGAAGAAGGGAGCAAAGCCGTTGAAACATCAGAAGCGCGTTGCATTGGTCAATGATATTACAGGATTCGGACGCTGCTCAGTAACTGTTGAGCTTCCGTTGCTGTCAGCGATGAAGATTCAGGCATGTCCATTGCCAACGGCTATCCTGTCTGTTCATACCGGTTTTGCCAATCATTATCTTGATGACTATACCGACCGCATGCGGCCGTACATGGACAGCTGGGAGAAAAACCAGCTGTCTTTTGATGGTATTTGCACTGGTTTTTTAGGTTCGGTGCATCAGATTGAAATCGTAGCCGAGTTTATCCGCCGGTTCAAACAGCCAGCAACGCGGGTCATGGTCGATCCGGTCATGGGGGATTATGGCAAGCTGTATAGTTCCTACACACAGGAGATGTGTGAGGAGATGCGGAAGCTGCTGGCCTATGCCAATCTGGTAACGCCCAATCTGACGGAGGCCTGTCAATTATTGGGGATGCCTTATCCTAAGGATGGACGGGTATCAGATCAGGAGCTTGAATATATGGCGGGAGCATTGGCAGATCAAGGACCGTCACAGGTCATCATCACGGGGCTGAGCGAGGGCGATACCATCCGCAATTTCATCTATGAGGCAGGACGGGGCAGCGTTCTGGAGGTGGAGAAAATAGGTGGCGACCGGTCTGGTTCCGGCGATGCGTTTGCCGCCATTGTGGCGGGCAGTCTGATAAATGGCGAAAGTCTCGAGCAGGCGGTTCGCAAGGCAGCAGATTTCATCAGCAGATGCCTGGCATATGCGGTGGAACTCAACCTGCCCTGGAACTACGGCCTGCCGTTTGAAGAATATTTAAGGGAGCTGAAGTAATATGCTGGTATATGCAACCCATGCGGGGGGCAAATACATGACATTGGCGGATAGTCTGCGCCTGCAGCCGGAGGGCAAGCGTAATTTGTATGTCAATGTCACCAATGCGTGCAATTGTGCATGTACATTCTGCCTGCGCAATATGAAGAAGATGGCGGAAGAGTCCTCATTATGGCTCAAGGAGAAACCGACCATTGCGGCATTCAAGACGGCGCTTGACAACGTTCCATGGGCGTATATCAAGGAAGTCGTTTTCTGCGGGTTTGGTGAGCCGACTATGGAATTGGCGACCTTGGTGGAGCTGCTCCACTATGTCAAGAAGATTCATCCTGAGCTGCCGACGCGCCTCAATACGAATGGTCTGGGCAATCTTGAGTATGGCCGTGACATTGCGCCAGATTTTGCTGGTGTCCTTGATACGATTTCCATCAGTCTCAATGCATCCAATGCGGAGCGGTACTATGAGCTCACGCGGGCAAAGTATGGCATCAAGTCCTATGAAGCTATGCTGGATTTTGCGGAGCATAGTAAGCAGTATGTGCCAAATGTCGTGCTGACCATTGTCGATCAAGTGGAAGGGCCTGAGGAGATTGCCCGTTGCCGGAAAATCTGCGCAGAGCGTGGCCTTACCCTGCGGGTACGTGAATATGAAGATAGCTGAATAGCTTTGTTGCATAACAAAAGCCGGTTCTCTTTCCTGAGAACCGGCTTTATTCTTTGATAAACATAGATAGTTGTTATCCTTCTTATTCATTTGTCTGCAACGTTCCGTCTCGAGCAGGAATGCTGCGCACTTAGTTAACTACGTATGTAGACGTTCAGCTGAAACAATGTGCCTTACACCATGGTTCACGTACATGTTTTTGATAGTCATCTTGCCGTTATCGATAACGATAGGGTTCCTAAAGTTTCGACGGTTTTCCAGATGATTCGTAAAGATTTACCCGGGATAGTCACTCGCTTTATCTCGTGGCGCCGACGATGTGCGCCCAACTTCCTCAAACTCTGAGTACGACTGGCGGTCACCTGACCATCATTACGTCTCGCTTCCGTTCTGAGGATAATCGTTTTCTTCACCTATGCACTTGCTAGTCAGTCCGGGATAAAGGGTAACTGCGTGATATCTTCAATAAACACTCACATCCTTTCGTAATAGATAGATATGGTTGTTTTTGAAGAGAGCCTGTTTCGGCCGGATAAACACCTTGCAAGTTTTCGACCTCCAGGACTACTTTCCTGCTGGTTTGTTTATCTATCTCCTCTTTACGCCTTTATATTAACATATTTTTCAGACGATTGCAATACTTCAAATAAAATATGTAATATTTTTTTTGTAAAAAATAAGCCGCGCTTTTATGCAGATATAGTATAATAGAGAAGATATAGAACAGAATGAAAGGGAGCAAACGCAATGAAACATCTCATAATCGTACGAGGCGGCGGTGAAATTGCCAGTGGTGTAATCCACGCGCTTTATCGTACGGGATTCCACGTGCTGGTACTTGAGCAGGCAGAGCCAACGGCTACACGGCGGCGTGTCGCGTATTCGGAGGCCATGTACCGCGGCGAGGCGACCGTGGAGCGGATTACTTGCTATCGTGCGAAAAATGTTGAGGATGCGAGAAAGCGGTTGAAAGAGGGACAGCTTGTAATGCTGGAAGATCCGGAGGCCAAATGTGTGCGGGGGTTCAAGCCGCAGGTGCTTGTCGATGCCATGGTGGCGCATGAGAACAGAGGGACAAAACGTGATATGGCAGAGCATACGGTAGCTTTGGGGCCAGGATTCTGTGCTGGTCGTGATGTGGATGTCGTAGTGGAAACTGGGCGAGGTCATAATCTTGGCCGTTTGATTTATGAGGGGTTTTCCTCGAAAGACCAGAATCTCGACAATGCAACGGTGGGGATAAGCCAGAATGTTGAACATTTGATTTTTGCACCTGCCAATGGACGATTGGAAATGCTTCGCAGTATTTCTTTGATGGTCAAGCAGGGAGAATCGGTGGCTCATCTGCACACGGACGATGGGCAGGTCATTGAGCTAAAGGCAACAATCGATGGTGTACTGCGCGGTGCACTGCATGGCGGCTCACGGGTGTGCAAAGGACAGAAGGTGGCCGACATCCATCCAACGATGGGACAGGAAGAGTGTTTCACGATTTCGGATAAGGCGCGCTGTATCGCAGGTTCGGTACTTGAAGCTGTTATGGTATGGGAACATAAGCGTCCCAAACGTGGCCTTTTCCGGCGTCAGTGATTGAGGTGCTATTATGGTGAGTGATTTGTTTCAAGCTTTGTGGGATTTTCTTTTTCCTGCACATTGCCCGCTTTGCCATAAATATGTCAAGAATAAGGGAGATTGGTGTAAGCCTTGTCTCCAACAGGTTTGCCAGCCGATGCGGCTGCCAGTTCCAGTGCCTATGCAGCCGTTTGTCGGCAGTGCATGGGCACTTTGTATTTATCGGGGTGGGACGCGGGAGCTTCTGCGCCGCTTGAAGTACCGGAGACAGCAGAGCACCTTGCCGTATATCCAGCATTTGTTGTTAGCAGCCGCAGCGGATAAGGGGATAACAGCACTTTTATCATGGTGCGAGGCAGCAGTGCCAGTGCCTTTGCATGTAAGCCGTGAACAGCAGCGTGGGTTCAATCAGTCGGAGCGGATATTTGCTGAATGGCTGCAGGTGCATGGAGTTCCTATGATACGAGCATTGCAGCGTGTCCGGCCTACCTTGCCTATGTATAAGCTTACGCCGGAAGAACGCCGGCAAAACATCAAAGGAGCGTTTGCGGTCTGCGCAGCAGGCAGCGTTGCGGGCAAGCGCATCTTGCTGGTCGATGATATCCTGACAACAGGGGCTACGCTTTGTGCCTGCGCACAGGAACTCAAGCGGGCGGGAGCAGCAGAGGTACGCGTGCTGGTGCTGGCCAGTGATCATCGTGATTGAAGGTCTTTTGAATATGTTTACTAAGGATGTTTTTTCTGGTTGTAATATTGTATACAAATAGTGTATAATATAGCAAAACAAAATTACGCTTTGTAAACAAAAATGCTAGAGGGGGCTTTCGTGTGTTGATGAATGGAGCTCAGGCTGTGTTGGAGAGCCTGAAAAGAGAAGGGGTGGACGTCGTTTTCGGCTATCCGGGCGGTGCAGTGCTGACCTTGTATGATGCTGTGTATAAGACGAAATTCCCGCATGTGCTCACGCGTCATGAGCAGGGCGCAGTCCATGCAGCCGATGGCTATGCCCGCGCTACAGGCAAGGTCGGGGTTGTCTTTGCGACATCGGGACCAGGTGCGACGAATCTCATCACAGGCATCGCTACGGCTTGTACGGATTCGGTTCCGCTCGTTTGCATCACTGGCCAGGTGGCAAATCCCTATATCGGTAAGGATTCGTTCCAGGAGGCGGATATCTTTGGCATTACGACGCCCATTACAAAGCATAATTATCTTGTCAAGGATGTAAAGGAATTGCCGCGTGTCCTCAAAGAAGCCTTCTTCATTGCCCGTACGGGCCGGCCAGGCCCGGTGGTCATTGATGTGGCAAAGGATGTATTCGATACGAAGTTTGACTATGAATATCCCGAAACCGTACAGCTGCGTGGTTATTCGGGGGAATATACGGGCAGCGAAGCAGAAATCGATGCCGTGGTCGAGGCGGTCAAGCAGGCGGAACGGCCAATGCTGTTCGTAGGTGGCGGTGTCGTGGGCTCGGAGATGGCCGGGGAAGTGTGCAAGATTGCCCGGCTGCTCGGTGTACCTGTGACGACGACGCTTTTGGGCTTGGGGGCAGTTCCGGCTGATTATAAGGGATTCTTAGGTTTTGCAGGCATGCATGGTTCATATGCGGCGAATATGTCCATCCAGCAGTGTGATCTGCTGCTCTGTATCGGCATGCGCTTCAGCGATCGGGTAACCGGCAAGGTATCTGGTTTTGCGCCGAAGGCCAAGATCGTGCATTTTGAGCTTGATAAGGCTGAAGTCAATAAGAATGTTGTGGCTGATTACCGTGTGCTCGGTGACTTGCGTTGGTCGTTGCCGTTGTTTTATGCGAAATTAAATGTTACGGGCAGAGCTTTTGCGGCTGAGTATAAGGATTGGCTCGAGCATGCCGTCGCTATGAGTAAGGAGCGCCCGTTCAGTTATCAGGAAGAGGGCAATCTCATCAAGCCGGGAGCGCTGATCCGGAAGGTCAGTGAGCTGGCGGACAAGGATACGATTGCAGTCACAGATGTCGGCCAGCATCAGATGTGGGCGGCACAGTTCTTTGCTGTCTATAAACCGCGCCATTTCCTGACATCTGGCGGACAGGGAACAATGGGGTATGGCCTGCCGGCGGCGATGGGCGCCAAGATAGGCAAGCCGGACAGCAAGGTGGTGCTGTTCACAGGTGATGGCAGTATCATGATGAATTGCCAGGAGTTTGCGACGATTGCTGATAATGATATCGATGTCAAGGTCATCATTGTGCACAACTGTATTTTGGGGATGGTTGGTCAGTGGCAGCGTTTGTTTTATAATCGTCATTATTCGCAGTCAGAGCTCAAGGGGAAGACGGATTTTGTTAAGTTGGCTGAGGCTATGGGGCTCAAAGGATATCGCTTGACTAACAAGGATGAACTGGAGTCGAGACTGCCGGCTATCCTGGCGGAAAAAGGTCCTGTGCTTATCGATGTCCTGATCCCAGAGGAGGAAGATGTCCTGCCTATGGTGCCGGGGGGCAAACGGCTGGATCAGATGGTACTGGGAGGGAGTAAGTGATGATGAAAAAATATCTGCTGGCCGTCCTGGTCGACAACAAACCTGGCGTGCTCACACATGTATCCGGGCTTATCAGCCGCCGTGCGTTCAACATTGAAAGCATATCGGCTGGTTATACTGAAGAGCCGGAGGTCACGCGCATCAATATCGTCGTGTCCGTTGAGTCAGAAAACGAGCTTGATCAGGTAGTGACGCAGTTATCGAAACTCATTGATGTCATCAAGATTGTCAACCTCAGCAAAGTGGAATCGATTGAACGTGAGCTGGTTATGATAAAGGTCAGAGCTGGCCGTAAGAACCGTGCGGATATCATCAACATTGTCGAGATATTCCGGGCAAAGATTGTCGATGTCGGCCCTGAGGATGTCGTGGTCGAACTAACGGGCTCGCAGAGCAAGATCGATGGAATCATTGAGGTGTTGTCTGAGTATGAAATCCTGGAGATTGCCCGCACAGGAGCGATTGCGCTCTCGCGTGGGCCGGTACCGGTCAAGCATATGTGAATGGTGAGACGGGATGCAAAAGATGTAGATAAATTGCAGTTTATCTGTCCGTACGTGGTTAAAACAAACTCGGTACAGCTCAGCTTGGGTGGGGGCGGGTGCACTTTTTCTCCGCTCCCGCTAAATGACCCGCGCGGCTGCTTTAGTACGTACTTAGATACATGTGCC
>SVBZ01000042.1 GCA_015058575.1 Pseudoselenomonas ruminantium
AAAAAGTGTACTTTTTGAGACGGCACATTAGCAAGTTTTATTGTAGCACATAGCAGTGCAAGTGTCTATTTTTTTCATCATTTATAGAAGGAATTCAGACTTTTTGAGACAGTATGATGATTTTTCATACGGAATTTAACGCATATCAAAAAGTACACTTTGTGAGACGCTAGAACGACAAAAACGCCATCCTTACAGGGATAATTCCCTGTAAGGATGGCGTTTTCGCACTTTTTATTATATTTATTTTCCCTTTACCGTTTGATATTGCTGCTTTCTGCTGCGCGGCTTATCCGGCAAGGTAAGTCTCATTTGTCCAGACTCAACCAAGGAAGCAATATAACGTCTATAGATATACGAAAAGGTACCGATATTCATGAAATCTTTGATCTCTGCTCTAGTACGCGGTGCACCACAGCATTCAATATTGCTTCGCGGATTGCAGCAATAGGACACTCATCCACGTTTTACGCCTCCCCGTTTGCTCGTCGACGATGATTCTCGCTTTCATTTTCACTTACATAACTTAAATGACAATACAGAAACTTAACAGATTTAAGTAAGTTGTTAAGATATTTCGCTAATTTGTTGAGATACTTGTTAAATTACTTCCATTTCGCGAACTTTCCGATAGAATGTTGCTTTACTGATTTTGCAAGTTTGCAGAATCTCTTCGCGCGTTATCTTGTTGCTGCGCCATTTGCTGACAAGTGCGGGGAAGTTTCTGGGAACAGTGACCTCTGGACGGCCGAAGCGGACACCTTTGGCTTTGGCGGCGGCGATACCTTGCGCTTGGCGCTTGCGGATGTTGTCGCGCTCGGATTCGGCGACGAAGGACAGTACCTGCAGGACAAGGTCGGAGATAAAGGTGCCGAGCAAGTCTTTATATTGGCGCGTGTCCAGAAGCGGCATATCGATGACACAGATATCGATACCCTTCTCCTCAGTCAGATAGCGCCATTGGTTCTGGATTTCCTTGTAGTTGCGCCCAAGGCGGTCGATGCTCAGGATATAGAGCAGGTCGCCAGCTTTCAATTTCTTTATAAGTTTTTGATAGTTCTGCCGTTGGAAATCCTTGCCAGACTGCTTATCGATGTAAATGTTTTCTTTCGGAATCTTCAGTTCCTCCATGACTCGCAACTGACGTGCCTCATTCTGATCAAGGCTCGATACACGGATGTACGCATAGTTTTTCATTGTTCATTCCTCCTATTGACTGGTAAAAAACACCTCTCACTAGGAGTACATAAACGTTTGGGTGCAAAAAGCAACCATACAAATAAAAAAAAGAGGACATTCTCATCTTACCTGAGAATGTCCTCGCGTTATTTATAGGATATTATTTGCCAGCGAGGGCTTTGTAGCCTTCGTAGCGAGCCTTGGCATCGTTCTGCGTCTTCTCGAAGAGTGCTTCGGCTGCCTCTGGGAACGAACGCTTGAGGTTGATGTAGCGGTTCTCGCCCATGAGGAATTCCTGGAACTTATCGAAGTCCGGCTCTTTGGAGTCGAGGCTGAACGGATTCTTATCCGTTCCGATAAGCTGCGGGTTGTAGCGGTAGTTTGCCCAGTAGCCGCACTCGACAGCAAGTTTTGCCTCGAGCTGGCTGCAGCCCATGCCTTTGCGGATGCCGTGGTTGATGCACGGTGCATAGGCAATGATGAGGGACGGGCCTGGATATGCCTCTGCCTCGGTGATTGCTTTGAGGAGCTGGTTCTGGTCAGCACCCATAGCGACCTGTGCCACATAGACATAGCCATAGGTCTTGGCCATCATGCCGAGATCCTTTTTCTTCGTCTTCTTACCAGCTGCTGCGAACTGAGCGATAGCTGCTGCCGGCGTAGCTTTCGATGCCTGACCGCCCGTGTTGGAATAAACTTCCGTATCGAAAACGAATACGTTGACATCTTCGCCCGATGCGAGGACATGGTCGACACCGCCGTAGCCAATATCGTAAGCCCAGCCGTCGCCGCCGAAAATCCACTGCGAACGTTTGACGAAGTAGTCTTTGTTCTCGTAGAGCTTGTTCAGCAGTTCATCGCTGCCTTTTTCTGCTTCGAGCAGGGCTGCGAGCTTATCGGCACGCTCACGCGTACCGTTACCGTTGTTGAGGTTCTCGACCCAGTCGGTCAGAGCGGCCTGCAGCTCAGCACTGCCCTTGCCAGCCTCAACGGCAGCCTTGGCATCTGCAGCCAGGCTGTCACGGACGGATTTCGTACCGAGGAACATGCCGAGACCGAACTCCGCATTGTCCTCGAACAGGGAGTTCGCCCAAGCCGGGCCATGTCCCTTGTGGTTCTTCGTGTACGGCATAGCCGGTGCACTGCCGCCCCAGATGGAGGAGCAGCCCGTAGCGTTCGCTACCATCATGCGGTCGCCGAAGAGCTGCGTCAGAAGTTTTGCATACGGCGTCTCACCGCAGCCAGCGCAGGCACCGGAGAACTCGAACAGCGGCTGCTCGAACTGGGAGCCGAGAACCGTTTCTTTCTTCATCGGGTTCTTCTTCGGTGCTACTTTCTTCGCATCGACACCATAGTCGAAGTATACCTGCTGTGCCTTGAGCTCATCGTCAAGCGGCTTCATATCGAGAGCCTTGACCGGGCAGACCTGTGCGCAGTTGCCGCAGCCGAGGCAGTCCATCGTGGATACTGCCACCGTGAAGTTGTAGTCCTTGATGGCCTTCGTCTTCTTGGACGGGAAGCCTGCCGGAGCTGCCGCAAGCTCTTCTTCCGTCGTCAGTACCGGACGGATCGTAGCATGCGGGCAGACATAGGAGCACTTGTTGCAGCCAATGCACTTTTCTGCATCCCATACCGGAACGCTGATTGCCGTGCCGCGTTTCTCATAAGCCGTGCCGCCGAGCGGGAACGTGCCGTCTGCCATCTCGCCTGCGAATTTGGATACCGGCAGCTTGTCGCCTTCCTGGCGGTTCATGACTTCCTGGATTTCCGTGATAAATGCCGGCGCATCCTTCTTCTCGACTGCCTCATCCTCGGCATTTGCCCAATCAGCTGGTACATCTACGCGATGCAGTGCCTCGATGCCTTTATCGATGGCACCGTTATTCATATCGACGATATTCTGGCCTTTCTTGCCGTAGGATTTAACGACAGCATCCTTGAGGTAGTCCACAGCCGTGTCGATAGGAATGATGTTCGCAATCTTGAAGAAGGCGGACTGCATGACCATGTTGAAACGGCCGCCGAGGCCGAGTTCTTTGGCGATATCTACGGCGTTGACCGTGTAGAACTCGATGTCGTTCTTGGCGATGAAGCGTTTCATGTAAGCCGGCAGATGTTTCGTGAGCTCTTCATCCGACCAGACCGTGTTCAGAAGGAACTTGCCGCCCTTCTTGAGGCCTGCGAGCAGATCGTATTTATAGACATAGGACTGCTGCGAGCAGGAAATGAAGTCTGCCTTGTTGATGAGATACGGGCTGTTGATTGGCTGCTTGCCGAAGCGCAGATGGCTCATCGTGATACCGCCGGACATCTTGGAGTCATAGGCAAAGTATGCCTGGGCATACATATCGGTCTTGTCGCCGATGATCTTGATGGCACTCTTGTTGGCGCCAACCGTACCATCCGAACCGAGGCCCCAGAATTTGCAGGCCGTCGTGCCTTCCGGCGTCAGGTCGACATCGCTCATGACCGGCGCAAGGCTCGTGTTCGTGACATCGTCCTCGATACCGATGGTAAAGCCATCTTTCGGCGCATCCTTCTTGAGCTCTTCGAATACGGCGAAAATCTGATCCGGCGTCGTGTCTTTGCCGCCGAGACCGAAACGGCCACCGATGATAATCGGATTCATATCCGAGTTGTAGAATGCTGCCTTGACATCGAGGTAGAGCGGCTCGCCCAGCGAACCCGGCTCTTTCGTATGGTCGAGGACAGCAACTTTCTTGACCGTCTTCGGCAGGAACTGGAAGAAGTGCTTGAGGGAGAACGGACGATAGAGATGTACGTTCATAAGACCGACTTTCTCGCCATTCTGGTTGAGGTAGTCGACCGTCTCCTGGACAGCCTGGCATACCGAACCCATCGCGATGATGATGCGGTCTGCATCCTCGGCACCGTAGTAGTCGAAGAGATGATGCTCGCGGCCCGTGATTTTTGCCATGTCAGCCATAGCTTCCTCGACGAGATCCGGCAGCGCATTATAGTACTCATTGGATGCTTCGCGGCTCTGGAAGTATACATCCGGATTCGTAGCCGTACCGCGGATGACCGGATGATCCGGATTCAGCGCGCGGCGGCGGAACTCTTTGACCGCATCCCAATCGAGAATCTTCGCGAGGTCATCATAGTCGACCATTTCGATTTTCTGGATCTCATGGGACGTGCGGAAGCCATCGAAGAAGTTGATAAACGGTACACGGCCCTTGATGGCAACGAGATGTGCCACAGCCGAGAGGTCCATGACCTCCTGTACGCTTGCCTCAGCCAGCATAGCGCAGCCCGTCTGGCGGGCAGCCATGACATCCTGATGGTCGCCAAAGATGTTCAGCGAGTTTGCGGCCAGCGCACGTGCCGATACATGGAATACGCCCGGCAGAAGTTCACCGGCAACTTTATAAAGGTTCGGAATCATCAGCAGGAAGCCCTGGGATGCCGTATACGTAGTCGTCAGAGCACCAGCCTGCAGCGAACCGTGCACAGCACCTGCTGCACCAGCCTCAGACTGCAGCTCGATGACGCGGACGGTCTGGCCGAAAAGGTTTTTCTTACCTTTGGCTGCATCCTCGTCCACATGCTCAGCCATCGGAGAAGACGGCGTGATCGGATAGATTGCCGCAACATCCGTAAAAGCATAAGAGATATAGGCGGCAGCCTGGTTGCCGTCCATGGTTTTCATCTGTTTGCTCATGTTATTTGTTTGCTCCCCTCTTTGATAAAATACCAGAGTACATAAATAGGATAGCGCAAAACCGCTATCGCTTCAGTAATCTATGTTACCAATATAAATAGCTCGATAAATTTTGCGTATATCCCGCGTAACTATCATTATATATCGTAGACGAACAAATGTAAATATAATGTTACAGGTTTACATATAAATAAAGCCTTCCCCTATGGGGAAGGTGGCAGACAAAGTCTGACGGATGAGGTAAACGATTGACATGTCAGAACCTCATCCGCCCCTGACAGGGCACCTTCCCCAAGGGGGAAGGCAATTATTTACATATTCTCTTTGCTGTGGCGATAACCGTAGGCGAAGTAAATCAAAAGACCAACGGCGCTCCAGAGCCAGAAGCGTTCCCAGGTCATGGCCGACAGATTATACATGATATAGGCACAGCTGGCAATCGAGAGCGTGCCCATGACATAGATGGCCGGGCAGCGGAAGGGCCGGTTGATGTCCGGATATTTCCGGCGCATGACCATGACGCCGATCGAGGAGACGATGAATGCAAAGAGTGTTCCAACGCTGCACATCTCGGCAACGACGTTGATGGGCGTAAAGCCGCTGATCAGCATGACGGCAAAGCCGACGATGACCGTGATGCGATGCGGCGTCGCATATTTCGGGTGGATCTTGCAGACCCCTTTCGGAATCAGGCCGTCACGGCTCATCGCATAGAACGCACGGGTCTGCGCATACATCATGACGAGTAATACCGTCGTAAGCCCCGCGATGGCGCCTGTGCCGACGACAGCCGAGCCAAAACGATAGCCAAGCTCACGCAGGACAAAAGCCACCGGTTCAGCATTGTCAAGCTGCGTGTACGAAACATTGCCAGTCATAACGGCTGTCACGGCGATATATAGCAACGTACAAATCAATAAAGAAGCGATAATGCCGGTCGGCATATCGTGGGCCGGATTCTTCGTTTCCTCCGCCGCCGTCGCAATCGAGTCAACACCGAGATAAGCAAAGATAATGACTGCCGCACCTGCCGATACACCAGCAAAACCAAATGGCATGAACGGCTCCCAGTTCATAGGGTCGACTGTCGGTGCCGCCAGGAACAGGAACAGGAAAATCGCCAGCAGCTTGACGCCGACGAGAATCTTGTTGACCGTGACGCTCTCACGCACGCCACGTACGAGCAGGAACGTCAAAAAGCCTGTAATCAGTACAGCGGGCAGATTCACGAGGCCGCCATCCGCAGGAACCATCGTGTACTCAGCCGGCAGGACGATGCCCGCTGACTTCAGCAGGCCAACCACATAGGCCGACCAGCCGCCTGCGACTGCACTCGCCCCTACGGAATATTCGAGCACGAGATTCCAGCCGACCAGCCAGGCCCAAAGCTCGCCAACCGACGTATACGCATAGGCATAGGCACTGCCTGCAACCGGAATCATCGCAGCCAGTTCCGAATAGGCCATACTGACAAAACCACAGGCAATGCTGGCTATCAGGAACGAGAGCATCAAGGCCGGCCCTGCGTACTGCGCAGCTGCAACACCAGTCAGCACGAAAATGCCCGTACCGACAATGACACCAATGCCGAGCAACGTAACATCCAGCGAGCCCAAGGCCCGCTTCAAATGCGATTTTGACGCATCGCTTTGATACTCCGCGATGCTTTTTGTGCGAAAGATTCCCATCGGAACACCCCTAATCACCTGAACTGTATTCTCCGAATAAACATACCGTTGTATTATAGCATATGAGCGGACAAAAATGAATTTGTTTTTTGTAAAGTTGCAATACGCCAGCAGGAAATCCCCTGCCTGCGTCGAATAGATAGCCAATAAGATAGACCCATAGGCAAACTGGGATAAAGCAAGGAGTGTGGCGTCCGATGATCAAGAACATGGCAATCTATGTTATCCTCAAGCTCGAGTATGGCAAGGGACAGGAAAATGTCTATACCAGCATCCTCAACGTGACCTCGAGCAAAAGCACAGCGGAAACCTTCAAAGAGCATTACGAAGAAGAATTCGCGGATGAAATCGAGCATGAGCATAACGGCCGCTTCGTCTCCATCCGTCTGCACAAAGCGCTGATCCAGCTCGACGACGAAATCATCGCCCCGGATATGTTTATCCGCTTTATCGGCGATAAGAATGTCAAAGACGTATTCTAATAGTTTTGTGCAAAAAAGACCAGCCATACGGCTGGTCTTTTACGTTGTCATAATAATGGTCGGGATGACAGGATTCGAACCTGCGGCCTCTTCGTCCCGAACGAAGCGCGCTACCAAACTGTGCCACATCCCGACAACATAGACTATTATAACGCGTTAAAAAGTATAATGCAACCCCTTTTCGAAAAAAAAGTAAAATTTTACGCAGATTTTTTTCGCTGATAGAAAAACAAGAAGATAATCGGGATGACCAGCAGCGTAAATACTGTCGAAGTCAGCAGGCCGCCAATGATTACCCAGGCCATCGAAACGCGCGTCTCGCTGCCGGCCGTCATCGCCAGAGCCGTTGGCAGCATACCGACCATCATCGTCAACGTCGTCATGAAAATCGGCTTCAAGCGCACCTTGCCAGCCTCCACGATAGCTTCCAGCGCCGTGCGCCCCCTGTCCATCAGCGTCAATGCATAGTCAATCAGCAACGTGCCATTCTTGGCAACGATACCATCCATGACAAGGATGCCGATCATCGAATAGAGATTCAGTGTGTTATGCGTGATAAACAGCAGCAAAATCGAGCCGATAAGCCCTAAGGGCAGGGAAAACATGCGGATAAACGGCGTGACAACCGATTCGTAGAGCACCGCCAGCAGCATATAGATGAGCACCAGCGCCAGGAACAGAGCACTTACGAGGTCCGCAAATGTATCGTTCATGCGTGTCGCCTGTCCTTTGAACCGATAGCTCACCGAGTCGCCCAGGTTCGCCTTGGCCAGTGCCTTCTTGGCATCCTTCATCACATCGCCGATGGGACGGCCACTGACATTCGCGCCGATGGCAATCGCACGCTGCTTATCGACACGCCGGATGGTCACCGGCCCACGGCCGTTCTTTATCTCTGCCACATCCCCGAGATAGATGAGCTTACTGCCCGACAGGATCGGCACATGGGCAACATCCGACGGCTTATAGCCATCGGCGCCCTTGAAACGCACCTTGATATTCGTATCGAGACCATTATTGCGGCTGTCATTTTTAAGTTCCCCCGCTGAAAGGCCTGAGATTGCCGAAGCGAATGCCGTATCGACATCTGCCAGGTTCGTGCCATATGTCTTGAGTTTTTGCCGGTCAACGGTCAATTGCAGCTCAGGCATGCCCTCTGTATAGGAGCTGTTGACATCCGTCAGTCCCTTGACATCGTTCTTTAAAATATCCATGACGCGTTCAGCCGCAGCACTGAGCTCCTCATTGTTATTGCCGCGCAGCTCAATCTGCAACGCACCGCCGCCATTGCGGGCACCACCGCCGCCCGAGATACCTGCCACATTGCTCTGCGTCTCTGCCACGCGGATTTCCGCATCATTTATATCCGCAGCAAACTCACGCACCTCATTGGCTACCGCCCAGACCGAGCGCGAACGTTCCTGGCGTGGCACCAGCTGCACCTTGATGCGCCCCTCATAGGCCGTCGAACCACCCGCCTGCGTCATATAGTATTTGACCTCAGGAATCGTTTCAAGCTTGCCCTCAAGCCGCCCCGCGATGCGGTTGGTCGTCTCGGCCGAGCTGCCGACCTGCCCCTGGATATTGATGGTAAAGCTCGATTCATCGGTCTGCGGCATATACTCCATGCCCACGATTCCCAGCGGCACCATCGCGATGACGCCAACAAACACGGCAAGTATCGTCACGAGCAGTTTCTTCTGATGGCCAAGGCTCCAGTTAAGCAGCCGTCCATAATAGTCAACCGCCCGCTCCTCCAGATTGTCCATGACTGTCCAGAGCATCCTCTTATCGGGATGGTAGCCACCGCGAAAGAAACGCGAGGCCAGCATCGGCGTCAGCGTGAATGAAACGAACAACGAAAAGAAGCCTGCAAACACAATCGTCAAGCCGAATTGCCGGAAATACTGGCCGGTCATGCCCTCCATGAAGGCAATCGGCATGAATACTGCCGCATCGCAAAGCGTGATGGCGATAGCAGCCATGCCGATTTCATTACGGCCATTTTCTGCCGCTAATTTCGGCTCCTCACCGATTCTCAAATGGCGCGTGATATTCTCCAATACGACAATCGAATCGTCAACAAGGATACCGACACAAAGCGTCATTCCCATCAGCGACATCATATTGAACGTGAACCCTGCCAGATACATGACAAAGAACGTCGCGACCAGTGACGTCGGGATTGCGATCATGACCGCTGCCGTCGACCGCCAGCCGCGCAGGAACAAGAACAAAACAAGCCCTGTCGTGATAAGGCCTTCGACCAATGTGCCAAGCGTATTATGCAGCGAGTCCTGCACATAGTCGGCATCGTTGGAAACGACAACAAACTGATAGTCGGGATAGGTTTTGCGCAGACGGTCCACAGCCGCCAGGATATTGCCTGCCGTCTCAACGACATTGGCATCGCTGTTCTTATAAATCAATACATTGATGGATTCCTCGCCATTGAGACGGCCATAGCGTGTGCGGCGTGCATCCTGCTCACGCACCGTAGCCACCGCCGTCAGCGGTATCATCCGGCCATCGGCATTCTGTACCTGCACCTGCTCGATATCCTTAGCCGTCTTATACTGGGCCACTACGCGGACATCGGACTTCGTCGTCTCGGTATAGACCGATCCTGACGGCAGCAGCTGGTTCTCCTTCTTGATGGCCGACGAAATTTTCGCCAGTGTCAGCTTATAAGCCGCCATCTTGTCACGATCGACCTCGATAGCCACCTCTTTGTCACGCCCGCCGTGCAGCTCGATTTCCGACACACCGCCAGCCTGCTGCAGGGTTTCCTGAAAGACGTTGTCCGTCATCGAATAGGTGTCCGATAGGCTGTGCTGGCTGATAATCGCCAGTTCTACGATTGGCTTGGCATTTATATCGCGCTTGATGACCACCGGCGAATCCGCCTCATCGGGCAGTTTGTTCTTGATGGCCTCCACTTTCTTCGTCGCATCGATAGCCGCGGTATCGGCATCGGCGTCAAAGTTAAGTTCCAGCATGATGCGTGCACGTTCATAGCTGGCCGTCGAGGTTATCTTCTTGACATTGGACACGGAAGAAAGCGCATCTTCAACAGGCTTTACGATTTCCTGCTCCACAGAATCCGCACTCGCGCCCGGATATTTGACCGTAACAGTAACATAGGGCGTATTGAGTGCCGGCAGCAGCTCTACACCGATGCGGTAATAGCTGTACAGGCCAAGCACCACAAAGAACAGGACAATCATCGAGATGCCGACCGGACGATTGATGGAAAAACGCGTCAGATTCATTGTCATCCCTCCACGTTATCGTCCACATCCACCTTGGTGCCAGTCTGTAATTTATCCTGATTGGATACTACCACGACATCGCCATCAGCCAGGCCAGCAAGGATTTCCTCGGTTTCGTCATTCATCAACCCGATTTTCACCTCGCGCTCCTCAACCGTACCATCTGCCCGGAGCACAAACAAGATCTGACGTCCATTGTGCGAAAGCACCGCTCCCTTGGGCACGAACAGGGTATCCCGGCGCTGCAGGATATCGATGGCAGTATGCGCAAACAAGCCCGCTTTTATTTCGTCACTTGTTGTGTCAAGCTCTATGCGCACCTGATACGTCTTGGCACTCTCATCCATGGCCGGACTCACATAGACGATGCGGCCCGTATAATCTGCCCCCAAAGCATCGATTGTCACCTTGACCTCCATGCCCGGCTTCAGTATCGCCGCATCGCTTTCGGATAGCGAACAATCGACATTCAAATGACTATTGTCAACCAAAGAAAGCACCTTTGTCCCCGCTGTCACGATAGCTCCGGCCTCGACATTGCGATAACCGATGACGCCATCGCGTGGTGCCCGCAGCAGCATGTCCTCGCGCTGGCGGCGCAATGCATCCGTCGCATAACGCTGCTTCTCAGCCGTATACTGCTTGGACTGGACACTGGCTGCATCGCCACCCTCGACCTGATTGGCGAGCACCTCAAAAGCGGCCTTGCTGGCCATATATTCCTGCTCAATCGAATCAAGCGTATTCTGCGAGATAGCGCCAATCGAGAAAAGATACTGATTGCGCTCGTACTTGCCTTTTTCGAGCTCATAGGCATTCTTCGCCTTGATGTAGTTGGCATCATAGGTCACTGCGGCCTCGCGCGCATCAGCTGCAGCCGCCCGCGCTGCAGCCGCATTCTGATTGATGGAGATATCGAGATCGCCCGTATCCTGCACCATGAGCACCTGCCCGGCCTTGACTTCATCGCCAAGATTCACGCAGACTTCCGCCACGCGCCCAGTATATTTGGGTGCTAATGCAACATTTGCATCAGCTACCGTCTGTCCGGATAAGACGATATGGCGCATCATATCACGGCGTACGACTTGTTCTACCTTGACCAGCGGATTACCATGGCGCACTTTCTTCTCCGTATTGCGTGCATTGCCGAAATAGAAATACAAGGCTGCCGCCAGAAACAACAGCACCATAGACGCGGCAGCCAACTGCTGCCTGCGGCTCAGCTGCTGGAAATTATAACGAAAATCATGACGCATAAAATTGCTCTCCATTCAGATTCTTTGTCTATCATTTATCGCTTTATTGCTCATATTGTAGCACTACCCCGGATAAAAAGGGAAGGTTATTTTTGCCTGATAGCAGGGAATCACACGCCTGTTGCAGAATACTTTCCTATAAAAATAACACTTGAAAGAGAGGCCATCGCCATGCAAGCAGTTGAAATCCGCAAAGACATCTACTGGGTCGGTGCCATTGATTGGTCCATGCGCAGTTTCCACGGCTACCAGACCGGACGCGGTACTACCTATAACGCTTATCTGATTCTTGACGAGAAAATCACGCTTATCGATACGGTCAAGGACTCCTTTGCCGAGGAGCTGCTCTCTCGCATCGCCTCAGTCATCGATCCAGCAAAGATCGACTATATCATTTCCAGCCATGTCGAGCCCGACCATTCAGGCTCCATCCCATTTATGATGAAGCATTGCCCCAAGGCAAGAATCATCACGAGCCTTCCCAACGGCCTCAAAGGACTTACCGCCCGCTATGGCCAGCTTCCTTACGAAGGCGTCAACGCCAAGGACTCCCTCAGCATCGGCAGCCGCACGCTGCAGTTCGTTCCGACCCCGATGCTTCATTGGCCGGACAGCATGGTCACTTACTGCCCCGAAGAAAAAATCCTGTTCTCGAACGACGCCTTTGGCGAACACCTTGCCTCCAGCCAGCGCTTCGACGACGAAAACGACCTAGCCACCGTGCTCTTCGAGGCGCAGAAATACTATGCCAATATCCTGATGCTCTACGGGCGCCAGGCCCAAGCCGCTTTCCAGTCACTCAACGGGCTCAAGATCAACATGATCGCCACAGGTCATGGCGTCATCTGGCGTTCGCATATCGACGATATCCTCGCCTGCTATCAGAAATGGGCGGCCTGCGCCGTCGAAGAGCGTGCCGTCGTCGTCTTTGACAGTATGTGGCATTCGACAGCAATCATCGCCCGGACGATTGCCGAGGCTTTTGAGCAGCGCGGTATCCCCTGTGCATACTACGATATCAAAGAGAACCATCTCTCTGACATCATGACCGATATCCTGACCGCCAAATATCTTGCGGTCGGCTCGCCAACCATCAACAATCAGATGATGCCGACAATCGCAGCTTTCCTCTGCTATCTCAAGGGACTCGCCCCGAAACGGCATCAAGGGTTCGCTTTCGGTTCCTACGGCTGGGGTGGTCAAAGCATCACCCAGGTCGAAGAAGAACTCAAAGCTGCCGGCATCGAGATCATCCTCGACAAGATCCGCATCGCCAATGTCCCGGATGACAAGCAGCTCCAAGCCATCACACAAAGCATCAAAAACCTCTGATAGCATATACGAAAAGCCGCGTCAGTACAAAATACCGACGCGGCTTTTTCGTGCTCTGCATCACTTGATTACCTTGAAGTTCTTTAGGAGTTCCCTCTTCTCGTCCTCTGTCATGGCCGAGCGCTTATTTTCGCCCTCCACCATTTTCAGGCAGGCCTTTTTCTGCTCCTGCTTTCGATTCTGGCCGAGAGGAACCGTGCGAATATGCCTATCATCATGGAGAAGCTCCAGCATGTTGAGCTTTTCGAGCAGATCTTTCAGATAGCCCTTCGCGCGCGCCTTGCGTATCTGACTGGCAAGCTGCACAGCCGCCTGGTCCTGGAGCTCGAGAAGACTCCCACGCTCCAACATAGAAGAATCCATGAACTTACCCAGACCAATGCGATTCAGATACGATGGCAGATTTCCCCGGAAATAGGCCAGCCGCATCCTTTCTTGAAGGCGGATGGCTGCCCGGACAAGGATTCCATCAAGGCGTTCATCAAAACTTGTGTGTTTCATGAATACACCTCCGTGATGAAAACTTGCTCATATATAGAGAATATTCGCCCCCCAATCAAATATCTCCTGCTAAAAATATCATCTTTACATATTTTTCTTATTCCGCCAGAACCGGAGTGTTTTTACCGACAACCTTCGTCTTCATCTTGAGCGTAATCAGGAATGTCGTCCCCTTGCCAAGTTCGCTTTCAATCTGGATTGTCCCCTTATGCAGCTCGACGATTTCCTGCGCGATGGCAAGTCCCAATCCATTGCCGCCCATCTCACGCGAGCGGGCTTTATCGACACGATAGAACCGGTCGAAGACTTTCTCCTGATCCTCCGGCGATATACCGATGCCTGTATCCGATACAGCAAGGCAGACCTTACCCTTCTCCGCCTTGCGGAACTCCACCGTCACCTTGCCGCCTTCTGGTGTATATTTCACCGCATTGTCTACAAGTATCAGCACCAGCTGGCGGATTTTCTGTTCATCGGCATGGATGATTGCCTTGGGCAGGCAGTCAGCCACCAATGTAATTTTCTTCTGCTCGGCCAGCGGCTGCATAAGCCGCGCCGTCTGCGCAGCCACAGCGCCAAGATCGAATTTTGACGGTTTGAGCTTCAACGCCTTATTGTCGCTGCGCGCAACAATGAGCAAGTCACTGACAAGCTTCGTCATTTTCTTGACTTCATCACGCACGTCCTCAATAACCTGCTTGAGGAACGGGGACTTGATCGACGGATCATTCTGCAAAAGATCGGCAGAAGCCATAACGACCGCCAGCGGCGTGCGCAGCTCATGGCTCGCATCCGCTGCAAACTGGCGCTGTTTCTCATAGGCAGACTTGAGCGGCACCATCGCCTTGCCCGAAAGCAGATGCCCCACGATAGTTGCAATGATCAGTGCCAACAGGCCCAAGGCCGCCATGATGGATGTCGCTTTCTCCATACCATTGTAAAGTGCCGTGACATCCTTGCCGACATAGACCACCTGGGGGGCCATACCCGGCTCACGGATCTTCTGCATCGTCATCATGATCTTGGTCTTATGACCATTCTCACGTGGCTTGGTCACGACGGTAACCTCTCCCTCTGACCCCGTCCATTGATTCATGACATCCAGAATGAACGGCTCGATGCGAAACGAGGCACGCGCAAAATTCAGCAGCCGGCCATCGCTGTCGAACACATAAAAGAACAAGCGGTCATTCGTGCTCTTATAAGCCACCGTATCATCAATGACAAGTTCCGGATGCTGATTCAGATAACGCTGCGCCTCGGCGACATTATCCGCCGTATCCCAAAGCTCACGTGCCTGCTCTGAACGGATTGACCACTCCATGGATTGATGCATCGCAAAAATCAGCACCGCCAAAAAGATGATCATGACCAGCGAATACAGCATCGTCAGCTTGCGGCGGCTTTGCCCGAAAAGGTTTTCTGCCATTATTTATGGGCCTCCAGCTTATAGCCGACCCCGCGGACGGTCTTGATTATCGTATCACCGTCACCAAGATCGAGTTTCTTGCGCAAAATCTTCATATACGAATCAATATTGTTCGAGCTGACATCTGACTCCAATCCCCAGATACGATCCAGGATAATATCACGTGGCACGACAATGCCGATATTCTGGGCCAAAAGATCAAAAATCTGGAACTCTCGCGGTGACAGTTGGATGACATCGTCCTTTTTCTTGAGGACTTTTGCCGTACGGTTCAACGTGAAATCGCCAACCTCGACAACATCCTGCTGGATTTTCTGCGTACTGCGGCGGCCCAGCGCGCGCAGGCGGGCCAGCAGCTCAGCGAATTCAAACGGCTTTACGAGATAATCATCCGCACCGGCATCAAGCCCCGTCACACGGTCCTCGACCGAGTCACGTGCCGTCAGCATCAAAATGGCTTTCTCATAGCCCTCGCGGCGCAAGCGGCTGCAAGCATCAACACCCGTCTCCCCCGGCATCATCCAGTCCAATACCAAAATGTCATAATCGGTATACATGGCATATTCATAGATATCACTGCCATTGGTTACCCACTCGACCTGGATATCGTTCTGCTCCAGCATATATTTCGTCAGCTTGCCCAGCCTTTTGTCGTCTTCCGCTAAAAGTACGCGCATCATAACGCCTCCTAAAAGTTTATGTTAGCTACTATTATACGCTTATTATCTTGAAATTCCACTGAAAAGAAAAAGCCATTCCCGCAAATACGAAAATGGCTTGGAATTCTTATTCGCTTATCAGTCGCGGCCCAGACGGTCTCTGAGGATAACGTCGTGAGAACCACCCTCGACAATACTCGTAGCCGATACCAGTGTGAGCTTCGCTTTGTCGCGGAACTCCGGCAGGCTCAGCGAACCGCAGTTGCACATCGTGCTGCGGATCTTGGCCAGCGTTGTCTGCACGTTGTCCTTGAGCGGGCCAGCGTACGGAACATAGGAGTCAACGCCTTCCTCGAAGGACAGCTTGCGCGCACCGCCGAGGTCATAGCGCATCCAGTTGCGGGCACGATTGGACCCCTCGCCCCAATACTCTTTATAATACGTGCCATTGACCTTGACCTTGTCCGTCGGGCTCTCATCGAAGCGGGAGAAGTAACGGCCAAGCATCAGGAAGTCGGCGCCCATAGCCAGAGCCAGCGTCATATGGTAGTCATGGACGATACCACCATCCGAGCAGACCGGGATATAAACGCCCGTCTCCTCATAGTAACGGTCACGCTCAGCGCAAACATCGATAAGCGCCGTAGCCTGGCCGCGGCCGATGCCCTTCGTCTCACGTGTGATGCAGATGGAGCCGCCGCCGATACCGACTTTGATAAAGTCTGCACCAGCCTCAGCAAGGAAGCGGAAACCTTCTGCATCGACAACGTTGCCAGCACCGACCTTTACATCCTCACCGAAGTTCTCATGGATGTACTTCAGTGTGATGCGCTGCCACTCAGAGAATCCCTCGGAGGAGTCAATGCAAAGAACATCAGCGCCAGCCTTCAGCAGGGCCGGAACACGCTCAGCGTAGTCACGCGTGTTGATACCAGCACCGACAATATAGCGCTTGTTCTTATCGATGAGCTGGAGCTCATGCTCTTTGTTATCCGTATAGTCCTTGCGGAACACCATGTAGCGGAGGTGCTGGTTCTTGTCGACAATCGGCAGCATGTTGAGCTTATTTTCCCAAATCATGTCGTTGGCCTGATTGATTGTCGTGACTTCCTCAGCCTTGGCATAGATGAGGTTCTCAAACGGCGTCATGAACTCTTTGGCCTGCGTATCCAGCGACATGCGCGAAACGCGGTAATCACGGCTCGTAACGATACCTAAGAGCTTGCCATCCGGCGTGCCGTCTTCGGTAACTGCCATCGTCGAATGGCTTGTTTTCTGCAGAAGATCAAGAATCTCACCGAGGGTCGTGGTCGGTTTGATATTGGAATCGGAGCTGACAAAACCAGATTTATAGTTCTTGACGCGAGCGACCATAGCAGCCTCTTCCTCAATCGTCTGTGAACCATAGATGAAGGACACGCCACCCTCCTGAGCGAGCGCGATTGCCATCTTGTCGTTTGAAACTGCCTGCATGATGGCCGAAGTCATCGGGATGTTCATGGAGAGTTTCGGCTCCTCCCCCTTCTTGAACTTCACCAGCGGAGTTTTAAGCGATACATTGTTCGGAATGCATTTGTCCGAGGAATAACCTGGAACAAGCAGATACTCGCCAAAAGTGTGTGATGGTTCTTCAAAATAGAATGCCAACGTAACCCCTTCTTTCTTGATACTCTTGAAACTACCTACGCAATAGTACACGGTGTTTGTGTATATTGTTATATATGTTAATATACTCGCGAATACATGTCAATCTCAAACTACAGTTTGCTTTACAATATTACACTTTCCCTGTGTAAAAAAGAGTACACATAACAAAAGCAGCCGGATCTTTTCTCTGTCATCCAGCTGCTAATCGTCACTATTCTGTTTTGTCGTCTCCATTTTCTCCCTTTGGGTAACGTTCTTACGGGCCCATCGGACTCCCCTCCTTTATAGACCTTCTTCTCCTCAGGAATCTGATTTTCCGTTGGCTAGCTATTACCTTTTCAGAAGTATCAGTTCCTTTGATTTGTCTATATTATAGCGCACAGTTATCGCAAAGTCAATAATTTTCAAACTATTTGCAGAAATTCTTTATGCAACAAAAAAGAACCCAACTACCGTTAGGTTCTGTCATTTCCTGGTGGAGACAAGGAGGATCGAACTCCTGACCTCTTGAATGCCATTCAAGCGCTCTCCCAGCTGAGCTATGCCCCCAGATGATTCAGTTGTCCGCAAGCTCATCGCTGCCAACATATAATATTATAAGGGGCTGACCAATTTGTGTCAACCCCTTTTTCATTTTTTTTAGATTTTCGAGAATTCTAATGACGAGCGGCTGCCATACATGCGCTCATAATAGTTCTGATAATCGCCGCTGATGATATTTTCCCACCAGCCGCGATTGTCCAGATACCATTTGACCGTTTCCTTGATGCCATCCTCGAAACGCGTCGTCGGTTCCCAGCCGAGCTGCTCACGGATCTTGGTCGGGTCGATGGCATACCGGCGGTCATGGCCCTTGCGGTCCGTGACAAACTCGATGCTTTCCTCCCCCTTGCCAAGTTCGTGCAGAATGGTCTTGACCACATCGATATTTGCCCGTTCATTGTGACCGCCGATATTGTAGACTTCGCCGACCTTGCCCTTCTGCAGGATGAGGTCGATTGCTGCACAGTGGTCCTTGACGAAAAGCCAGTCACGCACATTGAGACCATCGCCATAGACCGGCAGTTTCTTGCCCGCCAGCGCATTGATAATCATAAGCGGAATGAGTTTCTCCGGGAAATGATACGGGCCATAATTGTTCGAGCAGCGCGAAATCGTAACCGGGATCTTATAGGTACGGTGGTAAGCCTGCACCAGAAGGTCGGCACCCGCCTTCGACGACGAGTATGGGCTCGACGTATGCAGCGGCGTCGTCTCCGTAAAGAACAAATCGGGACGGTCAAGTGGCAGATCGCCATAGACCTCATCGGTCGATACCTGATGATACCGGTCGACGCCATATTTACGGCAGGCATCCAGCAGGACACTCGTGCCGATGACATTCGTCTGCAGGAAGATTTCCGGATTCTCAATCGAGCGGTCAACATGTGACTCAGCAGCAAAATTCACGATAACATCGGGCTTTTCCGTCTCAAACAGCTTATAGACCTGCTGACGATCAGCGATGTCGCCGCGGATGAACTTGAAATTATCCTGCTGCAAAGCCTCCTCGAGCGTTGCCATATTGCCGGCATACGTCAGTTTGTCATAGCAGATGATCCTATCATCCGGATGCTTCTCGAGCATATAATAAACGAAATTCGCGCCAATAAAACCAGCACCGCCGGTTACGACTATATTCATATCGTATTTCCCCCTTGGAAGTTATTCCCCATAGACAAAGTTAAGATCCGTACGCTCCTTGAGCAGCGGCGCTTTCTGGTCTTTCTCCGACAGGATGACCGGCTCGATGGGCCATGCTACGCCAATGTCGGGATCGTTCCAGCGGATGTTGCCATCGCATTCCGGCGCATAGTAATTATCCGCCTTGTACTGCACCTCTACATCATCGGTCAATGTGATGAAGCCATGGGCAAAACCGCGCGGAATAAAGAGCTGCTTCTTGTTCTCAGCCGAAAGCTCCACACCTACCCACTGGCCATACTGCGGCGACCCCTTGCGGATATCGACCGCCACATCAAAGATTTTGCCACGCGTGCAGCGCAAAAGCTTTGCCTGACACTTGGGGTTCAGCTGATAATGCAGGCCGCGCAGTGTCCCCTTCTGTGCCGAAAAAGACTGGTTGTCCTGTACAAAATCCACCTTTATGCCTGCCTCTTCCATCTTGCGCTGCGACCAGCTTTCCATAAACCAGCCACGCGCATCGCCAAAGACCTGCGGCTCCAGGACAAATACACCCTTCAAACTTGTTTCTGTTGCTTTCATTGCTATCTCTCTAACTCCATCACTCGTTCAACATATTGATCAGATACTTGCCGTACTCATTCTTGAGCAACGGCTGTGCCAATTTCTCGACCTGCGCCGCATCGATATAGCCCATACGATAGGCAATCTCCTCGATGCAGGCAATCTTGAGGCCCTGGCGCGCCTGGATCGTACGCACGAAAGCCCCGGCATCCAGCAATGACTCATGCGTGCCTGTATCGAGCCAGGCATAGCCGCGGCGCATCTTTTCGACCTTGAGCGTACCGCGTTCGAGATATACCTTATTGACATCCGTGATCTCAAGCTCACCACGCGCCGATGGCTTGATGCTCTTGGCGATATCCACGATATCCTTATCGTAGAAATACAAGCCTGTCACTGCATAATTGGATTTCGGCTCTGCCGGCTTTTCCTCAAGGCTCAAGGCTTTGCCGCTCTTATCGAACTCAACCACACCATAGCGCTCAGGATCGGAGACATAGTAAGCAAACACCGTTGCCCCTGTATCGAGCTGTGCCGCCCGCTGCATAGCCTGGGCGAGATCCGAACCGTAGAAGATATTATCGCCGAGTACCAATGCACAAGGCTCGCCCTGGATAAACGCCTCGCCAATCAAGAACGCCTGTGCCAGGCCATCCGGACTTGGCTGTACGGCGTAGGAAATGCTGATTCCCAGCTGACTGCCATCGCCCAGCAGCCGCGCAAACAATCCTTCGTCTTCCGGCGTTGTGATAATCAAAATATCATTGATTCCCGCCAGCATCAGCGTGCTCAGCGGATAATATATCATCGGCTTGTCATAAACCGGCATAAGCTGCTTCGAGACCACTTTCGTCAGCGGATAAAGCCGCGTCCCCGAACCGCCTGCCAGAATAATTCCCTTTTTGACCAAAAGAAAAACACCTCCGGTATTTTATCGTATCTATAATAGTATACAACAAATGAAGATGTTTTTCCTGCTTTTTCTATAAATGTCACTTGAAATCCACGAATTCGTCGATACGGGCGCCGCCTTTTATCATCGGTTCGACAAAACTGCGCCAGACATTGAGCACAATGACCCGCGGATGATCTTTGTCCGCCAAGGCATGCTGCAAAGCTGCGGCAAATTCTTCCTGCGTGGACACCGTCTCGGCTTCAATACCGAAACTTCCGGCATACGCTGCATAATCCATCGGATAATCAAACTCACAGGCAATATAGCGTTCTTTGTACATGACTTTCTGCAGCTGGCGTATCATGCCCAGACTCGTATTATTGACAATAAGCGATACGATTGGCAGCTGCAAACGCGCTATCGTATAGAACTCATTGCCCGTCATCTTGATGCCGCCGTCACCCGCAACATGGATGACGCGGCGCGTATCACCGTAAGCCAGCTGCGCGCCCATTGCCGCTGGCAGTCCAAAGCCCATCGTTCCCAAGCCCCCCGACGTCAGCCAGGTACGTGGCTCCTCGACATGCAGATGCAGTGCCGCCCACATCTGGTGCTGGCCAACATCGGTGGCAAAAGCAAACGGCCTGCCCTTTGTCATAAGCGCCACCTGATGCATTGCCCAGGGAACAGTAAGCCGGTTCTGATGGTAGTCATATTCATACGTCTCGCGCCAAGCATGAATCTTATGCCACCAATCCGCTAAATCGCCATTGGGCTCATGTTTCATCAGCAGGGCAAGGATTGACTTCATATCGCCAGCCAGCCCCAATGAATTGCCGATGTTCTTGTCGATCTCAGCAGGATCGATATCGATATGGATGAACTTCGTATCCTGCGTGTATTTCTTGACATTGCCCGTCTGGCGGTCGCCGAAGCGGCTGCCGATGGCCACGACAAGATCTGCGGCAGCGATCGCATGATTGGCAGCCTTCTCACCATGCATCCCGGCAAAGCCCAAGGACTGGGGATGCGAGCGCGGGATTGCACCCAGTCCCATCAGTGTATGCGCTACGGGCAGATGGTATTTCTCCACAAACGCCATTACTTCAGCCGAGGCGCCAGCCGAAATCACACCACCGCCCACAATTGCCACAGGCTGCTTTGCCATAGCGATTTCCCGGGCCGCCTCGGCCGCACAGATCAAGAAATCAGCATCCGGCCTGCCATGCGTTTTGGCTTCCGCAGTCAAAGGCTCGTAATCAACTTCGGCAAAGAAGAGATCGCGCGGCACATCGACAAGCACAGGCCCTGGCCGTCCCTTGCGCGCCAACCGGAAGGCCTCGCGGATTGTCGGCACGAGCTGCCGGGCATCTTTGACCTTGTAGTTATGCTTCGTGATCGGCATCGTGACATCGAGGATATCGGTCTCCTGGAACGCATCTCTGCCCAGAAGTGCCGTATCCACCTGCCCCGTAATGGCCACGATGGGAATCGAATCCATGAATGCTGTCGCAATTCCCGTAACCAGATTCGTAGCCCCCGGCCCCGAAGTCGCGATGCAGACCCCGACCTTCCCCGACGCCCGCGCATAACCATCGGCTGCATGCGCAGCATTCTGCTCATGCGTCACGAGCACCTGGTGGATCTCTTTGTCATCGTAAAATGCGTCATACAGCGGCAGGATCATGCCGCCTGGATAGCCGAATACGGTATCAACGCCCTGCTCCTTGAGGCAGGCCGCTACTGCTTGTGCTCCCTTCAAACGATCGCCTCCTAACAGCCTACCCCCATGAGGAAGACTCAAATCCGCTGACAAATCAGCCGTGTAATCTCTTCGGTATTGGCCTTCGAAAATCCTTCTTTCCAGAGATCCGGCGTGCGATATCCATCCGCCAGCGTCTTGTCCACCGCTTTTTCGATGGCTTTGGCCGCCTCTTCCTCATGCAGCGAATAGCGCAGCAGCATCGCTGCCGACAGGATCGTCCCCATCGGGTTGGCGATGCCCTTGCCGGCGATGTCGGGAGCACTGCCGTGAATCGGCTCATAAAGACTCGTGCAGGTGCCGATGGACGCCGATGGCATCATGCCAATCGAACCACCGACAACGGCTGCTTCATCGGACAGGATATCGCCAAACAGATTGCCCGTCACGATGACATCAAACTGCGTCGGGCGGATAGCCAGCTGCATCGCACAGTTATCGACGTAAAGGTTATTGAGCTCCACGTCTTTATGGTTTCCGGCCACCTTAGCTACCGTGCGGCGCCAGAGCCGCGACGTCGCCAGTACATTTGCTTTATCGACCGACGTGACTTTACCGCGGCGCAGTTTCGCCGTCGCGAACGCAAGCTTTGCAATGCGCTCGACCTCAGGAACCGAATAATTTTCGAGGTCCCAGGCCCGCTCAACACCATCATGCTGCTCTGACTCACACTTCTCGCCGAAATAGATGCCGCCGACCAGTTCGCGTACGATAACAAGATCCACACCACGAACGAGTTCTGGCTTGAGCGGCGAATAATCCACCAAGGCATCCGCCACCTTGACCGGGCGCAGATTGGCATAGAGATCCAAATTCTTGCGCAGGCCAAGGATTGCCTTCTCGGGACGCAGCGCCGGATCTACGTTATCCCATTTGTCACCGCCCACTGCACCGAACAGCACGGCATCCGACGCCTTGCAGGCATCGATAGTCGATTGCGGCAACGGCGTGCCGTATTTATCATAGGCCGTACCGCCTGCATCGTGATACTCATACGCGAGGCCCAGCCCGAATTTCTTATCGACCATTTCGAGGACTTTGACGGCTGCATCGGTAATCTCCTTACCGATGCCATCGCCAGGAATTACAGTAATCTTATATGCCATGATCAGTTTTTCTCCTTGATGTAATTGATAAGCCCGCCAGCTTTAGCGATATCCTGGATGAAGCCCGGCAACGGATTTGCATGGAAAACATCGCCCGTCGTCAGATTCTCGATGACACCAGTCGCCGTATCCACACACAGTTCATCGCTGGCCTTGATTTTCTCCACAGCATCGCCAATCTCTAACAAAGGCAACCCGATGTTTATGCCATTGCGGTAAAAAATGCGGGCAAAGCTCGCGGCAATGACCACAGGCACACCGGATGCCTTGATGGCTACCGGCGCATGTTCGCGTGAGGAACCGCAGCCGAAATTCCTGCCGCCGACCATGATATCGCCAGCCTTGACATTCTGGGCAAAGCTTTCATCAATGTCAACCATACAATGACTGGCCAGCTCTTGCGGATCGAATGTGTTCAGATAACGCGCCGGGATGATGACATCCGTATCGATATTATCCCCATAGCGCCAGACTTTTCCTGCTAACTTCATCTCACTTTACCTCCTCTGCCGTGGCAATGCGCCCCAGGATTGCACTGGCTGCTGCCACATGCGGGCCAGCCAGATATACTTCGCTGTCGACATGACCCATGCGGCCACGGAAATTGCGATTCGTCGTCGAAACGCACTTCTCGCCAGCCGCCATGATGCCCATATAGCCGCCAAGACATGGCCCACAGGTTGGCGTCGAGACAGCACAGCCCGCATCGATGAAGGCATCGATATAGCCGCGCTTCATCGACTCTTTATAGATGGCCGGGCTGCCCGGGATGATGATGCAGCGGACATGATCTGCCACCTTGTGCCCCTTGAGGATGCCCGCCGCGATCTCCATGTCCTCCAGACGCCCATTCGTGCAGGAACCGATGATTACCTGATCGATGGCAATCGGTTCCCCGATATCAGCTACAGCCTTCGTATTGCCCGGCAGATGCGGGAATGCGACCACCGGCCTCAGCTCATCGAGATTGATTTCGACCGTCTGGACATAGCGGGCATCTGCATCTGCTGCCACCGGCTCATAGGCTTTCTTGACACGTCCCTCGACATATTCCCTCGTGACCTCATCAAATGGGAAGATACCGTTCTTGGCACCAGCCTCGATAGCCATGTTCGCAATAGTCAGGCGGTCGGTCATCGTAAGCTCTTTTACGCCAGGCCCAGCAAACTCCAAGGATTTGTAAAGCGCTCCATCGACACCAATTTTGCCGATAAGCGTCAGGATGACATCCTTGCCATTCGTACCAGCGGGTTTCCTGCCCGTCAGATTTACCTTAATGGCCTCCGGCACCTTGAACCATGCCTCACCGGTAGCCATAGCCGCACCGAGATCCGTCGAGCCCACGCCTGTTGCAAACCCGTTGACTGCGCCATAGGTACAGGTATGGGAATCCGCACCGATTGTCAGCATGCCAGGGCCGACAATCCCCATTTCCGGCAGGATGACATGCTCGATGCCCACACGGCCCTGCTCGAAGTAATTGACGATCTTCCATTTATGCGCAAAATCGCGGACAGCCTTGCCGAGTTCCGCTGACTTGATATCCTTGGCCGGCTGGAAGTGATCCGGTACCAAGGCAATCTTCTCCCGATCGAACACGGGGCGGCCAATCTCCTCGAATTTCTTTATCGATGGCGGCGCTGTGATATCATTGGCCAGCACCATATCCAGCTTACAGTTGATCAGCTGGCCGGCCTTTACCGATTCTACACCCGCATGACGGGCCAGGATCTTTTCGCTCATATTCATGCCCATTTTGTTGCCCTCCTGGTTTATGATTCGAATAAAGCCCTCCCCGATGGGGGAAGGCTTCATGGAAAATCTTATATTCTGCTTCGTTACGCTTTAATCTTTCGACAGGTCAGCAGCATCGCGCAGCCACGGCATCATGTTACGAAGCTCCTTGCCGACTTTCTCGATCTGATGCTCCGCATGGAGACGGCGCTGTGCATGGAAGTTGGCGCGGCCAGCAGCACGGTTCTCCAAGAGCCAGTTGCGGGCAAACGTGCCGTCCTGGATTTCCTTCAGGACTTTCTTCATCTCTTTCTTCGTCTCTTCGGTGATGATGCGCGGGCCTACCATGTAGTCGCCGTACTCAGCCGTATCAGAGATGGATTTGCGCATCTTCGTGAAACCGCCCTCATAGCAGAGGTCAACAATGAGCTTCATCTCATGGAAGCACTCGAAATATGCCATCTCTGGCGGATAGCCGGCCTCGACGAGAACCTCGAAGCCCGTCTGCATCAGCTGGCAGACACCGCCGCAGAGAACAGCCTGCTCACCGAAGAGATCTTCCTCCGTCTCATCGCGGAACGTCGTCTGCAGGACACCGGAACGCGTAGCGCCAAGGCCTTTGGCATATGCCAGGGCGATATCAAAGCATTTGCCCGATGCATCCTGATGGACAGCAAATACAGCCGGAACACCAGAGCCCTCGGTGTACGTGCGGCGTACGAGATGGCCCGGGCCCTTCGGCGCGACCATGAATACGTCGACATCGGCCGGCGGAACGATCTGCTGATAATGAATATTGAAGCCATGAGCAAAGGCAAGAGCACTACCGGATTTGAGGTTCGGGGCAATCTCATTCTTGTAGACATCGGACTGTTTCTCGTCCGGAATCAGGACCATCGTAATGTCAGCCTCTTTGACTGCCTCCGCGACATTCTTGACCATCAGGCCATGTTCCTCGGCAACTTTCTTGGACTTGGAGCCCTCATAGAGACCGACCACAACGTCAACGCCGCTTTCCTTGAGGTTCAAGGCATGTGCATGTCCCTGACTGCCATAGCCAATGATAGCAACTTTTTTGCCATTCAGAACTTCCCAGTTGACATCCTGATCATAATAAGTTTTTGCCATAGTACTCTCTCTCCTCACAATGTTCATAAATAGTATGTTCACCGCGTTCCAATGCGATAAGGCCGGTACGGATGACCTCGGCGATGCCATAAGGCTTGACAAGCTTCAGGAAAGCTGTCACCTTGTCATCGCTGCCCGTTATCTCGAAGACGAGCGTAGACGATTCCACATCCACCACATGAGCCCGGAAGAGCTCGGCCATCTTCAAGACATCAAGCCGGTTCGTATCATCCGCTCTGACTTTGATCAGCGTCATACCGCGGCACACAGCATTTTTTTCATCCAGGCGCTGCACGGCCTGAACCACCGGCATCTTCTCCAGCTGCTTGATCATCTGCTCAACGAGATTCTCATCGCCTTGCACTACTACCGTAATGCGCGAGTATTCCGGCCGTTCGGTCACACCTACCGACAGACTGTCGATATTGAATTCCCGTCTGGAAAACATACTTACAACCCGGACGAGCACACCAGTCTGATTCTCGACAAAAACAGACAAGACATGTTTCATGCCGCTATCCCCTTTCTCCCCATCACAGCTCTCACTGCCACAGGGCTATCTGAATATGTAACGTTGTAAAGTATGTATACATTATTGCGCTGATGTACTTTTTTGTCAATAGCATAATGTAACATTTTTATGCTTAATTAAATATTTTTACTATTATATTCCTCCCCCAAAACACAATGCCTCGATATATAATTGGGATTTTATTACTTTTGTCCTCATATTGCGGAGCTAAAGTTATAATCCTTACATTTTCTTGAATTATTCAGCTATTTGATAATATTTTGTCTTTTCTTTGCTCATAGCCTTACCAGCAACTATATGTTAGAATAATCCGCATCAGCAAATAATGTCAAAGGAGTATCCAGCATTGAAAACCATACTACCCCATATCAGTATATTCCCCGCTCTTATTGAGCCACTGCTCACTTGGTACAAGGGGCAAGCCAGCGACCGGCAACTGCCCTGGCGGCTTTCCCCGACACCATATCATACCTGGCTGTCGGAAATCATGCTGCAGCAGACACGCGCCACTGCGGTCATCCCTTACTATGAACGTTTTCTCGCGGCTTTGCCCGATATCGCTGCCCTTGCCGTTGCCGATGACGAGATGCTTATGAAGCTCTGGCAGGGACTTGGCTATTACTCTCGGGCCCGCAATCTCAAAAAAGCCGCTCAAGTCATCCTCACCAAGCACAATGGCGAACTGCCTCAGGATCATAAAGAACTGCTCGCCCTGCCAGGTATCGGACGCTATACGGCTGGTGCCATCGGCTCCATCGCCTGGGGCAAGCCCTGGCCAGCTGTCGATGGCAATATGTTGCGCGTCATCATGCGCGTCCTCGCCTGCCCCGAGGACATCATGGCCGCCCGCACGCGAACGGCCGTCGAAAACGCCCTTGCCCCTCACTATCCGACCGGCTCCGATGCCAGCAGCCTCAATCAAGCCTTTATGGATCTTGGTGCGACGGTCTGCCTGCCCCACGGCACACCGCATTGCCCCGCCTGCCCGCTCCAGCAGCTCTGTCTTGCCCACGACAACGGGCAGGAACAAAAGTACCCTGTCAAGGCAGCCGCTAAACCTCGGCGTCAGGAGGATCGCACCCTCCTGCTGCTGCACCAGGGAGCAGCCTATGCCCTGCACCAGCGGCCAGCCAAAGGACTGCTGGCAGGACTATGGGAATTTCCCAATCTGCCTGGCAGGCTCTCACAACAGGATATCGAAGCCTGGCTGCAATGCCATGGCTATCAAGCCAGCCAAATCAAGCCACTGCCCGCTGCCCGCCACATATTCTCGCATGTCGAATGGCATTTGTCCGGATGGGATATACAATTACAAGCAGACTGCCTCCAGACAGCAGAATGCCCCGCATCGCTTTGCTGGGCCTCAGCAGCTGAAATTTCCAATACTTATAGCATCCCTTCTGCCTTCACCTATTATCTCCCGTATATAAAATAAACGTCTTCTGTTGCAGGATTTTCACTTTCCATGCCGAAAAATAAATATAAAGATAGTCTATGTGCCCGTCCACATCTAGTGTCAACATGTAACGACTGTCATAAAACAAAGAGGTGTTTAGAAATGATCAATCTTTTTTCTTCGGGCATGAAGAAAGCCGAAGCTGCGAGTCCCGCAGCTTCCCATGCAACCCCATCCATCCCTGCCGTCTCCACCCAGCAGGACATTAAGACCGCATATCTCGGTAAGAATGATCTTACCGCAGTACGTCTCAAGGATTTAGCCGATGTCGCCGAGGGCTGTGCCTTGATCATGGGCTTTGTCTCGCCAGACCTCAGCATCCCGGAAGTCGCGCAAACAATCAAACGTGAAGTCCCCTCCACGACCAAGGTCATCCTCATGACGACCTCCGGTGAGCTCTGCCGTCCGCAGGGCAGCCGCTCGCTCTACTGCGAGGCACCGGATGGCCGCGCCAAAGTTTTGCTGCAGGCGTTCTCCAATCGCATGATCGAATCGCTGCATATCATGAGCATCCCGCTGCCGAATGATGATTTGCGCCGCGGCTCTGTCGAGATGACCGTCAACGACCGCGTCGCCGCCATCCGCCGCGAAATCGACAAGCTGCCGACGCCGTTCCGTCTCAGCGTCGCCCATTCCTTTGCCATGATCTACGTCGACGGCGCTTCGGCCTGCGAGACCTTTGTCCTGCAAGCATTGTTCGAATCCGGCAAATTCCCGATTCCATTTATCGGCGGCAGCGCAGCTGGCGACATGACCTTTACCCATACTTACATCTATGATGACAAGCAGTGCCTTGAGAACCACGCGGTCATCACGCTGGTCCGTCTCAAGAAAGCCTATCGCTATGGCATCTTCAAATCGCAGGCTGTCGAGCGCACCGGCGACGTCTTCACAGTCGGCAGCGCCAATACAGCCCTGCGCTATATCGAGACCGTCGAGGGACCAAACGGCGAGCCTGTTTCTTTCATCGAAGCACTCAAAGATCATTTCGGCGTCAGCAGCACCCAGGAACTGCAGACGAAGCTGCAAGGCTATACCTTTGCCACCGATGTCAATGGCGAAGACTTCATCCGTACGATTTCGGGCGTCGATGATGTCAATGACCGCATCAGTTTCTTCTGCGATGTCGTAACCGGCGAAAAGCTTTACCTGCTAAAACGCCAGCCGCTTGAAACCACTCTTTCCCGCGATTTGCGCGCGTATACCAGCAACAAGCCCAAGGCTATCGGCGCGATCCTCAATGATTGTATCCTGCGCCGTCTCGGCTATCCCGAGGAAATCAAGCATATGGACTTCTTCGACGATGTGCCTGTCGCTGGTTTCTCGAGCTTCGGCGAAATCGCCGGCCTGCATGTCAATGAGACGCTGACTGCCATCTGCTTCTACCATGTGCCCGAAGGACAGTCATTCTCAGATGCATATGTCGATAATTTCGCCCGCAGCTATTCGGACTGCAATGCATTCTTCTTCAAACGCATCATCGACCGTCAGAAACATACCGAGGTGCTCAAAGACAACCTCATCAATATGTTCAAAGATTATCAGGCGAAGATGCCAGGCATCGTCCAGACCATCATGCGCATGTCCGGCGATGTCGATCTCATCCAGGAAGCCATCAAGCAGCTCTCCAACGGTATCGATGAGCAGAATGGTCTCTTCAATCAGCTGACAGAGCGCAATCGCGAAATCACGCCGAAACTCGACATGCTCTCCCAAAGCACGCAGAAAATCGACGATGTCATGAAGATGATCAACGAGATTGCCGCCCAGACCAACCTGCTGGCTCTCAATGCCGCCATCGAAGCAGCCCGTGCCGGCGAGGCAGGCCGCGGCTTCTCAGTTGTCGCGCAGGAAGTCCGCAAGCTCTCAGAAAATACGCAGACCAGCCTGCATACTTCCGATGAGGCCATCAAAGTGCTGCTGCACGACGTCGCCGAAATCGACAATATCCTCTCAGCCAACAAGGACTTCGAGGATAAGATCAACGAGTTCGATGAACACTTTGCAACGGAAATGAAGAATCTCCACAAGAGTCTCAACGAAGGTGTTACACACATCCAGAAATCCACGCAGTCCATCAAAGCCCTTGAAGTCATCAACGAGCGCACAGCTGCCGAGATGGACAAGCTCACGACCATTATCCACAATATCGAAATGGGTATCTGACTTCCCGTTTCCATAAAAAAAGCGCTGAAAAAGCCTGCGGCAAGCAAACCGCAGGCTTTTATCAGCGCTTTTTTCTATTTTAGGCACGCCGATGACGTGGCAAAAATTCCCGTTTGGACGGACGCAGGATACGGCAGCTATTGAGCACCACTGCCAGCGTTGCCGTATTATGGATGGCTGCTGCCCAGACAGGATTGATGCGTCCGAGTGCTCCGAGCAGCATAGCCGCCGAGTTGACCAGGATGGTCGCCATGAAATTCTGCTGCACCAGCGACATCGTCCGCCTTCCCAGCTGCAAAGCCTCCATAAGACGGCACGGATCTTCTGAGTGAATCGTGACGGCCGAGGATTCGGCAGCGATATCCGTCTGCCGGCCGCCCAGTGAGACACCGACATCGGCAAAGGCCAAAGCCGGTGCATCATTGATGCCATCGCCTACCATCATGACTGTCCCACGCTGTTTGAGCTTATTGACATAATCAGACTTATCCTCAGGCAGGATTTCCGCATAATACGAATCGATGCCCATCTTGGCCGCAACCTCAGCTGCCACAGGCTTGGAATCGCCTGTCAGCATGACGATCTCGTCGATACCATAGCGGCGCATCTGATTGAGCGTCTTCTTCATAGCCGGACGGATGGGGTCCTCGATGCCGATAACGCCAAGCAGACGATCATCGCAGGCAACATACAAGAGATTCTTGCTCGTCAATCCCAAGGCCAGCTGCTCCGTATCTTCAATGCCGTTTTCCATCAGGAACTTGCGGCTGCCAACGCGGACAAAACCACCCTTGCTATCCGCAAAGGCTGGTACAACAGCTTCCATGCCACGCGCAACGATGGTTTTCGTCGACTTGTGGTGCGGCGTCTGCCAGCCCTTTTCCTTGACATATTTCTGGATAGCTACAGCCAGCGGATGCACCGAGTGCTGCTCTGCCGATGCCGCGAGCAGGATAACTTCCTTTTCTTTGACCTCATGTGCCGTCTTGACAAAGGAAATCTGCGGAATGCCGACCGTCAATGTACCAGTCTTATCGAGCACCACCGTATCCGTCTCAGCCAGCGACTCAATGTAGTTGCCGCCCTTGACGAGGATACCGCGTTTGGCCGCTGCCCCGATAGCCGCTGAGATTGCCGTAGCTGTCGAAAGCTTCAGGCCGCAGGAGAAATCGATGAACAGCAGGTTCAGCACCCGCTGCCAGTCGCGCGTAGCGCCATAAACCACAGCAGCACCGATAAACGATACCGGCACGAGCAGATTGGCCATCTGATCTGCGAAATTCTGCACAGGTGCCTTACGCGTCTGGGCCTCCTCGACGAGATGCACGATATGCGCCAGCGACGTATCCTTGCCGACCTTTTCGACGGCAATCGTCAGGCTGCCTGCCTCAACGACACTGCCCGCATAGACCGGTGATTTCACTTTTTTCATCGCCGGATTCGACTCACCTGTGATTGACGACTGATTGACCGCCGCATTGCCATCGAGCACGCGGCCATCAACGACAATCTTCTCACCTGTGTGTACGGAAATCACATCGCCGACCTTGACCTGCTCGACCGGGATCTTGCGCTCGACATCGCCTTCGACGAGCCAGACATAGTGCTGATCCAACGACAAGAGCCCCGAAATATGCGTCCGGGCACGCTCAGCAGCATAGCTTGTAAGCATTTCCGCACCATTAGACAGCGCGAGCAAGGTGAGGCTCGACTCCGGTTTGCCAGCCAGCACCGAGGCAATGACAGCTGTCGCCGTCAGCGTATCGGCATTTGGCTGCCGATCCTTGACCATGCCAGCGATACCATTGCGGATAAAGTTGCGCGCAATGCCAAGCACCAGCAGGCTGCGCAAAGCCTTCATGCTCAGGAACAGCTGCGGCGATGTCCGCTTGAGGATTTCCATGGCGGCAAAGCTGGCCAGCGAGAACAAGGCCTCGCGCTGATACTCCTTGAGCAGGTCAGCCGGTTTTCTTGCTGCTGCATGCGCTTCCTCGACTGCAGCGATTGCCTGCTGCTGGATGGCACGATACGGCAGAATGCCGCGATACCAGAGCTGGATGCGCTGCTCTCCCACGGTCACCGCCTTTACCTGACGGAAACGGCGGATGCGTGCAGCCAGCAGCACACGCTGCTCACGGCTCAGCCGTGCCTGCAGATTGATATAGCAGCTTTGGTACATCATACCGTCCGCCATCCTCTCATCAACGCCAAGGCCCACCAGAGCATCTGTGCTCCCGATGGATATGTCTTCGTAAGCAGCATCTTACGCAAACCACGCAGCGCAAAAATACACGAAGCCAGCGAACTGATATCAAAGATCCCTGACGTATGCGCCTTGATCCAAGCGCTGAACGACCGCGCCATATTGCGTACGCTGCGCGTCAGGCTGCCAGCATGGGCCTCGGCAGCAGCTGCATTTTCCTCAACCTCCTGCACCTCAGTCTTAGCCTGCGGGCGCGTAAAGACATAACGCTCGAGCCAAAGCGCCAGCGCATCCATCTTGCGCTCATCAGCAGGATCATACGTAAACAGCAAACTGCCGCTCGTGCTGTTCGCTGCAAACGACGTCAAAAATGCCAGCTGGCTGAGCTTCTCTTCCAGGAGTGTCGCCAGTTCCGGCGTAAGCACAGCAGCACGATAACGGCGGCGTCCCGGGACCTGGGCCACCAATGCCAGTGGCTGCTGCGGCTGCGGTGCCACAGCAGCCACGCCATCACATCCACCGCCTGTGAACATCTGGCGGATGTTATTGCCAATGGCCGCCCCCATCATAAACCCCGATACAATCGACATGTCATTTCCTCCTTGCATGTGTCATGATATATTGTTCTACCTTGCAGAGTTCCGCATTCCTGCGCAGCCGCTCCGGCTGGTATTGAATCAATATCGAGCCGGTAACCGTACTCGTCTCGACCTTGTCGATTTCGGCAAATGCCCCGAGCTGTGTCCGGACCTGCTGCTCCAAGCCCGGATTGTTCACGAGATTCCGGCTGTGCAAACGCACCCGGCCCGGAATATATGCCGAAATCTCCACCGAACGGATGAAGATATCCAGTGAATTCGTCGGTATCTGCAAACTGTCAAATATACTCAAAACCTAACCTCTTTCTGCCTCGTGCTCCCCGTTTACACAAAGAGACTGCCAATGCTGGCAGTCTCCATTTCCTAAAAGGAAAAATCAGTTCTTTTTGGCTTCCTGAGCAGCGATGAGATCTTCGAGCTCCTCTTTCTGGCGCTGAAGCTCAGCCAGCGGCAGCTCACCTGCCGGTGCAGTCTGCTGGAAAGCAGCCATCTGCTGCTGACGCTCCTGCATGAAACGATAACCGAATACACCAGCAACCGCACCTACTGCAAGACCGATCCAAAAATCTGTTTTCTGAAACATGACGCTTCCTCCTCAAACATAATCCCTTTTACCACGAAACAGCTTCATTTCGCGTATTATGTGTAAATCAGGCAAATCCCTGACATAACAACCGTCTTTATTATATAGCCATAGATAATGATTGTCAATAACTACAACAGGCAGCCAGCCTATATTTCACGGGGCAACAAGGGTCATCACCCCATAGAGTAGCAGGCCGATTCCCGCTCCGACAATCGAACCGTTCATGCGAATCCACAAAAGATCCGGCTCGACCTTGTCGTAGACCAAATGGTTGAGCTGTTCATCCGTCAGCCGCGACAGGACATTCGTGACGATAACCCCGACGAGCGTCTGCGCATGCAAGGCTGTACGCGCCAGCAAATCGTAAATGAAATGGCCTACGGTATGACGCAGCTGCTCATCGGTCTCAACCAGATGCAGCATGCGCCGGTATTCTGTCCGCAGGATTTCCTCGAGCCGTGTCCTCAGCGCCGGCATATGCTCGGCCAGCGGATCGACATGACGTGCCTTGTCCTCGGCGAAATGACGGTGCAGATGGTCAAGCGTTGAAAACACGGCCTCCTCCAGCGGCAAATCCCTTACGAGCCTGTCTTTGAGCTCATGGACCAGGCAGTGGAACGAAGGCTCCTGATTGAGTTCCGCCGCCTTTTCATAGAACAGCTGCAAAAGCTCGCGCTGCAATTCCGAATCCTTTTGCGCCAAATCGTCCAACATGGCAAGAATCTGCTGCTGCACGAGCTTAGCGGCCTCCTCGTAATTGACAAGGTCTACGGCTCTGGCCAGCCCCATCAGGAAAGCGCCGAGAGAATTATCCTGTACCTTTTCCTCGCCCAAACGCTCAAACATAGCCGCCAATGCCTTGCGCGTATCATCGCCGGCCACGCGCCCGCGGATATACACAGCCACACGGCCCAGGAACTCCTTATCCTTGCCCGTCTGCCGCAGCCAGCCGCCCCAAAGCGCAAAGAACGGTTCCGGCTCCAGCCCGGCCAGCGTACCGCGGAATCGATCCGCAATGACCTTTGCCTGTCCGCGTGCATCCTGTTTCAAGAAAAAATCACGCGCAAAATGCACCAGGCGCAGTACCAGCCGCTCTTCTGTCTCCGGCTCTGCCAGCCAGCCGAGCAGCATCGGCATGATATGCAGACGCTCCAGATGGCGGAACACCTTGCGCCGCGAAAAGAATTCCTTCTGCACCATCGTCACCGATGCCTGGATGAACGCCTGCCGGCGCCGTGGCAGGATAGCCGTATGATACGGAAAACCGAGCGGCTTGCGGAAAATCGCCGTCACGGCAAACCAATCCGCAATACCGCCGACAAGCGCCGCCTCGGCACAGAACAGGAACGCATCGGCGGCAGCCTTTTCCGGATACGCAAGATGCAGTACCAGCGCCACAAAGAATAACAGCAGCGCCAGGAAAAGTGTCTTATCGGCCTTATTCCAATTCGGCCAGCTCATAGCCCCCACATCCTTTCCAGTACCGTAACGACCAGATAGAGGCCCATGCCAACCAGAGACCCGACCAGCGCGCCATTGATGCGGATCATCTGCAAGTCATCCTGCACCTTGTTTTCGACAAACGCCACGAGTTCATCATCGGAGAACTCCGCCAGCCGTTCGCGGATAAGCCCCGGAATCAGCGCATGATGTTTCGTCAGCTCGTCTTCCACAAACTGCTTGACAAAGCGGTCGAAACGCCGCTGCCATGGCGCTGAATGGATAAAATCATCCATACGTGCATCGAGGAAGCCATGTACCTGCGGCAGCCAAAACGGATTATCCCCCTTCAGATTCAATTCCAGCCAACGGGCAAGACCAGCCTCGATATCAAACTGTTCCAGCAGCTGTTCTTTGCGTTCCTGCAGGATGGCCCGCAGCCGCGTATCCTGACTCAGCGCCCGCAGCATCGTCTCAAGCCCCGCCTTGACGCTGGCATAGCTTTCTGTCGGCTCGGCCAGCATCGTCCGCAGCTGTCGCTGCGCCCGCTCCAGCAGCATCGACAGGATGCGTTCGTCCGTGATGCCAAGTGAAGCCAGCACAAAAGCCCGGCCAGCTGAATCTTTCTCATACTGCTGGCGCAGGCTCGTAATACGCGTAAGCAGTACCTGCTGCAGCGGCTCAGAGGCCAACAGCCGCTGGCTGATGGCCAGCAGGCTTTCGAGTATCCGCACCGAATGCTCTTCCTCAGCCATCATTTTCAGCAAATCTGCCAGTACATCTTCCAAGGCAAATGACCGCAGCCCCTCATGGATGGCCGGCGAAAGCTCAGCTGCCACCGCAGCTGTGTCCAAATCGGCAACAGCCCGCAAAAGTACCGCTTCCACAGCCTCATGCACACGCTCACGGCCACCGCGATGCTCCAGATATTCGACGAGCAGGCGCGCCGAATCCTGTTCCTCAATGACCCGCATAATGTTTTCCGTGCTCAACAGGTCATCGCTGGCAAATGTTACGATAGCCTCCATGATGCGCGGCCGGTTGCGGCGCAGGATGTCCGTCCGGTATGATATGCCAAGTGGTTTATGGAAAATAGCCGTCACGGCAAACCAGTCAGCAAGGCCACCAATCGTCGCAGCCAAAAATCCGTGATGCAAAAGACCTGGCCAAAAGCCAGTGCCGCCGGCTGCCATCGTTCCGATGAAACCGGCGGCACTGATGCCTAAAGCCAGATTGGCTTTATTTTTTGTCTGCAAAAGTCACACCTCAGATTCCCTTTACCAGCTCCTGCAGATACTCTTTGAACGGTGCGCCAAGGTCTTCACGGCGCAGGGCATATTCGACCGTCGCCTTGAGGAAGCCGAGCTTATCGCCAACGTCATAGCGGATGCCTTCGAAGTCGTAGGCATAAACAGCATCTTCGCTGGCCAGCACTTTGAGAGCATCTGTCAGCTGGACCTCCCCACCCTTGCCCGGCTTCGTCTGCTCAAGGATTTCAAAAATCTGCGGTTTGATGATATAGCGGCCCAAGACGGCCAAACGGCTCGGCGCATCTTCTCTGGCAGGTTTCTCCACCATATCCGTTACTTTCATCAGCCGCGCATCGTCCGTCTGGCTGCCAGCTACGATGCCATAAGCAGAAACCTTTTCCTCCGGTACGTTCTGGCAGCCAAGCACCGAGCCGCCCGTCGCCTCATAAACATCCATGAGCTGACGCAGGGCTGGCCTGTCCGGATTGTAGACCACATCGTCGCCAAGAAGTACCGCAAACGGCTCATCGCCCATGAACGATTTCGCACACAGGATGGCATCGCCCAAGCCGCGCATATAGCGCTGACGGATATAATGAATGTTGATATCTGCCGTCTCCTGTACCTTTGCCAGCAGATCCATTTTCCCCTTTTTACGCAGCTCTGCCTCCAGTGCCGGAGCCCCATCAAAATGATCTTCGATAGCTCTTTTCCCGTGCCCGCTGATGATCAAGATATCCTCGATACCACTGGCCATCGCCTCTTCCACGATATACTGGATGGTCGGCTTATCAACGATTGGCAGCATCTCCTTCGGCGTCGCCTTCGTGGCCGGCAAGAAACGCGTGCCATATCCCGCCGCTGGAATCACTGCTTTTCTGATTTTCTGCATACTGATAATCCCCTTATAAATAATGTCCTAGTTCTCTTATATTATACATGAATGACAAAAATCCTGCTACTGCCCTTCCCATCTAAAAATAAACCTGAAAAACATACCTCACCTACCACAAAAGAGGTTCGCCAGCCTTTCCGGCCAGCGAACCTCTTTCACGATAGATTCTCATATTGATAAATTGCAGTTTGACTGCTGGTGCGTGCTTAAAATAAACTTGATAGAGCTCAGCTTGGGCAGGGGCGGGTGCACTTTTTCTCCGCTCCCGCTAAATGACCCGCACGGACGCTTTTGTACGTATCTAGGTGCATGTGCCGGACAGGCCGGCGGCACGCCAATACATCGTGTCGTTCTAGATAGTACTTGCCGCGGGCCATCCCTCACTGCGTTCGGGCAGTCGCTCCCGCTGCGAAGAAAGTGTACCTGCCCCGCCCTCTGCTAGGTTTTGATAAGCCTGCTCTGCTTCGGCTATAGGTCACGAATTACATCGATGTGCTTGTGACGGAAGCAACGGTTCGTGCAAACTTGTTCATACGAATGTCAGGGGCGAACGGGGGAGTGATTCTTTCTGTCTGGAGCGACTGTCCTGCGCAGCAGGACTGGGCCGTAAGCGCATAAGCTAGATATAGAGATGTACGTCGCGACCTGGTAACGGGAGCAGGTAACTAAGTCCGTAAAACCTTGCGAACGGCCCATTTTAGCGGAAACAGAAAAAGCACTACCCCGTGAACCCCGCGCTTCGTAGTATCGGGATTCCATACGGACGCATACACCTCATCCGAGCGCTTCGCGCCCACCTTCCCCTCGGTAAGGGGAAGGCTAGAACTGACCGTAAAACTGCAATTTTTATTGCTGCTCAAAGACCCACAGGTATGCAGCGAAGTCCGTATCGATTTTCTCCACGGCCATGCCGCTGTACATCAGCTCATCCCCGTAGAAACTCTGTCCGACCAGGCTTGTACCCGTTTCGCCGCCAAAATCCATTGAGGTACGCTGTGCTGGCAGGTATTTCGTCACCTTATAGCAGGCATCCTTTTCCAATCCCGTCAGCTTCAGCGTGCGGATTGGCGATGCTGGTTCTGCCAAGGTCTTGAAGTACATGAGCACGACCTGTTTCCCATCTTGGCTGACAAACTGCCAAGCCGTCTCGTTGCCTTTGCCGGCAAAGGGCGTGAGCAGACGGTAGAACGAACCGAATTGCAGCGTCGGACGCAGCTTTTTATAGAGCGCAACATGCTCGCGCACCTGGGCTTTTTCTGCCTCCGTCATGCGTGTGATATCGAGCTCATAGCCAAAATCCCCCGCCATAGCACAGATGGCCCGCATCTGCATGCTCGTCACACGGCCGACCTGATGATTTGGCACTACCGAAACATGCGCCCCCATCGTCACTGGCGGGAAGACCATGCTCGTACCGCTCTGGATGGACAGACGGCAAACGGCATCGGTGTTATCACTGGTCCAGGTTTGCGGCATGTAGTAAAGCATCCCCGCATCGAAACGGCCGCCACCCCCCGAGCAGCTCTCAAACAACACCTCGGGGAAAGCCTGTGTCAGCCGTTCTAGCACAGCATATAGCCCGAGCACGAAACGCGTCTTGGTTTCGCCCTGCTTTTCGGCCGGCAGTGCCAGCGAGAACGCCTCCGTCAGATGGCGGTTGAAATCCCATTTGACATAATCGATGGGCGCTGACCGGAGAACATTTCCCACCGCCTCAACGATATAATCCTGTACCTCCGGCCGCGCAAGGTCGAGCACCAGCTGGTGACGGCCGTAGCTTGACGGATAGTCAGGCACCTGCAATACCCACTCGGGATGCGCACGATAAAGATCCGAATCAGCCGAAATCATCTCCGGCTCGAACCACAGGCCGAATTTGAGGCCGCGGCTATGCGCCGACTTGGCTACGCCCTGCAGCCCCTGCTTCAGTTTCTGCATGTTAACGACCCAATCGCCAAGTGATGAATTGTCGTCATTGCGCTTGCCAAACCAGCCATCATCGAGCACCAAAAGCTCCAGACCCAAATCCGCAGCACAGTCGGCCAGCTTATCGATTTTTTCTTCATCAAAGCCGAAATACGTTGCCTCCCAATTGTTGACCAGGATTGGCCGCAGCGCATGCTGGTATTTGCCGCGCACGATGTGCTCCCGCACGATATGATGGAATGCCTGGCTCATGCCATTGAGGCCGTCTGCACTATAGACAAGCAATGCCTCCGGCGTCTGGAATTCTTCCTGCGGCTCCAACTGCCAGTCAAATCCGAATGCGTTGATACCGCCGACGACACGCGTCGACCCAAACTGCTCGACCTCTGTCTTAAATGAGAACTCACCGCTCCAAACCAGACTGAAGCCATAGGCATCGCCTGCCGTCTCCGTCGTCTCCGGCCGCACGAGAGCAAGAAATGGCGACTGCTGATGCGAGCTTGCGCCGCGGCGGCTTGCATGTTCCTGCTGCCCGCGCATAAGCGGCACGCGCTCGACACTGCGCTCAGCCGCATGGCCGCCCCAAAGATTGATCCGCTCAAAGCCATGATCGGCAAAATCCAGTGCAAAGCTTGCCGCCTGCAAAAGATTTACGGAATGTTCCCCCGTATTGACGAAACGGGCATTGCGCGCGATAACCGGTGCATCCGCAAAGATCGTATACTGCAATTCGATTGCCAGTGCGTCATTCGTATCGCGCAGACGGATAAACAGTGTCTCAGCCTCCCCGTCCGTGGCATAAGCTGCCGGAAGCCCCGTGAGTTTCGGCTTGCCGGCTTTGATTTCATGGCTGTCATACCAGAGTTCCGTGACCGTCGTGCCATTGGCGAGACGCACGGCATAGGCGGGCAGGCGGTAGTCGCCATGCCCATAGTCGGGATATTCACGCGGCAGGACATCCAGCGAAAACGTGCGCTCATTCTCATAGGCAGCCGGCTGCGGCGAAAAAGCACGGTCGATTGCCTGGAAGGGACGGCTGTCACGGAACTGCCGAATCGCTTTGCCCCAATAACGGTGCAGCAGGTATTTGCCACGTACCAGCTGCAGTACATAGCTGACTTTATCATTGCGCAGATGGAATATGCCGGTGGATTCATCGAAAGTAATCATGGAATATGCCTCCTATTCGTACTTATTGCCACTATTTATCCTTTATCAAATTCCTTTGAAATAGAATACAAAATGCTTGCTGTCATTCTTGACCGTATACTCTTCCAAAACGGGAGCGCCCCAGGTATCATCGCCGCCGACACCGCACTGTCCCAATGACGCCCGCAGGAACGTGTGGTGTACCGCTGGCAGATCATAGCCATGACGGGCATTCTCCAGTTCATGAGCGCTATAGGGCAGTGCCGAAGCTGCAAACGGCGTATCGCCGCTGATGCGTACACCACGGCCGCGGTTATCCGTTACCTCAAACCAGCGGATTCCACCATGATTGCCGCATTCCTGCGGCAACAGATACGGTTCGACTTCAGACTTGGCCGTTGTCTCGTATATGCCAAGCTTAGCGCCCTGCTGACGGTCCGCATAATTGTCGAGCGGGCCATACCCGTAGAACCGGATGCGGTCATAATCAGCCGGAAGCGTAAAGATCATCGCAAAATCAGGGATTTCCGGCAGACCCTCTACCTTTTCGTAGTCAAGCTCGGTCTTCAACGAACCATCCTTGCAGACGGTATACGCAATACGGCAGCTTGCCGCTGGCTGCGTTGCCAGCTCATAGGTAAACCGCACCGAAATCTGCCGTGCCTTATATTCCTTGATGCCCAGCTGGCCAAACCAGTTGAATTCCGTCCACTCGCCATCCGCCTGCCGCAATTCCTTTTTTACGCAGCGGCGGTAAAGGCTGGCAAGCTTCCACTGAGCCACGGCAAAATCACGGCGGCTGCCATAATCGTTATCAACCGGCGCCCGCCAAAAACTTGGCCGTGGCATTTCCTCGATCAGCTCCACGCCATTATACTTATACGAAATCAAGGCCCCTTGCGCACTGGAGAACATAATTTCAAAGCCCGTGCCCTGCACGCCAAGATTGATATCGCCCTGCACGATATGCAGCGGCTTATCCGTATATGTGTGCAGGCCAGCCTGCGACTCATAGTGGCTAACGCGTTTGCCCGTGCCAAAATCCGTACATTCCACCGCATCAGCTGCCGCTGGCAGCTCCACTTCGTCCACAGTCCAGATGCCCTGCCCGAATGCGATCTCATGACCGCGCGGTGCCCAAAGCATATCTTCACGCAGCAACAGCGATGCCGTGACACATTCCTCGCCGGCATCGGTAAGCGGCAGTTCCTCAAGACCTACCGTCGCACTCTGCCCTGGCGCCGCCGCTGGAGCCGGCATCGTCTTCTGCCAGAGCACACGGCCATCAAGCGCGAGCGTCAACTGCAAATCATATTCCGCAAGATCCGTAAACAAACTCTTATTGGCAATGACAACTTTTTCCGCATCGACCGTCAACGTGAAATCCTGATAGTTGAACTTGACATCCTGCAATTTCGTCGTTGGCCGGCGATCCGCAAACAGGATGCCATCGCCGCTGAAATTATAATCCGTCGAGCGGTCGCCAAAGTCGCCACCATAGCCCAGCGCATCATTGCCATAACGGTCCTTATGCCAAAGTGCCTGATCGACGAAATCCCAGATGAAGCCGCCCTGATATAGCGGCTCAGTCTCGGTAAGCTCCGTGTACTTATGCATACCACCATTGCTATTGCCCATCGAATGCGTATATTCGCAGCAAAGGAACGGCTTATCGCGATGCTCCTGCAAAAAAGCTTTGATATCCGCTGCCTTTGGATACATCTGACTTTCCATATCGCTGGTATCATTGTAGCGGCGATCCCAGAAAGTACTCTCGTAATGCACGAGACGGCTCGGATCGGTCTTGCGGAAATACTCACTCATCCTATAAATATCCTTGCCGCCGCACGATTCATTGCCGCACGACCAGATGATGATCGAAGCATGATTCTTGTCGCGCTCAAGCATCGACTTCGCACGGTCCAGGATGATATCCTGCCACGTTTCATGATCGTTGGGCAGTGTATTTTCATCGCGGGCCAGCACGCCATTTTTCTGCCAGGTCCCATGCGTCTCCAGATTCGTCTCGTCGATGACATAAAGTCCATAACGGTCACAAAGCTCATAGATATAGCTTGCATTGGGATAATGCGAGCAGCGCAGTGCATTGATGTTATTGCGTTTCATCGTGATGATATCCTGCTCGAACGCTGCCGGATCCATTGCCCGCCCATTATAGCAATCGAATTCATGACGGTTGACGCCTTTGAAGACGATGCGCTGACCATTGATTTTCATCAGCGTGTCTTCAATCTTAAACTCGCGGAAGCCCGCCTGCAGCGGGATGACTTCCTGCAGCGCCCCTGCTTCATCATAAACGGATATCACCAGCGGATAAAGATGCGGGTGTTCTGCGCTCCAAAGTGCCACATTATCGATTTCCGTCTCAAAATGATTGCTTTGACCAGTCAATTCCTGACGCTTGGTCAACACCTTTTTCCCAGTCGGCGCCAACACCTCAACCGTAATCGTTTTCTTTTCTGCCGTACGCCATTTGAAGTCCAGGCTCAAACGGCCATCCTGATAATCATGCTGCGGCACAGCTTTGAGCCAAATATCCTCCGCATGAACCACAGGTTTCGTATAGAGCACGACATCGCGGAACAAACCGCTGAAGCGCCAGAAATCCTGATCCTCAATCCAGCTGCCTGAACTGAAACGATAAACCTGCACGGCCAGCTTATTCTCGCCTGCCACCAAGTACGGCGTAAGGTCAAAATCGGCAGGCGTAAACGAATCCTCGCTATAGCCGACATAATGGCCGTTAAGCCAGACCGCCAATGCCGACTCCGCTCCCTTGAACGAAATAAACGCATTTTCCCAGCCCGCAGGCAGGACGAAGTACTTGACATAAGAGCCGACCGGATTCTCACGCTGCGGTATATCGCCCGGCGTCACGGCCTCATGCCCATCCCACGGATACGTCTGGTTCGTATACTGCGGCCGGCCATAGCCCTCGAGCTGGAGATGGGCCGGCACACGGATGGTATCCCAGCTGCGGCAGTCAAAATCCACAGACGCAAAGCCCTGCGGCCTAAGCGCAAGATTCTTCGCAAAATGAAAATGCCACAGCCCATTCAAGGTGCGGCAAAAGGACGATTCCCCTCGTGCCATCTCTGCCGCATCAGCATAAAACGCATGGTCACTATGAGCCGGCAACCGGTTCTCCTGATAAAACGTCGGATCGGCCAGTTTCTCTACCGTAAATTTCTGATCAGCCATATCAGCATCCTCCTCGCGCTGGAAAAACGATTTTCAGTAAACGTTTTCTTTACTTCCTGTCAATATTATATCGAAATAAACAAGAAAAAACAAGGGCAAAACACCCTTGTTTTTCGCTTTTCTTATGTTTCAGCCAATATAAGTGACTTCATTGCCCTTGATGGGAACCATGCGGCGATTCGGCAGGCCGTCTTCGCTGTCGGCATAGCCGAGGGACAGCGAGCCGAATACGGCTTCCTCCTCATGCAGGCCCAGCTCATAGAGGTACTCCATGATGACTGGATTATCCTTGAGCCAGCGCAGCTGGTTGATCCAGCACGAGCCCAGGTCCAGGGCGTTGGCTGCGAGCATCATATTCTCGATGGCGCAGGCCGTATCGGCATAGCGATTGCCATAATTGCGCTTGTTGGCGACGATGATCAGGCAGGGCGCATTGTATTTGAAGACATAGTTGCCCTTCTTGGCCAGGCGGATAGCACCGCCGATGTCCTCGCTGTTCTCATCAGTGATCTCCATCTTGGCAAATTCCTGCTGCACGAGCTGCACCAGCCGCTCCAAGACCTCTTTATCGCGCACGACGAGGAAATGATTCTGCTGCTTGTTCTTGCCGCTCGGGGCCTGGCGTCCTGCCTCGATGACCTGCCGGAGTTTCTCTTCCTCGATGGGCTCCGGCTTGAACTTGCGCGTGCTATGACGCGTAGCGATGCATGGCAGCGTGCCCCGCGTGAGATTCTCTTCGGCCCAATTCAAGAGTTCGAGTGCATCACTGACTTTTTTGTGCGACTTTTGATGGCCTTCCATCAAAAGCACATCGTCAACGTCTTCGAGCTTGCTGATTACATGTTCAAACCATTCTGCATTCGGCTGATTCTCCATTCTATGCCCTCCATTTCATTTCATTCTATATTATCTTATTCGCCAACAGGAAACAAAAACCTGCCCCGAAGCCGGAGCAGGTTCTTATTTTTCGTAAAATATTGCTTATTTGGCCATGAGCTTGGCGACCTTATTGGCAAAGTCGACCGGATTCTCCGGCAGGATGCCTTCGATGAGCAGGGCCTGCGTGTAGAGAAGGTCACAGTAATCCTTGAAGTCCTGACTGTCCTTGCCAGCACCATGCAGCGACTGCAGGCGGGCAAAGAGGTCATGATGCGGATTGATCTCAAGGATGCGCTTCGCCTTGAACAACGGATTGTTCATCTCAGCGAAGGTCTGCTCCATCGAAAGCGACGGGCCAGCCTCATCAGCGACAAGGCAGACAGCGCTCGATTTGAGACGGGCCGAAACCTTGACGTCAGCTACCTTATCCCCCAGTGCCTCTTTGATGTCCTTCATGAGGTCATCGTTCTTCTTCTGGATGTCCTCAGTCTCCTTCTTAACCTCCTGGCTCTCAGCATCATCGAGGTCAAGGTCACCACGGCTGATGGAATGGAACTGCTTGCCCTCATACTCACGCAGCGTCTCGATGCAGAACTCGTCGACCGGATCGAGGAGATACAGAACCTCGAGGCCTTTGTCGCGCAGCGTCTCCATCTGCGGCAGCTGCTCGATGGTCTCTTTGTCCTTGGCCGTCGCATAGTATATTTTCTTCTGGCTCTCCGGCATGCGCTCGATATATTCCTTGAGCGATACGAGCTTGCCTTCCTTCGAGCTCATGAAGAGCAGCAAGTCCTTGAGTTTGTCAATCGTATCGCTGCCGGCATACATGCTGTTATAAACACCGATTTTCAGCGATTTGCCAAACTCATTCCAGAACTTCTCATAATCCTCACGCTTGTTCTTCATCTTGCGCGCCAGCGCCTTGAGGATGTTCTTCTCGAGTGCCTTGCCGATGGTCTTGAGCTCACGGCTCTGCTGCAGCAGCTCACGGCTGATATTGAGCGACAGATCTGGCGAGTCGACGAGGCCCTTCATAAAGCGCAGGTAATCCGGCAGCATATCCTTGCACTTATCCATGATGAATACATGGCGCGAATAGAGCTGAACGCCCGGCTCATAATCCGTATGATAAAGGTTGAACGGTGCCTTGGCCGGAATTGCCAAAAGAGCCGTATACTCAACAGAGCCCTCGGCATGCGTATGGAAAACCTCCATCGGTTTTTCCCACTCATGGAACTGATTCTTGAAGAACTCCTCATACTCCTCGTCTTTGATATCGCTCTTGTTCTTCGTCCAAAGCGGTTGCATGGAGTTCAGCGTGCGCAGCTCAACGCGTTTTACCTTGTCAGCGCCCTCGATTGGCTTGCCATCCTCATCCTTCGGCGTTTCTTCGAACGTGAAGTTCATCTTGACCGGATAGCGGACATAATCCGAATACTTCTTGACAAGGCTCTCGAGCTTATACGTATCCGTATAGTTCTCCTCCGACGCATCGCCGAAGAAATCCTTGCCAAGCGAAATCGTGATGCTCGTACCGCGCTTCTCTTTCTCGCATTCTTCGATGCTATAGGAACCGTCACCCGTGGATTCCCAACGCGTTGCCTGTTTCTCGCCTGCCTTGCGCGTCACGATCGTGACCTTGTCAGCAACCATGAAAGCCGAATAGAAACCGACACCGAACTGGCCGATAAGCTCCTTATCCGTGTTGCCTTCGCCGCCCTCGCTGGCCTCTTTGGCCTTCTTGAGCTGCTCCATGAATGCCTTCGTACCCGATTTGGCAATCGTACCGATATTCTCGATGACTTCCTCACGGCTCATACCGATACCATTATCGGAAATCGTCAACGTATGTGCCTCAGCATCCGGCTCAAGGAAAATCTCAAAACTGTCATCACCCTCAAGGATGTCACGGTTCGTCAGACTCGCAAAATGAACCTTATCGATTGCATCCGATGCATTGGAAATAAGCTCACGCAGGAAAATCTCGTGATTCGTATAGATCGAATGAATCATGAGGTCAAGGAGCTGCTTGGTCTCCGCTTGGAATTCATGGGTTTCTTTTGCCATTTCTATCTGCCTTCCTTTATCTGAAAAGATTGAAATCGTTTTTTTAGCACTCTGCATCGCGGAGTGCTAACGTACAAGCATTAGTATACGACATAAAAAACAAAAAGTCAAATTTCCTATCCACAATATAAAACAAGCGGCTTGACAAGTCAATTGACCGGTCAAGCCGCCCGTGATTTACTGCCTGAAGTGCAAAATCAAAGGTTTTTATACATAAGCTTCAGCGACTGGTTCATGACATGAACCAGCGTATTATCAGCCACCAGCCCGCGAATCTGTGCCTCCGTCGCCGGATTCAGCCGCTGATAGTTGTCATAAGCCACACGAAACTCCTCATACGAACCAGCAAACCCCTGCGCCTGCGCTGCCTGATATAGTTCCTCATAAGTCATCGACCGTTCCTCCTGTCCTCGCTACGATGCTACCCATATTATAACACGACTCTGTAAAAGAGATGCAAGGAATCCAGCTACTACGAAGCGCGGGGTTCACGGGGTAGTGCTTTTTCTGTTTCCGCTTAAATGGGCCGCTTGCAGAGTTTTACGGACTTAGTTACCTGCTCCCGTTACCAGGTCGCGGCGTACACATCTATCCCTAGCCTATGCGCTTACGGCCCAGTCCTGCTGCGCAGGACAGTCGCTCCAGACAGAAAAAAGCACTCCCCCGTTCGCCCCCTTCATCCGCATGCACAAGTTTGCACGAACCGTTTCTCCCGTAACAAGCACATCGATGTAATTCATAGCTTATCGCCGCAGCTGTACAGGTTTATCCAAACCTAGCAGAGGGCGGGGGCGGGTACACTTTCTTCGTAGCGGGAGCGACTGCCCGAACGCAGTGAGGGATGGCCCGCGGCAAGTACTATCTAGAACGACACGATGTATTGGCGTGCCGCCGGCCTGCCCGGCACATG
>SVBZ01000043.1 GCA_015058575.1 Pseudoselenomonas ruminantium
ACAGACTGACTTTCTGGCGGACATATAAGTCCTAGAAGCACTTCGCCTAACCATTACCCTACTATTTTACCAGCTTAGACAACGAGGTGGATAAGAACGGTAGCTATCCGTTTACATATCCATACTTCTATTGTAGGAGAATCACTACCCCGTTCGCCCCCTTCATTCGTATGAACAAATTTGCATGAACCGTTGCTTCCGTCACAAGCACATCGATGTAATTCGTGACCTATAGCCGAAGCAGAGCAGGCTTATCAAACCCCAGCAGAGGGCGGGGCAGGTACACTTTCTTCGCAGCGAGAGCGACTACCCGAACGCAGTGAGAGATGCCCCGCAGCAAATCCCCTCATCCGCATGCGCAGGTTTGTACGAACCGTCGCTCCCGTTACAAGCACATCGATGTAATTCGTGACCTATAGCCGAAACAGAGCAGGTTTAGCCAAACCTAGCAGAGGGCGGGGGCGGGTACACTTTCTTCGTAGCGGGAGCGACTGCCCGAACGCAGTGAGGGATGGCCCGCAGCTGATACTTTCTAGAACAACACGATGTATTGGCGTGCCGCCGGCCTGCCCGGCACATGCACCTAGATACGTACAAAAGCGTCCGTGCGGGTCATTTAGCGGGAGCGGAGAAAAAGTGCACCCGCCCCCGCCCAAGCTGAGCTCTTTCAAGTTTATTTTAAGCACGCACGCACAGGTAAACTGCAATTTGCTGTATTTGTTGGGAATCTATTCTTTAAAATATAATTTTCACAATTGATAGGAAACAGGATATTTTGAATAGAAGTCGAATAGAGTAAGTGTATATCGATAGACGGGAGGAGAGCAAATGAAACAGGAACAGGGTCTCGTCATCGAGGTCTATGATGGTCTGGCGAAGATAAAGGTTGGCCGGCATGCGGAGTGCACGAGTTGTGGCGCCTGTCCGTCGAGCCGGCAGGTGATGGTCGAGGCGGTCAATACGATTGGCGCGCAGACTGGTCAGCGCGTGCGTTTTGCTGTGCAGGAACAAAATGTGCTCGCCGGTGCATTTGTCGTATTCATTCTGCCCCTGCTGGCGGCGGGAGGCGGTGCTGTGGCCGGCTGGTGGCTGGCGCCGTTGCTGTCCGTTACGGAAACGGCGGGGAGCGCAGGCGGGGCATTGGTGGCATTTGTGCTGGCGTTGGGGGTTGTGCGGTACTTTGACCGCCGGGTGGCCAGGCGGCAGGAGATGAAGCCCGTCATCGTCGAAATCCTGACGGATTGAGATGCGAATCGCGAAAGCTATGAGGTGATGTTGATGTTCAAGAGTTTTTGGGGAGGAATCCATCCGCAAGACGGCAAGGCACTCGCCAAGGATAAGCCCATTGAGGAGATGGCACCGCCGGCGGAGCTGGTCGTGCCGCTGAGCCAGCATATCGGTGCGCCCTGTACGCCTTGTGTCAAGGCCGGGGATCTGGTAAAGCGTGGCCAGCTGATTGGCACGAGTCCTGCGTTCATGCATGCAGATATCCATGCGCCTGCGTCAGGCAAGGTCGTGCGCATCGAGGAGCGGCCGCATTCCGGACGCGTCAGCTGCCCGGCGGTGGTCATTGCCTGCGATGCTGAAGATGTTTGGGTGGACGGCCTGCCACTTAGCCGTGACTGGAAGGCGATGACGGATGAGGAAATACTCAGTGCTATCCAGTCAGCGGGCATCGTTGGCATGGGGGGCGCGACGTTCCCGGCGCATATCAAGCTGAAGCCCTCAAAGCCTGTAGACATACTGATACTCAACGGCGCGGAGTGTGAGCCGTATCTGACGGCAGACTACCGGCTGATGCTGGAAGAACCGGCGCATATCGTGGAAGGTGTGCAGATTCTGGCGAAAGTGCTCGGTGTCAAGCGCAGTGTCATTGGCATCGAAGACAATAAGCCGGAGGCCATTGCGGCGCTGGAGAAGGCCTGTGCAGGTACCGCTATTGAAGTCATGGCGCTCAAAACGAAGTACCCGCAGGGGGCGGAAAAGATGCTGATCAAGGTCATTGCGGGCCGAGAGGTACCCATGGGTGGTTTGCCGATGGATGTCGGGGCTGTCGTGCAGAATGTGGGGACGGTGGCCGCTATCGATGACGCGGTCGTGCGTGGGTTGCCGCTGACCGAGCGGATCACGACGGTGTCGGGCGATGCGATTGCCGAGCCCAAGAATCTGCGCGTGCGCATTGGCACGAAGTTCAGCGATGCGATCGCTTTTTGCGGCGGCTTGCGTGAGGAGCCGGATAAACTCATTGCTGGCGGCCCGATGATGGGCATGGCACAGACAACAGCGGAAGTGCCAATCATGAAAGGCTCATCGGGAATTCTCGCGTTGACGCGCAAAATCACAGAACACGGCCCCGAGATGAACTGCATCCGTTGCGGGCGCTGCGTCAAGGCCTGCCCGATGGGGCTCGTGCCGAGCATGTTATCGATTCTTTCTGAGCGGCAGGATTTTGCAGCGTGCCGGGACGAATACGGGCTTATGAACTGCGTGGAATGCGGCTGCTGTACGTATGTGTGTCCGGCCAAGCGCAATATCGTGCAATACATCAAGAACGCAAAGGGCTTTGTACGGGCGGAGATGGCCAAAGCCAAGGCTAAGGCTGAGGCGCAGCAGAAGGAGGGCGGTGCGAAATGAGTGAGATGCGTGAAAGACAGTACACGATTTCAGCTTCGCCGCATATCCGTGACGATGAGACCGTCTCACATATCATGTGGCAGGTCAATGCAGCCTTGCTGCCGGCAGCTTTGTTTGCCATCTGGTGGTTTGGCTTCCCAGCACTTATCAATATGCTTACTGGTGTCGTGTTTGCTGTGGGTGCAGAGTACGTCTGGCAGCGAGCGTTGAAGCGGCCCGTTACCGCCTTTGACGGCAGCGCCTGCATTACGGGGCTTTTGCTGGCGATGTCCATGTCGCCGCTGCTGCCGCCGTATATGGTCGCCATCGGCTCGGTACTGGCCATCGTGGTCGCCAAACAGTCGATGGGCGGCTTGGGATTCAATATTTTCAATCCCGCCCATATTGGCCGGGCGGCGCTTATGGTATCCTGGCCAGTGGCGATGACGACATGGTCGAAGATGCAGGATATGAGCGCTGGTGTCGATGCGATGACGAGTGCGACGCCGCTCAACATCCTTAAATTGCAGGGCTATGATGCTTTGGTAAATACCTTTGGCGGACAGGCTGCTATGTACTGGCAGATGTTCATCGGCACGCGCAATGGCTCGCTGGGCGAGACGAGCACGGTGCTGCTGCTCGCAGGTGGCCTCTATCTGGTGGCCAAAGGCTATGTGAACTGGATTGTGCCGGCAGTCATGATGGCGACGGTTGGTGTGCTGACTTTTGTGTTTGGTCCGGCGGGACTGTTCACAGGCGATCCGCTGTTTCATATGATGGCTGGCGGGCTGGTGCTCGGTGCTTTCTTTATGGCAACCGATATGGTCACGATACCGATGACGGTCAAGGGACAGGTGATTTTTGCCGTAGGCGCAGGTGCTATCACGGTGCTGATCCGTCTGGCCGGCGGCTATCCCGAGGGCGTATGCTATTCCATCCTGTTGATGAATGCGGTGACGCCGCTTATCGATCGCTTCACGAAACCGCGGATTTTTGGCGCTGGGGGTGACAAATGATGGCAGAGGAACATTCGGTGGTAAAGATTGCGGCCAATCTGGCGATGGCGTGCTTTATCTCAGGTGTCGTCATTGGCTCGGTCTACTATGTGACGGCACCGGTGGCCGCGCAAAAGGCGGAGATCATGCGGCAGGAATCCATGAAGTCGCTGGTACCTGAGGCAGAGGTGTTCCAGCCGGTCGATGGTCATGCGGGCTGGTTTGCGGCGCAGAAGGCGGGAAAGACGGTGGCCTATATCGTGCCGGGGGAGAGCAAGGGCTATGGTGGTACGATCAAGCTGCTCGTAGCGGTATCTGCCGATGCGAAGGTCATCGATTACAATATCCTCGAGCACAATGAGACGCCCGGCCTTGGCGACAATGCCCAGAAACCGGCTTTCCGCGGGCAGTTCGCCGGCAAGGGCGCTGCGCAGCTTATGGTTACGAAAAATCCTGCCGATAAGGATGCTATCCAGGCGATGACCGGTGCGACGATTTCCTCGCGGGCTGTAACCAAGGGCGTCAAACAGGCTGTTGAGGAAGTTGCCCAGCTGACGGGAGGGAAATGATATGAAGGAACTTTGGCAAATTTTCAGCAAGGGACTTGTCGCTGAGAATCCGATCTTCATTCTCGCCTTGTCCCTGTGCCCGGCCCTGGCTGTCACGACGACAGTCATCAATGGCTTGACGATGGGGCTTACCGTCACGTTTGTCATCACGACGAACAATGTGGTCGTTTCACTGGTGCGCAACTGGGTCAATCCCAAGGTGCGTGTGCCAGTCTATATCACGTCGATTGCCACGATTGTCACGGTGGCCCAGCTTGTCCTTCAGGCGTATTTCCCTGAGCTTTACAAGGCCATGGGCATCTACCTGGCATTGGTTGTCGTCTTTGCGATTATCCTTGCGCGTGCGGAGGTCTTTGCGTCAAAACATGGCGTAATCCAATCGTTTGCCGATGGTTTTGGCATGGGCTGCGGTTTTACGCTGGCCATGCTGATTATCTCGGTAATCCGTGAACTTATCGGCGCGGGGACAATCCTCGGCCTGCCGGTGTTCGGTGAGGGCTATGAGCCAATGCTGATGATGGTATTGCCGCCAGGCGCCTTTATCCTGATCGGTTATCTGGTGGCGGCGACCAAGACCTGGAACAAGCATGTGGAAGAGCGGCGGGCGCGGGAGGCGCGGCGTCAGGCGGCGATGAAAGGGGCTGAGTCGTAATGGCTGAATATCTTACGTTGTTTATCGGCGCGGTCATCGTCAACAATTTCGTATTGACGAAATTCCTCGGCTTGTGCATCTTCTTCGGTATATCGAAGAATCTCAGTGCTTCTGTTGGTATGGGCATGGCTGTGACCTCGGTTATGACGATGAGTTCCATTCTGGCGTGGATTGTCTATTTCTTTGTCCTGCAGCCGCTGGGGCTGACGTTTTTGACGACTATTGTCTTTGTCGTGCTGACCGCAAGCTTTGTGCAGCTTTTGGAGCTCATCATCAAGAAACAGGCACCGGCGCTCTATAATATGTGGGGCATTTACCTGCTGCTCATTGCGACGAACTGCATCGTGCTGGCAGTACCGCTCTTGAATGTCGAGAACAGCTACAGCCTTATGAAAAGCATTGTCTTTGCCATTGGTTCGGGGCTGGGCTTTGCCTTGGCCATCATCCTGATGGCGAGCCTGCGCGAAAAGCTTGCCTATGCCGATGTGCCGAAGCCGCTGGAAGGCATCGGTATTGCCTTTATCCTGGCAGGCATGCTGTCGCTGGCTTTCCTGGGCTTTTCGGGGATGTTATAAAGGCCTTCCTGCAGGGGAAGCGCCGCTAGGAGGTACTCTATGAACACAGCAATCATGATAATCGTCGTGCTCGTTGGCGTCGGCGCCTTTTTCGGGATTGTGCTCGCGCTGGCGGACAAGAAATTCGCCATGGAGGTCAATCCGCTGATCCATGAGGTTGAAGATATCCTGCCCAAGGGACAGTGCGGTGCCTGTGGGTTTGCGGGCTGCGCCAAGTATGCGGAGGCTGTCGTCGAAGATGAGTCGGTGCCGCCGGATCTTTGCGTGCCGGGCAAGGCGGCAGTCGCTGCCAAGGTGGCCGAGCTTACGGGCAAGAAGGCCGGAGCATCTGAGCCGAAATACGCGCATCTGAAGTGCCGGGGCACGAAAACGGCTGCGGCCATGGCAGCGCGCTATGAGGGCGTGCCTGACTGCGCGGCGGCCAAGCTCGTGCAGGGCGGGCCGAAGGGATGCAAGTACGGCTGCATCGGCTTTGGCAACTGCGTCAGAGCCTGCCCGTTTGGGGCACTTTCAATGGGCGAAGAAGGCTTGCCGGTAGTCGACAAGGCTATCTGTACGGGGTGCGGCAAATGCGTGACAACCTGCCCGCAGGCTCTCTTGACTTTGCAGTCATTTGCGGCACCTGTGCAGGTCGAATGCAGTTCGCATGACAAGGGGCCGGCAGCAAAGAAGCTTTGCCAGCATGCCTGCATCGGCTGCGGGCTTTGCCTGCGCAGCTGCCCGCATGAGGCCATAACGATCGACCGTTTCGTGGCCGTCGTTGACCAATCAAAATGCCGGGATTGCGCGGAGCCCGTATGCCTGGAAAAGTGTCCGACCAAGGCGATACAGGCGCTGGTACGGCCGGCTGATGGTGACTGTGATATAATGAAGGTATCATAAGAATAAGGACTGATTGGATGAATCTAGAAACGGAAGAACTCTTGGATTTTATCGCTGAGTGCCCGACGCCTTTCCATACCGTACAGGCGAGTGCAACAAGGCTGCGGCTGGCTGGCTTTGCCGAGCTTTCGCTGACTGAGCCCTGGGAGCTGGCGCGGGGCGGCAAGTACTTTGTGACAGTTTATGACTCGACGCTATTGGCGTTTGTCGTGGGGAAGACGGATGGCCCGTTGCGTCTGGCAGCTGCACATACGGATTTTCCCTGTTTCCGCATCAAGCCGCAGGCGGGAATCGTCAAGGAAAAATGCGGTCTTTTGAACGTCGAGAAATACGGCGGACTTATTCTGCGCTCGTGGCTCGACCGTCCTTTGTCGCTGGCGGGCAAAGTCGTTCTGCGTGGCGAGGATGCCTTCAATCCGGAAATCCGGCTCGTGGATTTTATGCGTCCGTTGCTGACGATACCAAGCCTGGCCATCCATATGGATCGTGAGGTCAATGATGAGGGCAAGCTCAATGCCCAGACAGATATGCTGCCGCTGACAGCAGCCTTTGCGGGGCAGGAGACAGCTGACGCGGCAGACGGGGCGGCAGCTGAGGAGAAGTCCTTTTTTGTGGATTGGCTGGCTCGAGAGCTGGAGGTGCCGGCAGAAGCTATCCTGTCGTATGAATTATCGGCATATCCTGTAGAGCAGGGCTGTACCTTGGGCCTTGATGATGCGCTCATCTCTTCGCCACGTCTTGACAACCTGACTTCGGTGCAGGCTTGCCTTGACGGCATCTGTGCGGCTGAAGCTGCGGGGCGGGGCCTGCGTTTGGCGGCTTTGTTTGATAACGAGGAAGTTGGCAGCAATACCAAGCAGGGGGCAGGTTCTGCGGTGCTCATGCAGGTGCTGGAGCGCATCTATGCCGCTTTAGGGCTTGCCAAAGAGCAGCTGTTCATCGATATTGCGGCGGGCTTTATGCTATCGGTTGATGTGGCCCATGCCGTGCATCCAAACCATGTGGACAAGGCTGACCCTGTCGTGCATCCTGTGCTTGGTGGGGGACTTGTAATCAAGCAGGCCGCGAGCCAGTCGTATGCCGGCGATGCTGAGGCTGTCGCCATCGTGCGGGGGCTTTGTGAGGAGGAGGGCATTGCCTGGCAGCAGTTTGTCAACCGCAGCGACAGCCGCGGCGGCTCGACGCTTGGTTCGATTGCTTCGGCACTGGTGCCGCTGCGCACGATGGATATTGGTGTACCAATCCTTTCGATGCATTCTGCGCGTGAGACGATGGCGGGAAGCGATCAGCAGGCATTGGTGCGCTTGTTGCAGCGGTTCTATCGGGAGTGAATATAAAAATGGAAACGATGTGTGTATTGTATACAGATATACTTTACATACATCGTTTTTTTTTATACTGCGGCAGTTGCTTGTGTATATTAGCTATGCTATAATTACATATGAGATATGAATAATACTGTATGCAAAAAAGGACACGGGAGGCGTTTGTATGAACTTTGGTAGATTCAAGAAACTGGCAGCTATTGGTATGGCCATGGTCGTTTCGGCGGCACTTCTGACAGGCTGTGGCGGCGATGACGGCGGCAAGAAGTTCCTGAATATTGCAACGGGCGGTACGGCTGGCACGTACTATCCAATCGGCGGTGCGATGGCTGAGATTCTTAACAAGGATATCAAGGGGATGAACGCCAGCGCGCAGAGCACAGGCGCTACGGTAGCGAATATCAACATGCTGAAGGATGGTTCGGTGGATCTAGCCATCGTTCAGAATGATATTACTTATTATGCCGTTAACGGCACGGAGATGTTTACGGACAAGAAGGTCGACAACATCCGCGGCATTGCTACGCTGTATCCGGAGACCTGCCAGTTCGTGACGCTCGATAAATCCGGTATCAAGTCGATTGCTGACCTCAAGGGCAAGAAGGTTGCTGTCGGTGCAGCTGGTTCGGGGGCTGAGGCCAATGCGCGCCAGATTCTCGAGGCTTATGGCATTACCTATAACGATATCGAGGTCCAGTATCTGTCCTTTGGTGAAGGTGCCAGTGCCCTCAAGGATGGCAATGTCGATGCAGCTTTCCTGACGGCTGGGTATCCGACGGCGTCGGTACAGGATATCAGCTCGCAGAACAAGGTTCGCCTGCTGCCGGTTGACGACGACAAGGCTGAAGCGCTGATTGCCAAGTATCCGTTCTATACGAAGACAACGATTCCGGCTGGTACGTATGCAGGCTTTGATGAGGAGGTCAAGACGATTTCCGTCATGGCAATGCTCGTAGCTACGGACAAGGTCGATGATAAGCTGGGCTACGATATTGCCAAAGCAATCTTCTCGAACCTCGATCGCTTGCAGGCTGCGCATTCGGTCGGCAAGCTCATCACGAAAGAGGGCGCTACGAAGGGGATGTCCCTGCCGATGAATGCTGGTGCAGAGAAGTTCTTCAAAGAGTAAGCGATAGCTTTTTATATGCCTTCCTCGCATGAGGAAGGCATATTTAGTGAGAGGGAAGTGTCAGAATTGTCTAATCTGAGAAGACTGCCAGTTCTTCTGTGCATCCTGGGGATATTGCTGGGGATTGGAGATGTACTGAACCAGCCCTGCCTGTTCGTCAAGGCTGGCGGGTGTCAAGTGGCGGCCGTACCCGCTGCGCCAGGAACGAGGCTTACCATTCATTTCATTCATTCGGTGCAGAAGACACCAGTCTGGGAGAATCTGGCAGTTGCTGCCGATGGCAGCAGTTTTGTCCTTCACTCGACACGATATCAGTCTTTTGGCGTCGGGCTGCCCTTCCTCGAGCAGGAGGGCAATTTCCGGCAGGAAGGCGATTACTACATCATGGATGACATGGAACGGCATTTTCCGCGCCTAACGCTTAGGACTGGCGTCGGCACCAAGCTGACGCTGATGCTTGGCGGGCGCGAATACCGTCTCTATGAATCGTATCCGCCGGGAACGCCGGTAGAACTATTTGTCAGTCCATTAGGGAAAGGAATGTTATCATGAAAGAGTCTGAAGCAAAAAAGGCCGAGGACATCCTGAAGAAATATGACAAGGAGTCCGACACCATGGAATACACGGGCTGGATGGCGAAGATTGTCGCCGCCATTGCCATCGCGTTTTCTGTTTTCCAGTTATATACGGCTACGTTTGGCGTGCTGGATGCCCAGCTGCAGCGCGGCGTCCATCTGGGTTTTGGCCTGGCGCTGGTCTATCTGCTGTATCCGAGCTGCAAGTCGTGGTCGCGCCATAAACTGCATCCGTTCGATCTGCTGCTGGCGATACTTGGCGCGGCAGCACCGGCGTATATCATCTATGAGTATCAGAATCTCGTGCTGCGTGCTGGTACGGTTTCCGATATCGACTTTGGCGTTGGCTTGCTGGGCATCCTGCTTGTCATCGAGGCGACGCGGCGCGTGGTCGGTCTGCCGATGGTCTGTGTCGTATTGGCGTTCCTGGCCTATGCGTTTGCTGGGCCGTATATGCCGGGCGTGCTCGCGCATCGTGGCCTGACGGTATCGCAGCTCGTCAGTCACCTGTATTTCACGACCGAGGGTATTTTTGGTATCCCGCTCGGCGTATCGTCGACGTTCATCTTCCTGTTCATCCTGTTCGGTGCCTATCTGGAGTCGACGGGGCTGGGCAAGTTCTTCATTGATCTTGCTAATTCGATTGCCGGCTGGGCCAGCGGCGGCCCGGCTAAGGTTGCGGTCCTGTCCTCAGGGCTTATGGGCACGGTATCGGGAAGCTCGGTCGCTAACGTTGTCGGTACAGGTTCGCTGACCATTCCGATGATGAAGAAACTTGGTTACCATAAGAACTTTGCTGGTGCGGTTGAGGCAGCAGCTTCGACAGGCGGCCAGCTCATGCCGCCTGTTATGGGGGCCGCGGCTTTTCTGATGGCTGAATTTGTCGGCGTACCGTATATCGATATCGTCAAAGCGGCCGTCGTGCCGGCCTTCCTGTACTTTGCCGGCGTTTGGCTTGGCGTTCACTTTGAGGCCAAACGTGAGAACCTCAAGGGAATTCCGCGCGACCAGCTGCCGAAAATCACGACGCTTATCCGTGAGCGCGGTCATCTGGCCATTCCGCTTATCCTCATTGTCTATCTGCTCGTTTCGGGCTATACACCAATGCGGGCGGCACTCGTGGCCATCGTTCTGTCCATTGTCTGCTCTGCACTGCGTAAATCGACGCGCATGCGGCCGATTGAGATCGTGCGCGGTCTTGAGACTGGTGCGCGCAACGTGCTTGGTGTACTCGTGGCCTGTGCGGCGGCTGGTATCATCATCGGTGTCGTCACGAAGACCGGTGTCGGCCTCAAGCTGGCCTCGGGTCTGCTGCAGCTCTCGGGCGGCCTGCTGCTGCCGACGATGTTCTTTACGATGATTACGGCCATCATCCTTGGCATGGGCGTACCGACGACGGCTAATTACGTCATTACCTCGACAATTGCTGCGCCGGCTCTTGTGCAGATGGGCGTGCCGGTTCTGGCTGCGCATATGTTTGTCTTCTATTTCGGCATCATCGCTGATGTCACGCCACCGGTCGCACTGGCGGCTTATGCCGGCTCGGGTATCAGTGGTGGTAATGCTCTAAAGACAGGCATCAATGCATCGAAACTTGCCATTGCAGCGTTCATCATTCCGTATATCTTCGTATTGTCGCCAGTGCTTCTGATGATGGAAGGCTCGGTGGCGGAGTTATTGTTCTCGACAGTTACAGCACTGGCGGGTATGATTGCGCTTTCGTCGGCACTGATTGGTTATCTGGCAGCCAATTGCCTGTGGCTGGAACGCATCCTGCTCGTCGTGGGCGGTCTGCTGATGATACAGCCGGGGCTTTTGACAGATGCCATCGGATTGACTTTGTTTGGCTTAGTACTTACGTATCAGCTCAAGCGTCGCAGAGGCGAGCTTCAGAATGTTTAAAACTAGATCCAGATAAAATGAAAGCGCCCTGGTTTCTGTTGAAACCAGGGCGCTTTTCGACGTCCAGGGGTTATCCTTGCTGCTGCAATGCTTTCCACAGAACTGCAGAGCTCAGGGTATCGCCATGACGTTCAAACGCTTCCTGCATTTTATGACCTAGTCCCACCGTATCCAACAGGATATCTTCAGCCTTGGCCTGCAACAGGAAGAAATCTTCTTCCAGTAGGGCAAAGCTGGTGGCGGCTCGATCGGCATTCAGACTATTCACACCGGACCCTCCCTTTGTATGTCGTCGGTCTTGCAGGACCGCATTATTATTATAATTGAAAGAAGGTCGTTTCGCAATAACGAGCAGGCAATAATCTAATATACTTTTAAACAAATCATCTGGGCAGATGCGGTAGGAAGGCATTGCGGAAAAACAGAAAAACTTATAAGAAAACCTGGATTGAAACCTTTACAAATACTATTAGCATATGCTATAATATTTTTGTTCGCAACGAACACGGAGAGGTGTCCGAGTGGTCGAAGGTGCTTGACTCGAAATCAAGTGTGGTTAATAGCCACCGTGGGTTCGAATCCCACCCTCTCTGCCATTGATATCATTGGTCTCGTGAGTTTTCACGGGGCCTTTTTGTTTTTATAAAATTCCTGTAGGGGAGAGAATCTTTGTATTTTTTCACACTTCCTTTATGTTCTTATTATGTTATAATGTATGTATACAATATTCAGGTATCGGGTAACATAGGTACTGTATGAAGGGAAATCTGTCAGATGGAAGAGACGCTCAAGGAGCTTTGCAACCTCTGCAACAGCATGAACGGATTGCAGAAGGAGATTGATGTGATGGAGGCATCGCTGGAGCAATTGGATGAATGCCTGGAGTACTCCGTAGAGCATTGCTGGGAGGCACATGGACTGTTGGCAATGAATGTTTGCCTATACGATTGAGAAAAGGCTGGCCGGATGGCAGCCTTTTCTTTATGCAAAAAATTTTTACCAAGCTATTGACAATGATTCTCAGTTAAGGTATATTATATTCAGGCTTTCGTTACGGCATTTGTTTCAAGCGTGGAGGCGCAGAACGGATGTCAAAGCTCTCCTAAAATATAATACACAGCAAGAAAGACAATTCGTACTGCTCATGCGAATTGTCTTTCTTGTGCGCTGGGGTTTGTGGTATAATATGAATCAGGAGAGTTTATTGACGAATAAACGGAAAAAGGCTACAGGACTTTGTGTGTATTGGTCCTGTAGCCTTTACGATTTTATGGGACTTATCCGCTCAGCGCATCAAAGATCCAGTATTTGGCAGATTTTCCTGTAAGTATCTTCGCAGATGGGGCGCGTGCCACATTCGAAGTTCAAGATCAGCGAGGGGCGGACGCCGCATTTGAGTGCCAGCTGGCTGCAGCTCAGTCCCCGATCGATACGTGCTGCGCGAATCTGTTCGATAGCGCGGAAAGATTTGATGTTCAAAGATGCGCTCCTTTCTGTATGAGAATGAGAGGGCAAAATAACAGGACAGCCAGCGGCTGCCCTGTTATTTTGCATTATTCTGCTGCTTTTACGACCTCTTTGCCGTCATAGTAGCCGCATTCCGGGCATACATGATGAGGCATTTTCGGCTCGTGGCACTGCGGGCAGGCAATGAAGCCCGGCGCCTCGAGTTTCCAGTTAGCGCGGCGCTGATCGCGGCGTGCTTTGGAAGTTTTACGCTTTGGTACTGCCATGTTGATTTTCACCTCCGGAGTCAATCTTATTCCTTGTTAGTGAAATCCATGCAATGGGTTGATGCTGAATGGATTCATTTCACATAGTTAATGTGCGTTGACACATGTTACTATGATACCTTCTTTTTGTTATTTATGCAAGAAAAATTTTTTGTAGCGGGCAGCAGCAATCAATCCGTGCGGATGAAATCCGCGATGGTACGGCGGCGTGGCTGCGTGCCAGCTGGAGCTGCCGGCGTGGCTGGCGGCGTGATTGGCTGGGGGGCAGGCTGCGGCGTGTGGATGAAGCTGCTGATGCTCGGTGCTGGAGTGGGGGCAGCTGGCTGGGGAGCAGCTGCAGGCATGGCTGGAGCTGCCGGAGTTTCCAGTGAGGTCAGACGGACTTCAAGACTGTCGCCGTTCTTGACCGGATCGGTAAAGTCGACAGGCTGGCCATTGACGAGAATCGTGAAAGTCACACGGCTTGTAGCTGCAGGCGGCTGGAAGTTGACAGCCAGCAATGCATCACTGACAGTAGTCGCTGTGCGCTCGGACTTGACATAGGTGATTTCACAACCGTCGTCAATCAGGGTGCCCGGGCTGGCTTTGCGGCCGTTGACGGTGAGCTCGACACTGGCCGATGGAATCTGATACTCGGCGTTTTCGTAATAGATGACGATGGAGGTATCGGAGTTGCTGAGGTTTAGGATATCGCCGAGTTTTGGTTCCTCGTCGGCGATGTATTCGACGTGGTCTCCCTCATGGATTGGCATCGAGATGCTGGCCGGATTATCATTCAACAGGATTTCCGGCGTGCAGCTATAGGTTGTATCGCTGCCATTGAGCTTATAGTGGATCTTGCGGCCTGTCGGCGGATAGCCGGCAGCCAGCAGGGCTTCGCCGAGGCTCTTGAACTCGCGGCTTTCGATGGTATCGCCATCGGCGAGCAGCTGGTCAGCGTCAGCCTCTTTGCCATTGATCGTGACGCGCTGGCGGATGTGTTTTTCGCGGCCATTGATGTAGATGATATACTCCTGGCCGGCGGTCACGAGGTCGCCAAGGCGGACGCTCGGTGTCGTGCCGTTTTCGCCCGGGATGATGGTAATGCGGGCGCCGTCATGGATGACGGTATCGAGGTTGGCTTCTTCATCGCCAAGCATGATTTTGGCAAAAGTGCCGAGCGTGCCAGGGAAGAATTTCTTTTCGGTGCCGATGTTGACCATAAGGCCAAGGCCGGGATGCCCGTTGTATTTGCGCATGTTGATGCCGGCATTCAGCAGGGCGTCGGAAATCGTGAGCTCGCGGAAGTTGAACAGGCTGTATTCCTCGTCGTTGACATAGACCGAGAGGAAGTGAAGCGTGTTGAGCGAGGCGATCTTTAGGATACCGAGCGGTGTGACAGCGTCCGGTGAGTGGAGGTCCTCAGGCAGATCGGTGATGCCATCCACACGGTCGGGCTTGCGTACAGCGACGCGATTGGCGGGCATGCCGAGGGCTTCGGCTACGAATTCAGCCAGATGCGGGGTCAGCGAACCGCCACCGACGAGCATGACGGCTTGCGGGGCATCGCCATTGAGCTCGAGAATCTGCTTGGCGATAGCACCTGCGAGGTTTTCGATATTCGGCAGTACCGGATCGATGATTTCGTTAGCCTTGAGCGCATAGTCCATGCCGAGGATGTCCGTGAAGGTCACGTCCTCGCCATTGGCGGCACGGCGCTTGATGTCCTCGGCGATATTGAAGTCCAGCAGGAAGCGCTGGCTGATGGCTTCGGTGATTTCATCGCCAGCCAGCGGTACCATGCCGTAGGCGATGACGGAGCCGTTCTTGGTAATGGCCACGTCGGAGGTACCGGCGCCGATATCGACAAGCACGAGGTTCAGATGGCGCATGGTCGGCGGAATGAGTACGTTGATGGCTGCAATCGGCTCGAGAGTCAGAGCACGCATTTCAAGGTTGGTTGCATGCAGGGCGCTTTGCATCGAGTCGATGACCTGACGTGGCAGGAAGGTGGCGATGACGACGGCTTTGGCTTTTTTGCCGCGCTGGCCAATGAGCATCTTGAGCTGGATATCGTCGAGAACGTAGCGGATGGTGCTATAGCCCACGCAGTAATAGCGTGTCGGGTCATCGACGGTGTGGGATTCGGCCAGTGCGGCTTGTGCTGCCTGTACGCCGGCAAAATCGAGGTTGCGCTGCTGTTCGGCCGTAATCAGGCCGTTGACGTCCATTTCGGCTTCGGCGGTCATCGTGTAGAGCGCGCGGCCAGCGGCAGCGACGGCGGCATTCTTGAGTGGCCCGGTCTTAGCTTCCAGGGATTTCTTGACCTTTTCGATGACAGCTGCGACCTGCGGGACATCGTGAATCTGGCCGTCGAGCATTGCCCGTGTTGTGTGCTCGAGACGATCGGTAGCGACGACATGAAGCTGTTCGTCGTCATCCCGATACTCGGCGACAATGCCGATGACACTGCGCGTGCCGATATCGAGCGAGAAGATGCGGTCGCCGGTGCCCTTGGCGGCGGTCGGTTCTTTTCCCGTGGCTTTGGCTGCTTTGCTGGTTTTGCGCTTGGCAGCCGTTTGTTTGGTAGTCTTGGTTGTTTTGGCCGTTGCTGTTGTTTTTTTGGTAGTTGCAGCTGCGGCGGATTTATTTATGGTGGGCATAAAAAAACTCCTTGTATTTTTAGAATTTTAAAGGTTATTTTTATTATTTCGCGAAGTATATAATAGAATCCTGTTTTTAGCAGAAATTTTCAAGGTACGATACTACATTATAAAAAAGCGAGTGTGATTGTTATGACAGGAAATAAAGAGGTTATAACTGCTGGCGATTTCAAGCGCATGGTCAGTGGTGCGTATAGCGAATTCCTGCTTGAGTATGAGAATATCAATCAGATGGAAGGCGTGGGACGCCTGCCGGGGACGCATGTGCTGCGTACGATGGGCGCAGCCGTGATGACGCTGCGCGATGTCAAGGATGATGGTATTGGCGGTCTGGCCCGTCGTGTAGCAGCCGGCGCGCTGTTCGGGGCGCGCGGCAGTGCTGGTGTCGTGCTGGCGCAGATGTTCCGCGGCATTGGCAAAGGCCTGTCGGGCAAATACCATGCGACGTCATCGGAGTTTGGCAAGGCGTTCCAGTATGGCATCCTTTACGCCCAGCGGGTGATTCCGGAGCCGTCCGAGCAGCCCATCATCGAGCTGGCAAAGGCAGTGGCCAAGGGCGCTTATCATGCGGTGCGTGCAAATAAACCGATATCGGAAATCCTTGAGGCAGCAATTGCTGCCGGCGAAAAGGCACTGACTAAGGTGGGCAGTGAGGATGCAGGTGCATGTATCATGTTTTCGTTCCTTAAGGGTTGCCTGAAAGGTCTTGATGGCAATTTCGTCTCGCCGGCGGTCAGCTTGTCGCTAGGGCTTGAGGCGCAGCAGTTTGGGATGCCTGACCCGCGTAATGATATCGTACGTCCGTATTGTGTGCGCTTTACGATCGTGAATGCCAAGGCGGACATCGCGGCTATTGAGCAGCAGTTCAAGGAATACTCGAACTTCGTGCTTGTCCAGCCGCAGGAGCGCGGCGTTTCTGTTCATCTGCATACCGATCATCCGGGCAAGGTTATCGATCAGGCTATTGGCTGGGGGCCGCTCAAGGATATCCATGTCACGAATATGAGCGAGAGCCATGTGCTCGATGCGCATGAGGCCTTGATGCCGGTGGCTTTGATAGCGGTCGCAGAAAACAAGGTACAGGCACGCGAATTGCAGGATATGGGCATCCATGTGCTCGTGAGCGGCAGCAAGGATGCCGGTCCGTCAGTGGCTGAACTTGTCAGCGCCGCGCATAGCGATTTGGCTGATACGTATATCATGATTGCTTGGAGCCGCGATTTCTGGTTGGCTTTCCGCCAGGCGAAGCGTTTGTTGGGCGGCCGGGTGGAGCTGGTGCTCTGCACGGATAAGCAGCAGCAGGCTGAAGCGGTCCGGCTGTTCGATCCGCAGAAATCGGTGGCAGACAACGTCCGCGTCATGGCGCGGGTAGTCGGTGGAAACAAGTGAGAAAATAAAACGCCTGTCATGGTAGCAGGCGTTTTATTTTTTCGGCAACGCTGCCAGGGGTGATGGCGTTTATGCAGGCATTGGTGTGATGCCTGCATTTTGTTTTGCAGCAAGCCGTGCAGTTATGCGGGCTCAGGACGAAATGGTGTCCGGCGGTCAGCGGGCCGTAGATGTCAGGGTGCGTCGGTCCCCACAAGGATAATGTGGTAAGCCCGACGGCTTCTGCAATATATAGTGGCCCGGTATCGCCAGTAAGCAGCAAATCCGCTTCGGTAAACAAGGCGGCAAGCTCAGTAAGCGTGGTATTTCCAGCAATGGAGAGGCTCGGACGGCCAAGCATCTGCTGGGCTTTGGCTATGTAAGGGGTGTCGGCAGCCGCGCCGGTGAAGACTATCTGAATGTGCGGGGCAAGCGTGTGCAGGCAGCGGCCAAAATTTTCTGCGGGCCAGTTTTTGTCGGGCCAGGTCGTGCGCATGTTGACGAGCAGCAGCGGGTGCCCTGGATTGCCGGTTTCAATACCATGTCCCTGCCAGAAGTTTTTTGCCCAGCTGCGTTGTGCAGCTGATAGCGCCAGCACAAGGCCTGGCTGAAAAGTCGAGATGTCAAAGCCCAACGGCTGCAGTGCGGACAGATAGCGGTGGATTTTGTGTTTGACTGTCAGATTTGGCGCAAGCTCGGTCATGAACAGGAAGTTGCCCTCATGGCGTTCATGAATGCCGATGCGGCGCGGTGCACCGCTCATGCGCGTCAGCAGGCCGCTGAGAAACAGGCCTTGGATGTCCAGCGCGATATCGAAGGTATGCGGGCGCAGAAGCCTGCGCGCTGCGGCAAGACTGCGCAGGATGCCACGCAAATCCTTTTGGGCAAAGGCGCGGTCAAGCTGGCGGCGGTCCCAGATAAGCACGTCATCGATATCGGGGTTATTGGCCAGCAGGCTGGCGGCTGGCGGACTGACGAGCCAGGTGATATGGCAGCCGGGCTCGATATGCCTGAGCGTGTGGACGACAGACGTTGCGTGCAGTACATCACCGATGGCGCTGAGGCGGACGATGAGGATACGTGTACCGGCTGCTAGTTGCGGGTGTTTTTTCTTCATGATTTTTCCTTGTGCCGGTTGGTTTTTCTACCGGTCCATAGTAAAATAAAAGGATACGTGAATGCTTAAAAGCAACAATATTATCTTAGCATAGGAAAAGCAGTGGATTCAAGCACGGACGGGAGCTTGAAGGATCTGCGCAGGAAAAGGAGCGGGGGCAGTTGCTGAAAGATATGATGATTCGCACCGTGGCGAGTGATATGGCTTACAGCCGTGGGGTACGTTATTACAATCAGGGACGGGTTACGCATCTTGAGCGTGTCCGGGATAACCGGTACCGGGCTGAGGTGGATGGATCGGTAAAATACGAAGTCGAAGTGCACCTGTCTAAAGACCATAGCGGCATCGAGCATTATACTTGCGACTGTCCGGCTGCCCGCCAGTATCTTGGGGCCTGCAAGCATGTGGTGGCAGTACTCAAGGCGATTCAGGAGGAGCAGGCTGGCGAAGAGCAGGAACAGGAGGCAAATGTTTCGAAAAGCGAGATTTTTAGCCAGCTCAAGCGGGCTTTCGATGTGCGTCAGCAGGGTGAGCCTGCTGAGTCGACGGGCAGCAGGCGGATGTTTCGTTTCTTTGCCGATGCGGATCGTGAGGAAAGCTCACAGTACCGGGCAGCCAGTCAGCCAGCTTATCTTGTGCCACGGTTATTTGTGGAAGACCTTTACGGCCGCACCGATTGCTGGCTGGAGTTCCGCTTTGGTACGGGTCGATTGTATGTGGTGCGCAATGTGCTTGAGTTTCTGCACTGCAAGGAAAAAGGGGAGAGCTGGCAGCTCGGCCGCAATTCTGCGCTGGATCTGGCGGATATCCGCTGGGCCGATCCCGTGTCGGCCAAGCTCTATGCCATGCTTAAAGACGCGCATCGGGCCGAGAAGGAAGTATTGCTCTATGGGCCGGAGCGTGGTGTGTATTATTCGGGATTCCATAGCTATATTTTTGAGCAGAAACAGTTCAAGCTGGCACCGGATAATCTAGGCCGCTTCCTGGCGGTCATGGGCGATACGCCGTTTGAGATGCGCATCAACGGTGCGGATATCGGCGATGTGCGCGGCAGCCAGGAGCAGCCGCAGATCGGCGTGCGTATCCGTGAGAAAGAAGGGCGTGGCCAGGTCAGCCTGACGACGGAGGAGATTTTGCCGCTGGATGACGGCTGCCGCTATCTTTATCAAGATCAGCATATTTATGCAGTCACAGCGAAATTTGCGCGGGCGGTCAAGCCGCTTTGGCAGTCTTTCCGCACGACTACGCATATCGATGTGCCACGATCGGAGATGGGCCGTTTCTTTGGTGAGGTGATGCCACGGATCGAAAAAGCGGCGACGGTCGAAGTCGATCCCGCTTTCCTCGAGCAGTATATGCTGCAGCCATTGACGGCAGAGCTCTATATCGACTATGCCGGGGATGGCATCGCGGTGCGCCCGCAGCTTTGCTATGGGGATGCTAAGTTCAATCCGCTTATCGTATCTGCGCCGCCGCTGCGTGATGGCCGTCATCTGGTGCGCGATATGCGCGGCGAGCAGGAGATCCTGACGCGTTTGTCTGTTTATGGTTTTCAGCCCGAGAAGGATCAGCTGGTGCAGAAGAATGAAGAAAAGAGCTATGAGTTTTTGACGGAGGAGCTTCCCAATCTGCCTGCATGGGTGGATGTTTTTTATGAGGACAGCTTTGTGAAGCGGCCTGTGCGGCCCATGCCCAAAGTATCGGCGGGCGTCAGTGTCAATGATATGGATTTGCTGGAGGTCACGTTCAATATGAAGGATCTCGATGTCCATGAACTTATGGATATCCTCGATTCCTATCATCAGAAACGGCGCTATCATCGCTTGAAGGACAGGACATTTGTGACGCTGGAAGATCAGCAGATGCAGGCGTTGGCGGATTTTGTTGAGAATGCGGGCATTACACGCAAGAATGCAGCGGATGGTGCGACTGTGGAACTGCCGCTCTCGCAAGCGATGTATCTGGATGAGCTGGCGCGGGCTGATGAGACGCTGCACCTTGAGCGCAGCCGCACGTTCCGTTCCATCGTGCGGAATATCCGCCGTCCGGAAGAAGCGGATTATGAGGTGCCGGCAGGCCTCAAGGGGGTGCTGCGCGATTATCAGGTGACGGGATTCAATTGGCTGTCGACGCTTGCGGACTACCATCTGGGGGGCATATTGGCTGACGATATGGGCCTGGGCAAGACGCTGCAGGTGATTGCCTTCCTGCTGGCACGGCAGGATGCAGAACAGCCGCCATCTCTTGTTGTAGCGCCGACTTCGCTGATGTATAACTGGCTCGATGAAATCGAGCGTTTTGCCCCCTCGCTTAAGGCAGCCGCTGTGGCGGGGACGAAGGTGCAGCGTGAGGCTTTGCTGGCAGAGGCTGATAAGAGTTATGATGTGCTGATCACGACTTACAATATGCTCAAGCGTGATATTGCGCTCTACGAAAAACGCAAGTTCCGCTACGCATTTCTCGATGAAGCGCAGCATATCAAGAATCCGACGACGCAGAATGCACGGGCAGTCAAGAAGATAAAGACTAGCGGCTATTTCGCGCTTACGGGGACACCTATCGAGAACACGTTGACCGAGCTATGGTCAATCTTTGATTTTTTGATGCCGGGTTATCTTTTGACGCATAAGAAGTTCAAGGAACGCTATGAAACGCAGATCGTCCGTGAACAGGATGAGCGGGTACTGGACAATCTGCGTCGGCATGTGATGCCGTTCATCCTGCGACGCATGAAAAAAGATGTTTTGCAGGAACTGCCGGATAAGGTTGAGCGCAAGATGGTCAGCGAGATGACGCCCAAGCAGGAGAAAATCTATCAGGCCTGGTTTGTCCGCAGCCAGCGGGAATTTGCGGCTGAATTGCAGGCAAATGGTTTTGGCGAAAGCCGTATCAAGATTTTAGCCATCCTTACGCGATTGCGGCAGATTGCCTGCGATCCGGCGATGTTTTTGGAAGGCTATGAGGGCGGCTCGGGCAAGCTCGATCTGCTCGAAGAAGTGGTCGGGGAGGCTGTAGCCGGCGGCCATCGCATCCTCGTCTTCTCGCAATTTACGACGATGCTTGCACATATCGGCGAGCGGCTCAAGCAAATCGGCATTACGTATTACTATCTTGACGGATCGACGCCAGCCTTGGAACGCATACGGCTCGTGAAGATGTTCAATGCCGGCAATATTCCTGTGTTCTTGATTTCGCTCAAGGCTGGCGGCACGGGGCTTAATCTCACTGGCGCAGATATGGTCATTCACTTCGATCCCTGGTGGAATCCGGCCGTTGAGGATCAGGCGACCGATCGTGCCTACCGTTTGGGGCAGAAAAATAACGTGCAGGTATTGAAGTTCATCACCAAGGGGACTGTGGAAGAAAAGATCTACGAATTGCAGGAGAAAAAGAAATCACTGATCGACCAGATGATCCAGCCGGGCGACAACTTCCTGTCCAAGCTCAGCGAAGAAGAGATACGCGAACTGTTCGAGCAGCGCTGAACCAGGTGCGGCCATGCGGTTGGCAACAGATATGAAAAAAGGCAGCCATTGCAGGCTGCCTTTTTCCTATCAATAATGCGGATGCTGTTTTACGTAATCGACGGGACGGCTCCAATCCACATGAACCTTCGTTTCGTTCCAGAGACGTGTAAGGGCGAGCTTGAAGCTTTCCTCGTCGGCCAGCGGATCGATCGTCTCATGGGTGAAATCCATGAGCGTTGCATGCGGGATGTTGATTTCATGCGTTTGGTTCAGATAAGCCTCAGTAAGCTCCTTGCCCTGGGCATCGCCGAGATGTACCTCGGCTTTACGGGCGTCGGCATCGTAGTCAATCCAGCCGAGTGCGTTATTGTAGCTGATTGCTACGCTGAAAGTAGTGGCCATAAGTAAAACTCCTTTATCCGTAAATGTTTTTCGTGCTTGTTATCGTAAACTTATTTATTCATTATAGTCTATTTTGCAAGGAAAGTCCAAAATGTGGTGGCAGAAATAAATAATGCAGAAAAAGTTAAAACATACTGATTTTTTTGTCAACTGCCGCTGATGCCCCGTTTGTCAAGTCTTGCAAGCATAATTTTTTTATGCTATTATACAGACAAAGAAGGATAAGCCTGGAATGTGCGCGGGCTTTGTTATGTCTAACCTACGTTTTTTATAGGGAGCTTGATTTGATTCTGATGGAGGTCCGCCTCGGCGAATGCCAGAAGTCAGACTTAGGGCACCCACCTGCGAGCAGCAGGTTTTAGGCATGAAAAGCGAACGGCATTTTGGACCCCTGCTTTGAAAAGGGATTGCTGCATGATAGCTGGCAGTCCCTTTTTGTGTGCCGTAAATATAGGTTTTAGTGAAGCTGGCGGCGCAGGGAGAAAGAAACTTCATTGATGCGCGTGACTTTGGGCTGGGCCTGCGGCTGCAGCGGTGCGTCGACGACTTCGATGTTGTCGAGCATGCCTTTTACCTGGTCGCGGATGTTATCAAGATATTCGCGGCGCAGGACTTGTTGTTCGGCCAGTTCTTCTTTTGTAAGGCCAACCGTGCGTTTCTTGCGGGAAAGCTCGTTGATGCGAGCGATGAGTTCCGATGTAATCATGCAAAAGACCTCCTAAAATATCTGTCTTCGGATTTTTGCGGTAATGTTTCCATTATAGCGGGTTGTCATGCAATTGTATAGGGATATGTGGCAGTAAACTTGTGAAAAATTATTTGCAAGACGGAACAGGTGTGGTATATTAATATCGTATTTTTACTGAATTTATGAATAGATGGTATTTGAACAGAGAGGGGTAGTTCCTGATGGGCATTCGTATTGGTATTCTGGGTTATGGAAATCTGGGACGAGGCGTTGAGTGTGCTGTGGCTGCTAATGAGGATATGGAGCTGGCGGCGGTATTCACGCGCCGCGATCCGTCGACGCTCAAGATTGCAACGGCTGGGGTGCCGGTCGTGAGTGTCAGCGAGGCAGAAGCATGGAAAGACAAGATCGATGTCATGATTCTCTGTGGTGGCAGTGCGACTGATTTGCCAGTGCAGGGGCCGCAGTATGCAAAACTGTTCAATATCATTGACAGTTTTGATACGCATGCATGTATTCCGGAACATTATGCTGCTGTTGATAAGGCGGCTAAGGAGTCAGGGCATATCGGCATCATCTCTGTGGGCTGGGACCCGGGCCTGTTCTCGCTTGCCCGTGTTTACAGCAATGCTATCCTGCCGCAGGGCAAGGACTATACGTTCTGGGGGCGTGGTGTTTCACAGGGGCATTCCGATGCCATCCGTCGTATCAAAGGCGTAAAAGATGCCCGCCAGTATACAGTTCCGGTTCCGGCAGCACTCGAAGCCGTTCGCGCAGGCAAGAATCCGGAACTTACGACGCGTGAGAAACATACGCGTGAGTGTTTTGTCGTATTGGAGGATGGTGCTGATGCGGCTTACGTCGAGAACGAAATCAAGACGATGCCGAACTACTTCGCCGATTACGATACGACGGTGACGTTCATCAGTGAGGAAGAGTTGCAGGCGAATCATCGCGGCCTGCCGCATGGCGGTTCGGTCATCCGTACGGGGACTACGGGCCATGCACAGGAGAACAAGCATGTTATCGAGTTCAAGCTCGATCTCGATTCCAATCCGGAGTTCACGACGAGTGTGCTGATTGCCTATGCACGGGCTGCGTATCGTCTGTCTAAAGAAGGGCAGACAGGCTGCCGCACGGTACTTGATATTGCACCGGCGTATCTCTGTGCGCAGAGCGGTGAGGAGCTGCGCGCACATTTGCTCTAAGAGAGAATATTTGAAGTCCGCTGATCCCCCTAAGGGGCAGCGGACTTTTTTAGTTAGGAAAATTGCAGTTTGACGGGTTAGTTCCAGCCTTCCCCTTACCGAGGGGAAGGTGGGCGCGAAGCGCTCGGATGAGGTGTATGCGTCCGTATGGAATACCGCTACTACGAAGCGCGGGGTTCACGGGGTAGTGCTTTTTCTGTTTCCGCTTAAATGGGCCGTTCGCAAGGTTTTACGGACTTAGT
>SVBZ01000044.1 GCA_015058575.1 Pseudoselenomonas ruminantium
GACAGTCAACTTACCGATAATATCTAATGCGTCTTTGATAGTAGGCATATCCAATTACCTCCTTCGGTGGTACTGTTTCTTACTATTATTATACGCTATTTCTCGTCAAAAATCAACCATTTGTTGTGACAGAGCCTTCTGCAAAAGCTTCCCCAATCGTTTTGCCCGCAGCTACATAACCACGCAAATCATTCAAATCTTTTACTGTCGATTTTATCTTATTCATCCTATCTAGCGGATTTGATGAAGCAGAATCCACAAACTCAAATATTTTCGTTGAATTGTCAATAGCCAGCAAATATGGTTCACAATTAGAAAGCCCCGTAATTGCCTTCCCTTTTAAATCAGCAATCAACGTTTCTACATTGCTGTATCCTGATACGTCAACTGTTGCCGTTGCCCGCTTAGAACTGCTAGTCCCCGTTAGCGCTGTTGTCCCTAGATATTCGTAGTTCTTCGCTGTAATACCATCTTCTACATAATAATCGTTAGCCCCTAAGCCTGTAATAGGCGTAGTAAGCGTCAAATTGCCACCACTCATTTCCAGCTTATAATCGCCATAATTAAAAGTTCCCACGTAATCAACACCAACCGTACACACGCCACTAGGGGCATTCAGCGGCGTAGGAGCACTATTTCCTGAAATGAATTGCAGCATTTGTATCGACTGGGGCATTGCATTTGGCGGATTATGCAGTGTAATACCTGTATTGGCTGTCACGCCAGTCAGTTCAAACTTGGCAGGCGTTGCAGGTTTATAAGTCGACAAATCCGGGTCAGGGTTCTTTATCCCCGATTCATTTTGCCCTCCAGAAAAATTTTTAGGGCTAGGCGAAAAAAGGCCTGTCGGACTTACCGCGGCCACTGTAGCAGCACTATACTTATATGTTGTACCATATAGATAATTATCGCTAAGCAGATAATATGATCCATTCGTGTCCACACCATACCCAGTTACACCTGACACAGCGTTTTTAATAGCATTAAGCACATCCTGCACCGTCTGACAAGCACTGATATCAATTTCATGCGGATTGTTTTGTGGGGTATCGATATAATAATCCTTAATGGAACCGCCATATTCATGGGAATTGCTTGGTGTCGTTGTCAGGACATAATTATTGAACGATACTCCATCAAATGAATTTACCGAAGTAAATGAAGAATCAAGCGTATAAAGATAGTTACTCCCCCCAGAGAACTGTATCGTCGGCGAAAAACCAACACTTGCTAATGATGTTTGCACGATTTCCGAGGGCTGGAACAGATCAAAAGGCCCCGTGATGCCATTGAGCGTCGGGTAGACATTAGGAATTACGTTTATCATATTCATGGCATCACTGCCCTCGAGCAGGGAGGAATTGCTTTTGATCACCCAGCTGCGGACGGTTTCCTCTACACTGTCGCCAACAAGCAGACGGACGCCGTTGTAGTTGGTATCCTGAGCGATGTCCTCGATTTGCTGATAGGCATTGTTGATTTCCTTCTGGATGATTGCACGATCGATGTCCGTATTCGTATCGTTATCCGCATCGATGACTTTCTGCTTGATGGTCTTCATAAGCTCTATCTGTGACTGGATAGCTCCCTCGGCGACATTCAAAAGGGCCTGGCCATTCTGAACATTTTGTTCGTCCTGGTCAAGCGCACGAATCCGTACCCGCATCCGCTCAGAAATCGAATAGCCCGACGCATCGTCGCCGGCACTGGTTATGCGTTCTCCTAATGCGAGTTTCTTGAGCTGCTTGGCTCCCTTGCTGATGTTTTTGTTCAATTCACCCAACGTCATCATGGACGCACTATTGCTGTTGATAATCATAGCCGCTCTTCCTTTGAAGCTATTTTTACAGACACCTCTATTATATTATCGTATTTTTTCGCGAAATAATAAATATCGCTATCAAAAAAAGCCTCCCCAATGGGAAGGCTTTTGCCTCATCCGCCCCTTACGGGGCACCTTCCCCAAAGGGGAAGGCTTATTCTTTTTCTAACGATGGCACTTTGGCCATGATGACGGCCATGACAATGGCCAGGCAGGCAAGGGATGCGCCGAGGCCAATCCAGCCGTTTGCGGTGATGCCGCCGACGGCGTAGCCGATAAGGCAGCAGGCAGCTACCGTCAAGACATAAGGCAGCTGCGTGTCGACGTGGTCGATATGATGACACTGGGCACCGGCCGACGCGAGGATTGTCGTGTCGGAAATCGGCGAGGCATGATCGCCACCGACCGCGCCGGAAAGGATTGCTGCCACGCAGACCACGAGCATATTCGGGTCAGCACCGACAACTGCCACAGCAATCGGGATCAGGATGCCGAACGTGCCCCAGGATGTACCTGTCGCAAAGGCCAGACCCATGGCCACGAGGAAGAAAATCGGCGGCAGGAACATGATAAGCGATGCATGCGCACTGACAATGCCGCCGACAAAACCACCAAGATTCAGATACTTGTCACTGCAGATGCCCGAAAGCGTCCATGCCAGGCACAAGATAAAGATAGCCGGTGTCATAGCCTTGAAGCCCCAGCCAAAGCTGTCACAGAACGCATTGAACGTAACGACACGGCGCGGCAGATACAACAGTCCCGTAAAAACAAAGGCAATGAACGAGCCGAGCACCAGCGATTTCGAGGAATCGCAGTCGGCAAAGGCATCGGCAATGCTCTTGCCCTCATGGATGCCACCCGTATAGAGCATGCCATAAACACAGGCTGCTATCAAGACGATAAGCGGCAGCAGCAAGTCGATGATCTTGCCATTGCCCTCTTCCTCATGCTTGATGCCTGTCGTATCCTGATACTCCTTCGGAATCACGAAGTTCTCATTGCTCTCGCGGACACTTTGGCCCATCGTACTATAGTCACGGCCCGTCCAGATGATGAAAACCATGAACAACAGCGTCAGCCAGGCATAGAGGTTGAACGGAATGGTCTGCAGGAACAGCGAGAATCCGTCGATATCGCTGCCCTCCGGCAATGACGAGCCAACAGCAGCAGCCCAGCTCGATACCGGTGCAATGATGCAGATTGGTGCCGCCGTCGCATCGATGATGTAGGCGAGCTTCGTGCGCGCAATCTTGAACTTATCCGTCACAGGGCGCATGACCGTACCAACGGTCAGGCAATTGAAATAATCATCGATGAAGATGACCAGTCCTAAAAGCGCCGTAACCAGCGAGGCACTGCGCTTGCCGCGGATTGCGCGCGCTGCCCACTCGCCATAGGCGCGCGTTGCGCCGCTGCGCGTGATGGCGGCAACGAGAATGCCCAGAATGACGAGGAACACAAGGATATTGACATTGCTGCCAACCTTATCAGCCATGACGGCAAACATCGTCAAAATCGACTCGAGGATATTGCCCCCGGTAAAGAACATCGCACCCGAAAAGATACCGATAATCAGGGACATGTATACTTCTTTTGTCCAGAGTGCCAGCGCAATCGTAATCAGCGGCGGCAACACAGACCAGACGGATTCTGCCATGAACATAACCTACTTTCTGTTATACTTGTACATTTACAACATTACAATGCTTTGCTTGTTATTTTTCACGTGTACTATTGTATAACATTTTTTGCATAGTAGCAATAAAAAATTAAGCATTTTTTGCAATCTTGCTGAATTCATCGGCAAGATTGGCAAATTCAGCCAGCGATAAGGTCTCGCCGCGGCGCGTCGGATCGATGCCAGCACGCTCCATAGCATCACGAACCTGCTCCTTCGGGAAGCCGCCGCCACAAAGCGCATTGGAAAGCGTCTTGCGGCGCTGGCCAAAAGCTGCCTTGACAACGCGGAAGAACATCTTCTCCTCCAGCACTTTGACAGCTGGTGTCTCACGTACTTTGCAGGCAATGACGACACTGTCGACTTCCGGCGCGGGGATGAAGGAGCGCGGCGGTACATTGAGCACAATCTCGGGCTCAGTGTAGTACTGGACCGCTACCGACAGAGCACCATATGTCTTGGAGCCTGGGCCCGCGACCATGCGTTCAGCCACTTCCTTCTGCACCATCGTGACCATCCGCGTAATCGGCAGATGACGCTCCAAAAGTGCCATGAGGATAGGCGTCGTGATATAGTATGGCAGGTTTGCCGCCACTTTGAACGGCGCATCGCCCATGATTTCGGGAATATTTACTTTTAGGATATCGCCCGGCACGATCGTGACATTGTCATATGCCTTGAGCGTTTCGGCCAGCACTGCCGGCAATTTCTTATCAAGCTCGACAGCCGTGACCTCGGCCCCGGCCTCGGCGAGCCCCTGCGTCAAAGTGCCAATGCCCGGACCGATTTCGAGCACGCGCTCTCCCGGCTCGATTTCCGCTGCATCGACGATACCCTGCACGATACCAGCATCAATCAGGAAGTTCTGGCCGAGCTTCTTGCTCATGCGCAAGCCAAACGCTTTGAGGATATGCGTCGTGACCTCACGGCTCGCAATCTTCGGCTGTATGATTTCTTCACTCATTTCCCATCCTCCACATCAAGCTGTGCAACCGCAGCAGCAAATTCTTCCCGCGTAACGCCGTAGTGATTGAGGCGCTTCAAAAACGTCTTAGCATTGGCAAAGCCGAGTCCCAGGATTGCCCCGAGCCGCGCCCGGCGCCGGCTCGCATCAGCCGCCCCCGACAGATTGTTCACGATGAGATCTGCCCCGCTGAATTCATTCGTCGGTTCCCAATCGAGCGTGCGCACCTTTTCAAGGGCCTTGCGGATGGCAGCAGGCTTTGCCTGTTCGATGCCGATATCGTCATTGTCCGTAGCATCTTCGACCGGAACAAAGGCGTGCTTCGCCTCAGGGAACCGGCGCGACAGATACGTGCGGATACGCTCGCCAGCCGAGTCCGGATCGGTCAGGATGATGATGCCGCGTTTCTTGTAGGCCTGCTCGATGTTTTTTAGCGCCTGCGGCTTCAAATTAAAGCCCTCGGTGATGATGCAGTCAGCCTCAACAGCCTTGTCGATGGCAACAACATCCATCTTGCCCTCGACGACCAATACTTCTTTTATCATAAATACTCCTTACTTCCTAGATTATAGGCACGTTTGGACGGCCGCATAAACATCTGCATGGATTGCCTCGATAGACCGCGGCTCCCCCTGCTGGCTGCAGGTCACCTTGGCCCATCCGTATCTGGCTGCGAGCTCCAGATACGCTGCATGGCAGCGATGCAGATACTCCGTGTCCTGTTCGTGAATATCCTTGGCTGTTCCCATTTCCCTGGCTCTCGCCGCGATGAGCTTGTCCGCCACCAGCGGGTCCATATCAAGGAATACGACCTTGTCGGGTACCGGCAAGCCAAGCTTTACGAACTCAAAATCCCAAAGCCAGTCAAGGAACGCGGTGCGCTCCTCGGCATCGGTAAGCTTGACAGCCTGATGCACCATATTGCTCGTCGTATAACGGTCGGCCAGAATTATGCCGCCTTCCTCGTAAAAATCCTTCCACTTCATACGGAACGAAGCATAACGATCAACGGCAAAAAAAGTCGACGCCGCAAACGCATTGACATCCTCCGCATGGCCGCCAAAATCACCACGCAGATACATGCGCACAAGCATCGACGAATCAGCCGCATAATCGGGGAACTCGATACGGCGTACCTTGCAACCATCGCGCACAAGATGATCGTAAAGCGCCTTGGTCTGCGTGGCCTTGCCCGAGCCGTCACCTGCTTCTATGATGATGAGTTTTCCTTTGCTCACGATTCTTTCACTACCTTTAATGTCTTTAGATTAGTATCCTGCGGGCCGACAACTTTGAGCCCAAGCTTTTGCATCGCACGGATATAGTCAAGGCTTGGCTGATCGATCCGATCCCCCGGTGCCAGTATCGGAATCCCCGGCGGATAAAACATCAGTTGCTCAGCCGCGATGCGGCCTGCCGCCCTCGCAAAGGGAACCTGCTCATACGAGGCGAAGAACGCCTCCCGCGGTGTCATGCCCAGTACTGGCACAGCAGGCATAACCACCGGCACAGAAAACTGTCCACTGCCCGCAAAACGAATGGCCAGCTCTTTCAATGCAGCCAACAGCACGCCAGTCTCATGCGCCGTATCCGCATAGGAGATGATAAACAAGAGATTATACGCATCTGAAAGCTCGCACTGAATCTTATACTCATGGCGAAGGATTTCTTCGGCCTGCGGCCCGCTGATTCCCAGGTTGCGCACGGATACCGTTACTTTGGTAAGGTCAAGGCCCGACGCCCCTTCCGTCCGCAGATAATCGGCATCAAACGACCATAACCCCTCAATCGCATTGATAGCCTGACGGAGTTCTTCCGCAAGCTGCACAGCACGGCTGACCTTTTCACACCCCGATTCTGCCAGCTGCAAGCGGGCAATATCTAGCGAAGCCAGCAATAATTGATTGGGACTTGTCGACTGCAACAGGCTTGCCGCCTGGCGCACACGTTCGGTATTCACGCGCGGCCCCTTTACGAGCAGCAGTGAGGTCTGCGTCATGCTGCCGGTAATCTTATGCGTGCTTTGTGCTGCCATATCAGCCCCCGCATCAATGGCCTGCAGCGGCAACTTATCCGAAAACTTCAAGTGTGGACCGTGCGCTTCATCAACGAGCAACAGCATATCATGCGCGTGCAGTTCGTCAGCAATGGCCGGCAAGTCCACCGTAACACCGTAATACGTCGGATAGACCAGTGCCAAAGCCTTCGCCTCGGGATGCTCCACAATAGCCTTACGGATATCACTTAGGCGCAGTCCCATGGCAATGCCGAGCCGTTCGTCGATTTCCGGCTGGATGAAGACAGGCTTGGCCCCTGTCAGAATAATGCCTCCAATCATCGAACGATGCGCATTGCGCGGCACCAGTACAGTATCACCAGGATTCAGTGCTGCCATCAGCATCGTATGAATGGCACCACTCGTACCATTGATCATGAAATACGCCGCATCGGCACCGTAGAGCTCTGCGGCCAGTTCCTGTGCTTCGCGAATGCACATCGTCGGCTCATGGAGGTCATCGAGCTCCTCCATCAACGATACTTCTTCACGAAGTCCCTCCGCAGTAATGAGCTTCTTGAGCAGCGGATGCGCACCAAGTCCCTGTTTATGGCCTGGCGTATGAAAAGCGAGAGCGCCGTCTCGCGCGTAAGCCTGCATGGCCTCCGCAATCGGCGCTCTTAGCTGATTGAGTTTTGTTCGTTTATCCATTATTTTCTTCTGTCCTTGTCCGGTGTCTTGATTGCCTTGACCTTGTCCAGGCTGGGCGCAGGCACCTTACTTGGCACACGCAGATGAACGCGGGTACCCTTGCCGATTTCCGATACGATAGTAAGATCGGCGCCAATAATCTTGGCTCTTTCCCGCATGCCCATAAGACCGAACTTTCCTACATGCTCGGCTTCCTCATCGAGGATTGTCTCCGCATGATCCATATCCGGAATCTCCGTCTCAGCCTCCGTGTCAAAGCCACTGCCTTCGTCCTGGACGAGCACTGACAAAGCCTGCGGTGTATAGAGCAGCCGCAGGCGCGCTTTATCCGTACCGGCATGGTGCGCCACGTTGTTGAGTGCCTCCTGCACAATGCGGAAAATCGCAATTTCCACATGTTTGGGCAGTTCATAGCTATTGCCATCGATGCTAAACTCCGTCGAGAGGACGCCACGCGAAGCCAGCCGTCCGACCAGCTGATTGAGTGCCGGTGCAAGACCTAAATCATCAAGCGCCATCGGCCGCATGTCAAAGATAACCTGCCGCACATTGACGAGACAATCGCGAATCTGCTGACGCAGTTCGCGCAGCGTATTCTTGGCCTCCTCTGGATCATAATCGATGAGCTTTTCCGCAATCGAGGTCTGGAAGATAAGATTCGCCAAATCCTGTGCCGGGCCATCGTGGATTTCACGCGAGACACGATAGCGCTCTTCCTCCTGCGCCTTGATGATGCGCGCACCGACAAACTTATCCTTCTGCACCGCCTCGATTTTCCAAACGACACCGCTGACCTGCGAGCTCAGATACGAAAGCACTGAGCCAATGGCCAGCGCCAGATGCTCGGCCTGTACGAGCATGACCTGCAAATGACGCAGCCGCATCTCCAGGCGGTCGCGTTGATTGCGCAGATTCTGCTCCTTTTCACGCTGCACGCCGAGCTCTACCTGCACATTCTTGACCTGCTCATAACATTCGCGGATCTTCTCCTCCGAATAATCCTGGAAATTGCTGCTGACCTGCACAAGCTGCTGCTTCTCCCGCTGCTCCTGCTTCACCAGATCGTCCACGCGGTCAATGGTCTGCTGCGCCTGCTTCTTGAGCTCCTGCAGCTGCTGTTTGCTGCTTTCCACTTCAGCACGCGCCGTTTCATATATATCAAAGATCTGTGATTTATTATCCTCAATGGTATTGATTGTATTGGTCAGGATACTCTTGAGCGAATCGGTTTTCAACCCGCCTGCCCCGTTCAGCAGGGCTTCCTCACTGGGGACTGACATACGACGCCTCCATTCTCACGTCAATGTGTTACTTATTGTGACGTTTGCCAAGCCAACGGATCACGCCCAGGCCCAACAAAGCTCCCGCCAGGATATAAAGATCTGTCAGCCGGAACAGGGAATCGACCCCATTATCCTGAATCTTAGCGTAAATCGCACCGACTACCAGCAAAACTACCAATACATTCGAAATGGCCTTGCCATGCTGTTTCCAAAAAGAAATCGTACTCACCTCCCGGCCATGATGTACACGACCCCCAAAATACTCTTACCTATAAAGTTTACTATGAAAACGGCAGAAGTCAAGCGAGACTTGCTTTTATCGCTAAATACCTTTAAAATATAAAGAGTGCCTCCACACGGTACATTCCAACAAGCGAAAGGTGATTCAACATGAGCATTTTTTCTCGTTTCTTGCCGAAAAGGAAACCGGTAGAAATAAAGAACAACATGCCGAAAGAAAAGGCCACCATCCGAAAGACTTTCGGCATCTACTGCCACAGCCATCACAAGACATCAGGCGATAAGCTCTGCCCGCAGTGCCAGGCCCTTCTGGCAACGGTCATGACGAAAATGAACCGCTGCCCCTACGGCATCACGAAACCAATCTGCGATCGCTGTGACCGCACTGTACAGTGCTTTGGTTCCAAGCAGGCACAGGAGTTCCTGCACATCATGGGGTCAAGCCAGAAGCGCATGTTCTTCTCCCACCCCATCATGACCGTCAAGCATAAGCTGGCCAGCATGGGCGTTGATTATGCAAAGTATCAGCAAGCCAAAAAGATTGACGATAAGGTCAAGGCCAAGGAAGAAGCTTCCAAGAAACGTGCCAAAGACCGCAAGGCAAAAAAATAATACGGCAATAAAAAACCTTCCTACGGGAAGGTTTTTTTATTGCTGTATTTATTATTTTACCAAGCGAAGCTGCGGACGGGAGCTTGCCGTCTCCTTGTCCGCTTTATCCTTGCTGGCTTCTTTCTTCCTGCTGGCCGCATCACCGTAATCCGGTGCACGGCCATGGTCACAGATATTTAGCAGCATGCCCATGGCAATCATCGTAACCAATAGTGACGAACCGCCATAGCTGATAAACGGCAGTGGCACGCCGACGACCGCGAACATTCCCCCGACCATCGCCAGGTTCGCGAGCGCCTGACCGAGAATCAAGAGCATAATGCCCATGGCCAGGATCTGGCCAAACTCATCGGCCGCACGGTTGGCAATGCGGACACAGAAGAAAATCAACAGCGCAAACAGCAAAAATACCATCAATGCCCCGACATATCCATGTTCCTGACAGAAAATCGCAAAGGCGAAATCCGTATGCGCCTCTGGCAGGTACTCATACTTGCTGACGCCATCGCCAAGTCCCATGCCCCAAAAGCCGCCCGAGCCGATAGTCGACAGCGACTGTACAGTCTGATAACCGATTCCCTGCGCATCCGACCAAGGATCGAGCATGATGCGCACGCGGTTCAGACGATACGGCTGCAGCGTGATAAGGCCGACAATCCCCAGCGGAATGGCCAGCAATACCCCCTTGGTCATCGCTGGCGTCATGCCGACGACAAAAGCCATGATAAGCGGCACACCCAAAATGATGCACGCCGTCCCCATATCCGGTTCCAGCTCCGTAAGCCCCGCCATCAGCACGATCAAGGCAAACTGCAAGTTCATGACACTCGCGGGCCGGCCCGCCTTGACCTGCACCGACAGGATTGCAGCCGCGAGCATCAGGCTCACAAGCTTGGCAAACTCAGCAGGCTGGAAACTCAGTGGTCCGACACCCAGCCAGCGTCTCGCACCATTTACGCTCATGCCCACCACCAGCACCGCTGCCAGCGCCAGTATCATGCCCAGCAGCAGCATCGGCATCCAGTCGCGCCAACGCCTGTAGTTTACCTTGCGGCAAATGACAAAAGCAACAAACCCGACCACCAGCCAGACTGCGTGGCGAATCAAGAAATAATACGGATTCTCATAATCCGTCGTCGCAATGACAAAACTTGAACTGAATACATTGATTGTCCCAAGAACAATGAGGATAATCATGATGACAAGGATGGGCTCAGCATCGTTGTTCCACATGGTCTTCCTTATCCGCATGACACAGCCCCCTTACGGAAAGATAACCTCACAGCGGTTGATCTTCTCGCCGAAGCCGCTGAACTTGCGTTCATATTCCGTCATGATATTGTCCGGACGGTTCTCTGCATGAAGGTCAAACGACACATCACGCGTCAAAAGCCCCGCCTCCGCAAACTGCTCCAGCGAGAAATCAAACAACGGACGATTATCGGTCTTGAAATGCAGTTCGCCCGGTTTCTTGAGCAGGCGGCGGTACTTTTCCAGGAAACCGACATGCGTCAAACGGCGCTTCGCATGACGCTTCTTCGGCCATGGATCGCAGAAGTTGATGTAGAAGCGGTCGACTTCCTCCTCGCCAAAGATCTTTTCGATATTATTGATATCAAAGACCAGCAGACGGACATTTTTGAGCTCTTTTTCCGCAATCTTCTTCGCTGCCGAATAGAGAACATCCTGCTGCGCCTCGATGCCAATATAGTTGATATCGGGATTGCGCTCAGCCAGCTGGCTGATGAAATCGCCCTTGCCCGTGCCAAGCTCGACATGCAGCGGTGCCTGACGGCCAAAGATTTCCGCCCACTTACCCTGCTTTTCCTCGCCGATTTCCTGATCACGGCTGATGACAAACGCATCAAATTCATGGATGGCTTCATCCACCCACGGTTTTCTTCTTAAACGCACGTTGTTGCTCCTTTAGCTTTACTTCTTTTCCAACCCGTATTTTTTCAGATAACGGTACAGCGTCACGCGGCTGACATTCAAGAGGTTCGCCAGACGGCTGACATTGCCGCCCGCAGCCTGCCAGGCCTTGACGAACACTTCCTTGTCTTCCTTCCACTTGTTATCCGGCTTGACATCGCCCATAAGGCTGATATCGTTTGGCCGGATGATCTTGCCCGGCGTATTGAAGAATGCATACTCCAAAACACTCTGCAACTGTTTGATATTGCCTGGCCAGTCGTAGTCCTCCAGCACTTTTTCCGTGGCTGGCAGGATTTCCTTCGGTTCCATCTGATGCTGCTCTGCCAGCTCCTTGACAATATGCTGGGCCAGCTCAGGGATATCCTCGCGGCGGCTCCGCAGTGCCGGCACGCGCACGATGCTGCGGCTGACAATCTCATAGAGTTCACGGGCAAACAGGCCGCGCTCGGTCAAGCGTTTGAGATCGCTGTCGCAGGCCGCAATGATGCGCACATCAATCGTGCGCTCTACATTCTCGCCCACACGGCAAGTCTTGCCTGTCTCCAATGCCTCTGCCAGTTCCAGAGCAATATTCTTCGGCAGTTTCTCAATCTCGTCGAGGAACAATGTACCGCCCGAAGCAAGCTCAAGGCGACCCTGATGACTGACTTCCGGATTCAGCATGACACCAAAAAGCTCCTGCTCCAAAAGCTCCGGCGTCGTATCGCCGCAACGCAGCGTAATCAGCGGGCCAGCCGCGCGGCCACTCGCCTGATGGATACCATGCGCCATCCGCTGCTTGCCTGTGCCGGCCTCACCCTGAATCAGGATATGATGGTTGTTCTTGGCCACGCGGGCTGCCTTATTGCGGACACTCAGGAACGTCGAACCGTCACCGACCATCGAGTTGAGACTGTATTTAGCCGTATAGCCCGCTGCATGAGCTACCAGCGTACGCAGATCCTCAATCGGCATCGAAACGACTACAACGCTCTGCACCGCCTGATCTTCGTCGCGCTCAAGCGGCACAACAGTCGTGATATCCTCATACGTCTTAGCCGGTGTAATCCAGGTGACCTCCTTGTTGTACGAAGGCACCCCGCGGAAGCCCTTGTAGATTGGCGTATGCTGATAGTTCATGATGACATCGTTGAGATTCTGTGTATGACGGCTGCCATCACCCTTCTTGGCACCAATGCCTTCAAGACGCGTATGACCAAGCTGGTTTGCATAGGCAACCTCGCCGCCCGGCATGACATGATAGACCGCAAACGGCGTCGCGTCGAGGATTGCTTCCTCCGCTTTTATACGCAGGGACTCCGTCAGATGCTGCTCAAGGGCCGTGCGCATCGTCAGCAGCAGCGAGATGACCGCATCCTGCGGCATCGCGATCTGCTCCATCGATACCAGCGTGATGATGTAATGGAACTCACCATTGACTTTGACCGGCGCCGAGCAGGCATCGCCGAGCTGACACTCTTTGACCCACATCTCCGGGCCAAACATCCAAAACGGCGTCTGATGCTCATAAGCAATGCAGATGGATGAGGTACCGACCTCCTCCACACCGACACGCGTACCCTCGATTTCCCCCGGCGTCATCTGGTAGAATGGCAGCGAATAGCTCTTGAGCACCGTGCAGTCGGCATCGACCAGTAGCAGGCTCAAGTTATACTCTTGAAAGAACTCACGGATGCCCTCACTGAGCTTGCTCAGATAGTCGATAGCATCGCGATGCTTGTTCTGCAGCTCCAGGAATTCCTCCTTGGACATCCTGCGTTCAATCTTCATCGTATCCCGGTTGATACCCAGTTCCTGACTCCGTTCCCAGGACTCGGCCACCCAGGGATGTACATTGGGATCTAATATGCCGTCTTCCGTGAATTTCTGATAATAAGCCTCGAGTTTGCTTCTGCTGCGATGCTCTCTAATCATAGCTCAGCCTCCTGTAAATCATTTATTTTCTCCCTGGTCCGCGCCAGGTATTACGTGTTTCGCAAATTATCGTAACTTACATTTTACCAAGCATTGGGTCATCCTGCAATTACTTTTGACCTTTTTGTGTACATTTTTCCAGTTTTTTATTGCCAAGTACATACATTTCTTCGAGAGAATCTGCCTCCGTGTCAACAATCACACTACAGCGCACCGTCATCCTGACAAGCTGGTGATGAATCTCATAGCTGCCACTTAGCTGCTTCATCATCGCCGCCACGCGCTTTTCGAGTTCCCCCGCCCGCTCGAAATAACTCAGTACACCAAAATCGGCCCCTTTGAGACGTGCCAGCGAGCACTGCCTGCCACAGCTTTCCCGCAAGCTGTCAGCTGCTGTCCGCAGATACGAATTGGCAATCCGCACACCACGCTGCTGGCTGATTTCACCATACTCGCCGAAACGCAACAGGATAAGACCGAAATGACGCGCATGGAACTCCATCTGCTCCACATAGCCCACAAAAACCTCCGCCAGACCGCGCCAATTCATGAGCCCCGTAATCATGTCCATGCGCACGCTGCCTGTAATGCTCCGGGTGCGGTTGCACAGATTCTCGGCATCCATGAAATACCCCATAAGGCCAACAATGCGCCCCTTGTCATAAATTGGCCACTTATTGCAGACAATGGGGTGCACGATTCCCTTGATGATGCACTTACCGGGCGCATCATGCACCTCAGCCCCGTTGGCAATGACACCCAGTTCATCGCTTTTATAGGGCTGATTGTCGATATGCCAATGCATCTCCTCATCATTCTTACCCACAATGTCATCCAATGATGCCAGGCCGTAATAGTCAAGGAATGACTGGCTGGCCCCGACAAAACGACGCTCTGCATCCTTCCAGAAGTAGCAGTCCGTGGTATGTGCCATCAAGGTACGCCAAAGCAGCGCCTGCTGCTGCTGCTTGCGCCCCGCCTGCGAAAAGCGTTCCTGCACCTCCACGTCTTCCCTTACGATCTGCATAAGCGTCTCGGTAAGCGCCGGATCTTCAAGATTGGCCCGCTTGATACATAGTACCACCAGCGGATTTTTAGCCACGCCTTCGATAAACCAGTCAAACTGTTTCCAGCTATACAAACCATCCCGATCCTTCGTGCGGAAGAATCCCTCGACAAAGCCCCGCGGACTTTCCTTGATGCGCTGCCGCACATCCATGCCTCCGACAAAATCCAGATACCGTTGCCGGTCTTCCGGATGCATCATCTCATCGAGCATCTTTTTCCGGTAAGCCAAAAGCTCATACCAATGACGTTCTCCCGCCTTACCCGTCACCTTGGAAAACAGCAATGGCTCAGCACAGTCCTTGGCAAAATCCAGCACGACAATATCATCAAACAAGACACTGACATCGCGCATGACACGGTCAAGCCGCTGCTCAGCGACACGTTCCGCATCAGCCGATAGATTGATAAGCGTAGCACGATACAAGTACTTATACTCATGCTCCACCACTGGCTCGAACTTCAGCATAAGATATTGGCCACGATTGGCATAAAACATCACATCCTCGGTCTTATGCCGCTTCAGCTTTTCCACAAACTCCCGCATCCGCAAATGCAGCGGTGAGAAACTCGAATTGACGGTCCGTTCAAGCTGTGACAAGCCATGGATTTCCAGCCCCTTCAGCTGCTCATAAAAAGCTCCGTTGGCAAACAGCACTTGGAAATTCCGGCCATCATCCTCCACGATAGCTGTAGGCTGATCAGTAATCAGATTGATACGGCCTGCTTGATCATAGTAATGCTGCCAATCCAGCGAGGCAATCTGCATGCCCTTGCTGATGATATTATCGATGGATTCCTGGTATGGCAGCGGCTTGCCAAAGAAGTACCCCTGCACCTTCTCGCAACCGATACTGCGCAGGAACTCGAACTGTTCCTCTGTCTCCACGCCTTCGGCCAGCGTCTGGATCCCAATCTTTTTCGCCATATCGACCGTCGAAGTCAGGATGGCCTGCGAACGGTCGTTGAACGACGACAGGAACATCATATCGAGCTTGATTTCATCAAAATGATAATCCTTGAGCACATTGAGTGACGAATAACCACTGCCAAAGTCATCCATCCAAACCTGGTACCCGGCATCATGGAACTTCTGGATTTCCCCCTGCATATGCACCCCATTGTCAAACAGCATGCTTTCGGTAATCTCGATATGGATCATATAGCGGGGAATCCGGTACTCCGTTACTGCGGCCTCGATATCGGCAAAGATATTGCATAGCAAGAAATCCAGCCGCGACAGGTTAAAGGATACCGGCACAACGACAATGTTTTTGTCCATGCGTTCGCGCATGAGCCGGCAGGTCTCCCAGGCCATATACGCATCCAGCTTGTGGATCTGGCCACTATCTTCCAATGCCCCGATGAACTGTCCCGGACTCAGCATGCCATAAATGGGATCTTCCCAGCGCGCAAGCACTTCCATGCTGCAAAGTTCCTTGGACAGCGTACGCACGACCGGCTGGTAGTAGAGCTTTACCCACTTGCGCTCAAGCGCCATATCGATATGGCTCGTAACATACTCATAGATTTCCAGCTGGCGATGGATGTCCTCGGAATAATATTGCACCGAACTGCCTACTTTATTCTTGATGCTTTCACAGGCAATCTTGGCGTAATCTACCGCCACGATAGTCTGCACCTCACGCTGCTTTGGCATCACATAGATCCCCGCCTTCATTTCAAGCAGCATTTCATCACATAGCGCCTTGATGTCTTCTCTGGCCTGTGCAAGTTTTTCCGCTACGCCCTCTGCCTGCGTCAGGATACCAAAATGGTCATTATTCAGCCGCGTCAGCAGATCCTGTGGAAAATACAGCGTGAAGATACGGCCGATATTACGCAAGCATTCATCACCTGCAGCCAGCCCATAGCGGACGTTGTAATGCTTGAAATTGCGTACGTTGATAAAGACAATCGCCATATCCTGCGGCAACGGATTGCGCCGCAAATTAGCCAGCAGGGATTCTGTCGCTTTCAGGAACAACCGCGTGCTCATAAGCCCCGTCACACGATCGTGCTCATACTTCTGCGACTTCACCGCCACATCGGCGATAAAGACATAGTAAAGCAGCCCTTCCTCGGGATCATCGACCAGACGCCCAAAGTCCTCGAGATAGCATGTATTTCCCTTTTTGGTCGTAATGAAATATGTCACATGATCGAAGCGGTTATCATGCCGCTCCACCTGATAGGCGATATCTTTCTCGACGCCCTCGAGTTCATTGCGATTGACCATTCCTTTGAAACTGCCGCCAACATAGGTATAGAACTCTTCATAGGTCTCGCACTCGAAGAGTTTCAATACCTGCTCATTGGCATATAATATTTCCTCCGCCGCATCCGCCCGATAGATAAAAAATCCCCCCGGCAGATAATCCGCCTTGGCTGCCAGTTTCTTCCCTAATGCTTCGCTATCCATATAGCTACCCTCTAACTCTTTCCGGCCTATTGTTCATATCATTACCTATATCATTCGCCTCAAACGCGTTATTTCCTGCCCCGCCGCTAAATTAGCCGTAACCCTGTAAACCTCTATTTGTCTCTGCCATTCGTCTCATGGTATAATAGGAATGTTTGATTTTACAGCAAAGGAGTTTTCGCTTATGGCCAAGCAATATAAGAAATTGCAAAACAAAGTCTATCCCAAGAAAAAAGCTGCCGATAACAAACCGCAGGAAAAAATCGGCAAAGACTATCTGCTGCTCGGCATCATCGCCTTCATGCTTGTCATCACGCTTGCTGGCTGGGAATATCTTACGAGCCTCAACCGCTGGATGTACGTGCTGCTTACCTTCTCGCTGTCCATGACCTACGTCTTCCGTCATGCCAAGATTTCCGAGAACGCCAAGATTTACGTGAACCGTGCCAGCCTTGTCGCGATGGGTCTGGCTATCGCCATGTTCCTGATGGAGCTTTATTATAGGTACGCCAACTAATCCATTCATTGCATCAAAAAAGGGGCTGTGAAATAACACATCCCTAGTAACAAAGGCGGTCCGCTGACTCAAAAGAGTCGGCGGACCGCCTTTTATGGTAAAATTTACATACCACATGAAAATTTCAACCACCAACTATTCTAAATCAAAACAGGCA
>SVBZ01000045.1 GCA_015058575.1 Pseudoselenomonas ruminantium
CTAGCTAATCAGACGCAGACCCATCACAAAGCGATAGCTTACAAGTAGAGGCCATCTTTAATATCATCTCCATGCGGAAACAATACAACATTCGGTATTAGCAGTCCTTTCGGACTGTTGTCCCCATCTTTGCGGCAGGTTATCTACGCGTTACTCACCCGTTTGCCACTCGGCATCTTTTCAACACTCAATACTCGATCTTTAGTTAAGCACTTTATAAAAGTGGAATTGCGACTTCGTCGCAATGACGCTTGAAGTGACTTTATCAAGTACTCAGTGTTGAAAATCTGCCTCGTTCGACTTGCATGTGTTAAGCACGCCGCCAGCGTTCGTCCTGAGCCAGGATCAAACTCTCCAATAAATTATATTGAAGAACTCAATCAAGCTCTCAATTATCTATGGTTCATAAATTACTGAAGTAATTTATGTAAGTGACTCACAAGCAATTAAAATTGCTGTTCGCTACTTAAAAGAAATTGCCGATTGCTATGTTGTTCATACCAATCGATGTTTTTGTTATGAAACCGAAGTTTCATCTTAAACATCTGGCTTGAATCATGTTGCATGATTCATTCTGCATTGTTTAGTTTTCAGAGAACAATCTCGCCTCATCTGTCAGAACATTTTGAAGTTCTGTTTGATTCAGCTTATATAGCATATCGCATCCGTTCAACCTTGTCAAGAACTTTTTTGAAGTTCTTGACGCTTTGCAACGAACAGGTTGCTCTCAGCTCGCAGCGGTTTGTGCTGTTCGCTGGCGACTTGTATTATATTACACGGCTTAACGCATCTTGTCAACACTTTATTTTCATTTTTCTTCATTTTTTTCCTGCCCTATGCTAAAATATAAGTATCTTTGATACAAAGGAGAATATTTATGGCAATTGCAAGTCTCATCCTGCAGCTTGAACCAGGCAAGGCAGAACAGGTTCAAGCTTCGCTCAGCAGCATTTCTCAGCTTAGCGTTGAAAAAACAACGCCAACCGGCGAACTTATCCTTGTCGCAGAAGAATCCAGCCTGACCAAACTCCAGCAGCTCTGCTTTGACTTAGAAAAGATTCCCGGCATACTCGGCGTCCTTCCCAGCTATGTCACCACTGCCGATGAAGATGATACCGACTAAGCTATAACGATTATCCTCAAAAGAAGGAGCCTTCTGCCGCTTCGCAGAAAGCTCCTTCTTTTTTCCCGGTGGACACCGCATGGATACTTTCCACAATATCCATTCGTATCAGGCACCCTTATGCATGCGTTCGCTCCCGCGTAGAACACCCGCGCGAAAGATTTCCATTTGCTCAGACGACAACCGTGAAAACGCTTCGCTGAGCGGCGAACGGTACCCCCTGGTTATCTCTACTTTATAGGCGTTATTATCAGTCGTACCTTCCTGTCCCAGTTCCTTTTCCTTGCGCGTGCGCCTTGGCCCATAGCGGCTTGTCCTCGCCTCATCAATATTAACACGCGGTGCCGCTGCAATAGATTCCGTCCGGATTTCCAAGCTGACATCCATGTTAATCATCCTCCTCTTGTCTATAGGCGGATACTCATATTCCTACTTATATTATCGCATAAATCCCCTTAAAAAGATAGACTATTTTGATTATTATCGCAAAAAATATAGTCTGGACAACTACTGTCACCCAGACTATTTTCTGTACATCAATCGTCGAGTATGCCGACCCGCTGATAATATTCCGCCAGAACTTCCTCGCTTTTCCTGCCAGTCTGCTCTGCGATCTCCTCAGCCATCAAATCACAAGCCCGTGCCAGATTGGCAAAGGTATTGATCATCATATGGAATTTATTGATTTCGGCATAACTGCTCTCAAACGACTGCCGTTCCTTGAGCTGTTCTAAAGCTTCACGTACCGGCTGCTTTACATCTGTCATACTGATGCCCCCCATTGTCATTTTTCTCTATATACTATTTCGTCGTCCCATGGGAAAAACCTTCTCCATCCGGAAAATCACTGCAACATCGCCGCCGCTTCCTGATACGATATCAGCTTGGTCCCCAATTTCCGTGCCTTAACGGCCTTGCTCGAGGTGCTGGCCGGATCGGCAATTACCAGATAATCCGTATTGCCGCTGACGGCGGCTGCCATCTTCGCACCTGCCGCCTCAATGCGCTCTTTATAGAAACTACGCGGCTTCCCGTCAGGGTCTTTGCCTGTAAGCACAAACACCTTGCCTGCATAAGGCAGCATCTTTGCATCGGCAGTCCGCACTACATAATCCTGCGGCTCTATATAGCGCAGCAATGCCGCAAAACGGTCGCAGAAGGCTTTGCTTTGCAAGATTTCCTCTGTACGCGGGCCTATGCCATCGATTTGCTGGAAGGCATCCTTGCGTTCCACGGCTTCCAGGATGGCTGCTGCGGTCTGGTATCTTTCTGCCAGCAGCTTGCCGACATTATCGCCAATCCCATCGAACAGCAATGCCTTGACAAACCGCGGGATATCCACTGCTGCCAAAGCTGCATCGATTGCCTCTTTCAGCTTGTCCGGGCTCTTCAAATCACGTGTATCCTTGAGATCGGCTGCCGTAATCACATGGCCCTTCTGTGCTTCCGCTGCAATTTTCTGCTTCGTCGATGTCAGTTCGGCAAATGGCGTAATGATGGCTTCGCGAATCTCATCTGCCGTCAGCGTGAAAATCATGTACGGGCCAGCCGCCTCGGCCTTAGCGGGGAAAGTACGCACGATAGCCCTTGCGCGGTCAACGGATAAATCACTGATATCCAGCACATTGCGTTTAGCCAAAAAACCGATCTGCTGTGCGATGCGTTCCTGGCAGTGCGGATTGACGCAGAAGAGATTCGTATCATCCTCATCGGCCGAAGCCGCATTCTCCCGCTGTTCCAGCGGGGCATGGCAGTATGGGCAAGTATCGATGGCCTCGATTGCCGCCCCGCCATTATGCTCATAAACAATGACGAGCTGTGGGATGATAAGCTTGGCCTTGATGACGCCCACCTTATCGCCAATCGCCACACCGCCGAGCCGTTTCACGACATTCATATTATGCAGGTTGACATTTGACACGACCGTTCCCAGGATATCCACTGGTTCAATATCTGCCACTGGCGTGAGTGCGCCAGTCTTGCCGACCTGCCAATGTACATCGCGCACCACACTGCTGACAGGAATCTGGCTTGGTTTCCAGGCAATGGCATTGTTGTCATGATGATCCGTCGTGCCAAACTTCTGCAATGAATCTGACCAGTCGCATTTGATAACCAGACCATCGATCGGATAACCAAGATTCTGCTCAAAATCCTGATAGACAGCTGGTATCGCAGCCGCAATCTCTGCCGGTGTCTTATCGCCAAAGGTCAGCAGCGGCGAAACGGCAAATGGAGTATGCTCCAGGATATAGGCCATCTTTTCCGACTCGCTCCAGTCCACGCCCATGACATCATAGGCCTGGAAGCTCAGGTATTTGACGAACTCCGGATGCTTGCCGCCCGTGAGGATGGGATTCACGCTGTTGCGCGGATTCGCCCGCTTCTTTTCCTGCTGCGCTTCAAGCTCAGCATTCATCTGTTCAAAAGCCGCAAAATCCATATAGACTTCGCCGCGGATAGGATATTCCGCAGTATACGCCACATCCCGCGGATGGCTGGGGAACCGCGTGAGGATATCGCCCTCATCGCCACCACCGCGCGTCACATACATCGGCTCGCCATTGTGCGGATAGACAACAATGCTGCAGCCATCGAGTTTTGGCTCGACGGCGACGGGCTGGAATTTTTCCAGATACGCCAGCAGTTTATCCGTCTCCGTCTCATCGATTTTCGCTAACGACTTCGCTTCATGCGGATGCTGGAACTTCGCCGCCCCGAGGTCAGCCCCAGGCACATAATCAAGGTCCTCGCTGCCATACTTTTCGATATAGTCACGGCGCAGCGCATCGTATTCGGCATCGGACAAAATCACCTCACCCGAATCGCCATAATACATTGCATCGGCTTTCTTTATCTGCGCTAAGTGCTCTTCACGTGTCATATAACTATTGCTCTCCTATTTCACTTGACATATTTTTTCTGATAAAATGCGACAATCCCCCTGGCAATATAGGGGAATACCAGCATGATGAACAACAAGCGCGTAAGCTGATACGCAGTCATTGTCGAGATATTGGCGCCAACGGTCAAGGCTGTGATTCCCATCTCCGTCAGTCCGCCCGGGGCCGTGCTCAAAAAAGCAGTAGCAAACGACTCCCCGGTCAGCACCGCTACAGCTGTCCCCATCCCCATCGAAACGGTCAAAACCAGCAATACACCACCAATAAGTACCGGTCCCATGCCTTGATAGCTTACGATGCGCTGCAGCTCAATGCTCGCGCCGATGAACGCCCCGACACATAGCTGGGCTGCATATAAAAACGGCTGGGGAACAGCGGGAGCCATAAGCCCCGTCGCAATGACAAAACCAGCCGTCGCCAGGATTGGCCCGAGCATGGCCGCTGTGGGCAGATGGATTTTTGCCCCCAACAGAGCTCCCACAATGGCAACCAACGCGAATACAAGCGCCGTCGTCGCATCGGCAGCCTGCAGCGACATTTCCAAACCACCATCCCCTATCGGCCCGTCCGTCAGCATATGGATAGTCAAAAACGGGATCGTGAATACCACGGCCAGCATGCGCAGCGTCTGCATGATCGTCACCGCTGTCAGATCCACATCATCCATCTCAGCCGCCAATACGACCATCTGGGATAAGCCGCCCGGCACGCAGCCCAGCAGGCAGCTCGTAAAGTTGATTTTTGTCTGGCGATACATGAACCACCCCGTGACTACACCGGCGCAGACTGTAACCAATGTCGCCAGCAGCATCAAGGGCAGCTGCTCAGCTATCGCTTGCAAAGTCGCCAACGTGAACGGCCGCCCCATCGCATAGCCTAGAAGGACCAATGCCGCATTGCGTATCCGCAGGTTCCAGACCATCGGCTTTTTCTGCACCAGGCCCACCAAAGCTACACTGACGATAGGCCCCAGCGTCCATGGCAGCGGCGCATGGATAAGTGAAAACAACACACCGCCAATCACAGCGATGATTATCGTACGGATATACGCCATTATTTGCCAAGCCTCTCTTCATTTCTTTACTGCTTCCATTATAAACGCAATCCACAGGATAAGCCAGTGCTTCCGAGCGAATCAACTGATTTGCCACTGGACATGACTGCCCTTGTCCCCTTTCGTTACCACGAGCTGATTGTCGATTTCCTGCTTCAACTCCGTAACATGGGAGATGATGCCGACAAGTTTGGAACCACCGGCCATCTTCTGCAGGACACGTACCGCTTCATTGCGGGCATTTTCATCGAGTGAGCCAAATCCTTCATCGATAAACAGCACATCGAGATGGATTGACGTCCGATTGGCCTGTATCTGATCCGAAAGTCCCAGCGCCAGCGAAAGCGCCGCCATGAACGACTCGCCACCAGACAGTGTCTGGATTGCCCGCTCCTTCCCGGTAACGGTATGGAACACCTTCAAATCCAGCCCGCGATTACCACCATGTGCTGCCTCTGCTTCATCGAGCATCTTGAGCTCAAACTGATTGCCTGACATCGCGCGGAACCGGCGATTGGCTGCACTTAGGATCTGTTGCAGATAATAGCGCTGGACGTACGTCTCAATATCCATACGCGCTCCGCTGCGTTTGCCCGACAAACGCTCATACAGATTACTGACACTGCGCGCCTTCTTTCCCAAAGCAGCGCGCGAATCCAGCTGCTGCCCGAGATAATCCAGCACCCGCTTGTTGCGTTCTGCCTGTCCGTTGATTCTTTCCAGCTTCTTTGCCGCCTGCACCGAAACTTCCCGCGCCGCATCGCGTTTTTCTCTGAGCGCTCCGACATCGGGGATACACTTCCCCGCCACAGTCTTCTCAGCAGCCTCCATCCGTCCGGTTGCTGCCTGATACGCATCACGCCACGCCCGGACTTCCTGCTGCATCGTTTCGGCACTTTTTTCTTCATACGCTTTGACCGTATCCTGCCAAACCGCCTCACTCACGCCTTTTTCCTGCAGAGCCTGCTGATAGGCCAGCTGCAGTTCCCGGCTCTGCCTCTGCTTATCCGGCAGTTCCTGCTGGCATTTGCTAAGAATAGCCTGTGCCTCGGTAAGCTTTGCCTGCAGCTGTTTCGCCTTCGTATCGGCCATGCCATAAGCACGTTCCCTTGCCGCCAGTTCAGCTTTGCACTTCGCACTTGCCTGCTGCGCTTCTTCCCGCGTGGCAAAACGCAGCTTCTCTTGCAGCAGCTGCCGCGTTTTCGCCGCCGTCTCCAGCTTGCTCTTCGCCTGCTGGCAGTCATCGGCCAGTTTCTCCTTATCGGCTTGCAGCTGCTTCAGCATTGCCGTTGACTTGTCAAGCTGCTGCTGGATTTTTTCCAGTGATTCGATCTGGCTGGTCAACCTGTCACTGCCGGCCTCACAAGACGCCAGCTGTTGCCGCACCTGCTGGCATATTTCATTCAGCGTCTCAGCCTTCGCACACCCTGGCACCTTTTGGCGCAGCTTAGCAAGTGACATGTCAAATTGCTCTTTTGACTTGTCAAATTTGACTTTTGCCTGACCAGAATTCTCTGCCGCCGTCTGTTGCTGCCCATTGAGCGTTGTCACTTCCGCCGCCAGCTGCTCCAGTTCTTCACGCGCCAGCGGTTTTGCCGTTGCGGCCAGCACCCGCGGCTGCGGATGCTCCAGCGAACCACAAACGGGACAGGGGGACCCAGCTTTCAGGGATTCTGCCAAAAGCCCCGCCTGCGCATCGAGGAACACTTGCTGCTCCCGCTCATACCGCCCCCGTTTCTCCTGATATTGCTGCTTTGCCGCCAGGAACTGCGCCGCTGCCGTTTCTGCTGCCGCCTCATCGCTTTTCATTTGCCGGCCAAGGCCGATGCCTTCCTGGACCTCAGCCTCATACTGCAATAACACTTGCTTTTGCTGCTGTTTTTGAGCCCGCGCCAGCGACAACTCTGGCAGGCTTTTAACCTGCCGCTGCCAATCTTCCACCTGGGCCTGATATGCCGTCAGCCGCTGATTAGCGGCTTCGGCAGCCGCCTGTTTTTCCTTCACGGTCCGTGCAGCCTTTTGCCGCTCAGCATCCTTAGCTGCAATCTCGTCAAAAATCTCCAGTGCCGCCCGAGTCTCAGCCTGCGCCTTGCCAAAAACCTCGGCCGCCTTATCCTGCTCCGCCTTGGCCACGGCCAGAACCTCTGCCGCCGCATCATTCTGCTGCTGCAGCTCTGGCAGCGCCGTTTGATACTGTTTTTGCAGCGTCTGTGCCGCCGCTACTGCTTGCCGCTGGCTGTCAAAAGCCTTATAGGCCGTCTGCAGTGCATACGCTGCCCGGATTTTCACTGCCCATTCCTCTTTTTCCGCCATAGCGGGTGCTTGCTGCTTATAGCCTTGCCAGCTCTCCTTGGCCTCAGCCAGCTGATCAAAGGCCTGTTTCAATGTCTCCGCTTTTGTCAGCGCAACATTCGCCGCATCATAAGCCTTCTGCGCAGCCACAGACTCTGCCGACGCTTTTTCGGCCTCGCGCACCAGCATATCACAAACTGCCGCCAGATACGTCTGCAGTGTCTCAAAATCGACCAGGCTGGGCGTTTTATCCTTGCTTATCTTACGCAAAAGTTCCGCCAGCCCCGCCTGCTCAGCAAAATTTGCGGGAATGATGATATCCTCCGCTTTGGCCTTGCATAGTTGCAGGATATTCTGCAACGCATCACGATACTGATTGTTGCGCTCCCCTAAGCGACTGACGATCTTTGCAAAAATTTCCGTATGGAACAACCGCTGGAAAATCTCCCGTTTATCATTTGTTGGTGCCCGCAGAATGCGCATAAAATCTCCCTGCGCAATCATCCCGACCTGCATAAACTGTTCCTTGGTCAAACCGATAAGTTCCCTAAGCTTTGCATTGATTGCATCCTTGTTGCCCGGATAATCCGTATGATCCGGCATCGTAAGCGTGACCGATTCCTTCTCGCCTGTTTCCGCATTGCCACGCTTGGTCTTGCGCCGGTGATTGGGAACACGATGCACGATATAAAGCTGCTCCTGACCGCCCACCGTTTCGCTGAACGCCAGCTCGACAAACGGCGTCACATCAAGCGCCGCATACTGGCTCTGCAAGTTCGGGATCACTGTATTCTTGCGGTCATTCTTCTCACTCTTGTCGCCATAAAGTGCATAGACAATCGCATCAAAAATCGTCGTCTTGCCCGCACCGGTATCGCCAGTCACCAAAAAAAGATTCTGTGTCGGTTTCGTAAAATCAATGACTGCCCGTTCCCCATAAGAACCGAAAGCTTGAATCGTCAATTGGATTGGTCTCATTTCCCAGCCTCCTGCACCTCATTGATAATAGCGGCCAATAGCTCCTCTTCCTCCGCATCGATATCCTGCAAAAAATTCCGGCAAAGCTCAAAAGGAGACAACTGTACCGCCATCTCCTTTTCCAGCCGGTAATTTACTGTCTCACTGCTTTCACGGCCCACATGCAGCAGATGCGGGAAACAGGCCGCAAGCCTATCCCGCATATCCCCGGCCAGGTAATCGTCCGCATCGGTAAGCGTTATGCTGACATAATCCCCCGATGGCTGTGCGAGCACATTAGCAAGCGTATCCTTGATGGTACGCACCTGCCGCAAGGGCACCAGCGACAGGACCGTCGTCGCCACTTCGCCCTTGGCTCCCAGCTCTACCTCAATCACGCCTTTTGGCTGGCCCTCCTCACTGAACGAACAAGCCAGCGGCGTCCCGCAATAACGATAACAATCCTTGCCATTTAGCCGCTGTGCCTTATGGATATGTCCAAGCGCAGCATAATCAAATTCGTTCAGGATATCCCCCTGCACCGAATCGATGTTGCCGACTGTGACCATTTCCGACGCCGACCGTTCAATCGTATCATCCTTCCCCGTAGACAGGTAGAACTGATGGCTGACCAGTACATTGCGCTCCTGCCCGGCTAGTTCTTCACGCTGGATCAGCCGATGCACGGCCTCATCGTACGAAAAATTATTGCCATCCTTATCCGTCCCCGTAATCAGCTTGACCATCGATGGTTTCACAAACGGCAGCAGATAAAAATTCACCGGCCCATACGCATCCCGCAAAGTGACCTTGGCAATCGTTTCCTCTGGCAATACCGGTGGACGCCCAATCATATGGATATGCTGGTGAGCCAGCACCTGCCGGAACACATTGACACGCTCTGCACTGTCATGATTGCCCGAAATCATCATGATTTCCGCCTGTGGCACTCTTTGCGCCAGCCCCGTGACAAACCGGTCAAACCGTGCCACTGCCTCAGCCGACGGAACAGCCTTATCATAAATATCGCCCGCTATCACTATGGCATCGGGCTGACGTTCCTCAGCCAGCCGCACGATCTCCTGCAGGATGTACGCCTGATCCTCAGCCAAATCATGATTCATCAGTTTCAAGCCGATATGCAAATCAGAAAGATGAAAAAAACGCATAATCTCCCTCTTTTCGTCCACGATAATTCTCTGCTACCAGTATACCATGGCTAAAAAACAAAAGCAGGAAAATCACCCGCAAATGATTTTCCTGCTTATCTTTATCGGTCAGGCAGCTGCCTCAATCCTTCTCCAGCTGCAAGAGTTTCTCGGCAGCATCCTGTAAGTAGATGTTTTCCAACGTTTCGACCTGGCCGGCATCACACTCAGCCGCCAGCATCGGATCCATCGGGATACGCCCCAATATCTCGAGCTTATACTGATCGGCAATTTCCTGCAAATGACTCTTGCCGAAAATCTCATGTTTCTTGCCACAATCTGGGCACTGGAAATAGCTCATATTCTCTACGAGTCCCAGGATTGGCACGTTCATTGCCGAAGCCATCTTGACAGCCTTCTCCACGATCATCGAAACGAGCTCCTGCGGGCTTGTGACAATGACAATGCCATCCAACTTGATGGACTGCATGACCGTCAGTGGCACATCGCCTGTCCCCGGCGGCATATCGATAAACATATAGTCGATATCATTCCAGATGAAATCATGCCAGAACTGCTTGACGACACCGCTCAAGATCGGCCCACGCCAAACCACCGGGTCACTGCCGTTCTCCAGCAGCAGGTTCATGCTGACGATATCGATACCGCCAGATGTAGTCGCCGGATAAGCACCGGCTTCACTGCCGCAGATTTCAGCACTGACACCAAACATCTTCGGAATCGAAGGACCTGTGATATCGGCATCGATGATACCGACATGACGGCCTTTGCGCGACATCGCCTCCGAGAGCAGCCCCGTGACCAGCGATTTGCCAACGCCGCCCTTGCCGCTTACGACCGCGATGACATGACGGATCTCGCTAAGCTCATGCGGAGCTTCGTGCATATCCTTCTTACGCGTATCTGAACCACAAGTTGACCCGCACGAGCTGCAGTCATGATTGCATTCTTCTGCCATATGATTAGCCTCCTAAACTACTCCTTATAAAACACATTTCCTGCTATGATCAGTGGCAGCCATGGTCGCCGCAAGTATGACCGGCCTCACCATGTCCATGATGATTGCAGTGCACGGCCGGATTGTAGTCCAGCTTGCCAGCGAGCAACGCCTCTACTGCCTCATCAGCCGAGCCATTGCAGCCGCCATACAGTGTAATGCCTGCTGCTGCCAGTGCATTCTGCGCTCCAGCACCGATGCCACCGCAAATCAGCGTGTCGATAGCCTGCTGCTGCAGGATACCTGCCAAAGCACCATGGCCTTGCCCATTCGTACCGATGACTTCAGCGCTGACTACTTTGTTATCCTCCACCGTGAACACCTTGAATTCACTTGTCTTGCCAAAATGCTGGAAAATCTGACCTTTGTCATAAGTTACTGCAATCTTCATCGTATTATATCCTCTCTTTCTATAGGGACAATGACGGCTGCGGAAACAGTCCTCATCCTCTTGACAGATCTCATAGTCGCCGCCAGTGATCTTGAGCGGCCGGCCTTCGACCAGACAGGAGGCAATGCGCTTGCGCGCCGCCGTATAAAGCGCCTGAACCGTAGTTCTGGCTACCCCCATCTGCTCCGAACACTCCTGCTGATTCATGCCATGATAATCCATAAGACGGATCGTCTCATATTCTTCCACAGGCATAAACACCACGGGCTTGTTCCCGGCAGCCTTGCCGGCACTAAACTCCTGATAAGCAGGCAGTGAGCAAATTTTCTTTTTCTTTGCCGGTCTTGCCATAACGGCCTCCTTTTATTGACATATGTCACTAAATAAATTATACCGTTATTTTGGCATATGTCAATAACCATGTTATCTGTCCCCGTTAGAAAAGATTTCAGCCTTGAAGCTTCTTGTCGGCATACTGCAGCAGGATATGTGCACTCTTGCGATTCGTCGCCAGCGGAATGTTATGGACATCGCACAATCTGAGCAATGCATTGATATCCGGCTCATGCGGCTGCGACGTCAAGGGATCGCGCAGGAAAATCACGTAATCCACCTGCTCCGTTGCCACGCGTGCTCCGATCTGCTGGTCACCGCCCAGCGGGCCAGACATCATCGTCTCTACGTTAAGCTGATAATTCTCATTGATAAGCGTGCCGGTCGTACGCGTAGCAATCAGATGGAAATGCTGCAGCAAATCCTTATGATGCCCTACAAAATCAAGCATCTCGTCTTTCTTTTTGTCATGAGCAATAAGGGCAATAGTCTGCATAACAAGACTCCTCTCCAATAGATAGAAAAAAACAATTTCCGTTATTTATTCTGTAACAATCATTCTATATCCTTTTTTGATGACAAAAAGTTTAAGAAAATCCGTATTTTGACCTATTGACTTTTTGACTTTTAAGGCTATAATAAGAATTGAAAAAGATATTTCATAGTTCTTCATGAAAGGGGATCGATTTTATGTTTGGGTTAATTCCATTTGGCAGAAGAAACGCAATGACGACGGTAGATGACGATTTCGATCGCCTCTTCGACTTTATGAACCAGCCGCTGTCCACACTGTTCAAGGATGCGGGCTTTGCCGGCAGCTCCTTCAAAGTCGACGTAAAAGATAACGGCACCAGCTATGAGCTCAAAGCCGAACTCCCTGGTCTTACCAAAGAGGATATAAATCTCACCTACCAGAACAACTACCTCACGATTTCGACCAAAAAAGAAGAAGCACATGATGAAAAAGACGAACATGGCAACTATATCCGCCGTGAGCGCTACAGTGGCAGCATGAGCCGCTCGTTCTACATCGACAATATCGAAGAGAGCCGCTGCACCGCAGAATTCCAGAACGGTATTCTGACAGTCACCCTGCCCAAGTCAGCTGCCACAATCGATACACCAAAGCAAATTCCCATCCGTACCATTGAGTAAGCTTGACACGATTTGACCGGTCAATGCTTTGACAAACCGAAGGGGCGCCAGATACATCCTATCTGGCGCCCCTTTTTGACTTGTCAATAATGCCGCTTAACTGCAAACCGCCATAACTGGCACTTCTCGTCAGCACCGATATTTCCCTTGCGGCGCGCAATAGCGATCTGCTGTTCCACTGTATCAACACCATCTAAATCCGGCAGCAGCAAACCGCGGCGCTCGCCGCACTGCACGATGACACCATATTGCTTGACATCGAGCTGCTCCGGCGAAGCGATGGGCTCAGGCTCCGTCAGTACATCCACCTTGTAGACAAGCTGCGGCAGTTCTTCAGGCCGCACCGCCGTAAACCGCGGATCGCATGTGCCAGCCGATACCGCATTGTAGAGGATTTCCTCTGCGAGATTTTCCCGCACTGGCAGGATCGTGCCAATACATCCGCGCAGCGCACCATCTTTATGGATAGAGACAAAGGCACCCGCATGTCCTGCCAGGATTTCCTGCGGCAAATCCTGTGGCAGGACAGCATAAGACTTTGTCTTCACATACGTTTCCAAACTATGCCGCGCCAGCCGCACCCAGGCATCTTCATTTGCACGGCAGCGCGCAAGCTCTGCCTGCTCCTGCAAAGCCAGTTGCTCGCCAATGGCGCGCGCCGCATCTTTAGCACCGGGCCAGAAAAACGCCACGCCATAGCCGACACCGAACGGCCCCTCATAGGACAAAAGCTCTGCTTTTACCTGACGGCGATCTAAGGCACCCGCCAAAATCCAGAACGCCCGCAGCCCGCACTCTGCCGCCCGTTCTGCCAGCTCTGCTGGTATCGTAAGCAGTGACAGAAAATCTGCTGCCGCAAGATTCTTGGCCAGTTTAGCATCCAGCACAGGCCCCTCTGCAGCAAAGCCGTAAGGGCCATCGGCCTTTAGTTTATGGGACCAATCGCCACTGGCCACAAAAACCGCCCGCCGGCCCAGCTTTTGAGCCACCGCGGCAATCTGCTGCCCCAGCCGATAGTGCTCGCGTGCCGGCAGGCCACCGATACCGATGCGCACCGCCTGGAATTTCCGCCAATGCTTCTGCAGGAAATACAGAGGAATCATCGTACCATGATCGAGCGCGGGATCCTTCTCCCCCAAGGTGCCAGCCGGGATTCCTGCTGCCGCACAGGCTTCGCTCAGAGCCGCTACGAACTCCTCGTCGTATGCAGCTTCGATTTGCACCTCTGGTACCCCGAATTGACCAAAATTGCCTTTAGCACCAGCCCCCGGCGATACATGACAGTAATCCGCATACATGATGGAATGCGGGCTTACGACAATGACCAAATCGGGCTGCAGGGCTGCGGCCCGCGCCATCACCGTCTCATAGGCATTCACTGTCTTGGCGATAATCTTTTCCTGCCCACGTCCGACCTCCGGAATGATAAGCGGCGGATGCGGCACCGCCATTGCTGCCATAATTCCCATAACAATCCCTCCTAGCAATTTCCCGTATATACATAGTGTAGATATTTGCGTGCCACTGACGCCAGCTTATAAATATCAGCCACGGGCGTTGCCGGAACTTCCGACTGCCAGCGCGGGAAATACCGGCTCACATGCAGCGGCAGATCCGCCGATAACGACGCCAGCCACTCTGCCTCGGCGGCCATTTCCACGGCACTGTCATTAAGCCCCGGCACTATCAACGTCGTTACCTCCACATGCGTCACGGCTGCTGCCGCGGCAATGTTCTGCTTCACCGCTGCCAGACTGCCGCCACAGATATCATAGACCTGCTGCCGCCAGCCCTTCAAATCGATATTTAACGCATCGACCAGCGGCAGCAGCTCCCGAAACGGCATTTCGTTTATCATGCCGTTAGTCACCAGCACCACTTTAAGCCCTGCCGCCTGCAATAATTTTGCCGTATCACGCACAAATTCATAGCCTATAAGCGGCTCATTATAGGTGAATGCCACACCGAGATTGCCTGCCGGCCGGGCCGCCAGCTCCTGTGCGAGGCTTACGAGCTCTGACGGCGTCACCGCCTGCGTTACGCAATCGGCCCCGGCTTGTGAAATCCCATGATTCTGGCAGAACGGGCAGCGTAAATTGCAGCCAAAACTGCCCACCGATAAAATATAGTTCCCTGGAAAAAACCGTGCCAAGGGCTTTTTCTCAATCGGGTCCAATGCCACCGAAGTCAGACGGCCATAGTTCAGCGGCACCATCGCTCCCTCACGGCAAATCCGCCCACGGCACCAGCCCACCTGCCCTGCGGACAGGCGGCACTTGCGCGGACACAAATCACAGACCACCTTACCCATCGCCATCCCTCCTGCCGTTTCTCTAGCCGATTCCGCTCATTTATCTCCATCCTGGCCCAGCAAGCGCTTCAAAGCCACCCCTACTTCAAACGAAGGGATCTTCTCTTGCTCCAATCGATTGGCCGCCGCGGGCTGACAAGTCAAATATTGCCAGCAGGTCTGCTCCTCCTCGGTCAATGCCTCCGGCATTGCCAGCGCATTTCCCGTATCGGCCACCATAAAATGACGATACCTTGCCGCTATATCCTTCACCATCAAAAAGGATTTTACCTGCGGATACTTCTGCCGTACCCGCGCTAAGATAGCAAAACCATTGCGGTCCATATCGCCCCAATACCATAGCGCAGGTTGTTTTTTCAGCCAAGGGATTTCCTGCAAATCACTCAGGATGCCATTGCCCGCGCCAAACAAGATAAGTCCATCTTCCACCTCCGGAAATACATAACCATTGATTTTGTTTTCGGTTATGAACACGCGGCCAAAAGCCAGATCAAGCTTTGCCAGCTGCTGTGCGGTGACAACGATTTCCCGCAGGCCCGCAAAGGTCTTGCGCGCATCCAGCGAGCGCACATAGATATTGGGCGAAGGCGCAGATTTCGTAAGTGACAACGCTTGGCAAAAATCATCAAAGGTCTTGCCCGCCAGTTCCGGACGTACTGCAAAAAACACAGCGGCCGTAAGCTTCTGATTATCCTCGAGGAATTTCGTATCAACATACGGGATATCCAGTTCCCGCAAATAACAATTTGTCTTGGGCGTGCCCGAAAAATACTGGGCAATCCGGTAAATCATTTCCGCCATATGCTCATCCGCCAAGATTTTCTCGCGTACCATGACACAAGCCGGCAACACCGCCGGATAATCGGCCTTGATTTTCTCCACGCGCTGGCAAAACACCCTGAAATCCTTAACCTCACCTAAATAAAGAAGAACATCCACCGCCGAATCGAAATGAATCCGTACGGGATAATCATGCTGAATCCCCAACCCTTTAGGCTTGCGATTGGCGGTTTCAACCTGCCAAGGTGCCTGGGGCTGTTTCCAGAAATCTACCCATTCCGCCCGTTTATGGAGCTGTCCCACACTATCAGCCAGTTCAGCAGGTTCCACCAGTTTATAAGCATAAGAAAAAGGTTCCTCCCGCACAGCCGTCAGCCAAAGTGCTGGCAATTTCCGGCCGTTCTTACCTAGTAGTTTTTCGCGAAGCTCTTTGTCATAAGCCTTCGTCATCCCTTCACCGTCTCCCCATAAATCAATCCATTTCATAGCCGCAATAAGCAAATACATTGCGCAGGGGTTCTTTATCGCGGATATCGAGCCAATCGTCGGGACGACTGTTGTCATCAATCAATATCAGCAGATAGTCAAGTACCATCCGGCGCGCAGCCCATAGGCCAACCTCATTGGCGGTCAGGCGCGTGCCTGCCATGCGTACCGCCGCCGGCATATAGCTTTCGGCCATAATAAGATCCGCCAGCACCGGCACCACTGCCTCAAGCTCCACCAAAGCCCGCAGCGGCTCCGCCTCGTTTGGTTTTCCCCATACGGGACTTTCCGCCACGATGCGATAGGCAAGCCGCAGGGCATGCTGCTGGACAATGCGTCCCATAACCGTCAGTTCATCCTGGCGCAGTGCCTCCTGCATGGCATCAAACCGCGCCTGCGGTTCCGCCTTGGTCTTTGCCATCGCCGCCAGCCGCTTTTGGCGCACTGCCGAAAAATCAATCACATCCATCGAAGCTCTCCCTCAGCGCTGAAAGGCCATCGCCAATAAATATATAGAAATACGCCATTCTCTTTCCCATCCTGCTTTCTATTCATACGTTAATACTTCATCTTTCCCTAATTATATCATTTCTTGCCTGTTTCCACGAAAAAAGCTGGCCATCGGCCAGCTTCTTTTTATGCGCCCAACGCAAGTTCCTTGTTTTTTGCCACCATATCCAAGAAAAGGGAGTGTATCCGCAGGTCACTGGTCAATTCCGGATGGAAAGCCATGGCCAGTTGGTTGTGATACCGCACCGCCGTGATATGCCCCTCCGTCTCGTTCAGCACCTGCACAGTCTTGTCAAGACATGCTTCGATATAGGGAGCGCGAATAAATCGCAGGGGAAAGTCAGGGATACTGGCAACATCGCCAGCCAGCGCAAAACTCCCCAGCTGACGGCCATAGGCATTGCGCCGCACCCGTACGGGAAGCGTTGCCAGCGAGGGCTCATCATTGCTGACTTCCCGAGCCAGCAGGATAAGGCCGGCACAAGTCGCCAGCACGGGCAGCCCCTGGAGGATTTTCTGCCGCAGCGGCTCAAACAGCCCCAGCTCATGCAAGAGCTTGCTCTGTACGGTACTTTCCCCGCCCGGAATGATCAGTCCAGCGAGGTCATCGGTCAAGTCCTTGCCCTGGCGGATTTCCCGTACATCTGCCCTAAGCGCTTGGAGCATCGTTTCATGTTCAGCAAAAGCTCCCTGCAGGGCAAGTACCCCGATTGTCAGTTTCTCTGCCATCGTCTCACCTCTTATTTGCCACGCTCTGCCATGAGCAGCTCGATTTCCTCGGCATTGATGCCGACCATAGCTTCGCCGAGATTTTCCGAAAGCTTTGCGATGAGCTCCGCATCCTTGTAATTCGTAACTGCCTGCACGATAGCGGCCGCCCGCTTGGCGGGACTTCCCGACTTAAAGATGCCTGAACCGACAAATACGCCCTCGGCCCCGAGCTGCATCATCAAGGCCGCATCCGCAGGGGTCGCCACACCGCCAGCCGCGAAATTGACCACCGGCAGTTTTTTATGTTCATGCACATAATCCACCAGCTCATAAGGAACCTGATACTTTTTGGCCGCCTCGAAAAGTTCATCCTCCCGCAGGGATGCGATGGCCGCTATTTGCTGATTGATTTTCCGCATGTGGTGCACGGCCTGCACCACATCGCCAGTTCCCGGCTCTCCCTTCGTACGGATCATTGCCGCCCCCTCACTGATGCGGCGCAGAGCCTCACCAAGATCACGGGCACCACAGACAAAGGGCACGGCAAACTTACGCTTGTCGATATGGTAGACATCATCTGCCGGTGACAGCACCTCGCTCTCATCGATATAATCGATGTCGATAGCCTGCAAAAGCTGGGCTTCAACGATATGCCCGATGCGGCACTTGGCCATGACCGGAATGCTCACAGCCTGCTGGATGCCACGTATCATCGCCGGATCGCTCATGCGGGCCACACCGCCTGCCGCACGGATATCGGCGGGGATGCGCTCCAGCGCCATAACAGCGCAGGCACCGGCCGCCTCCGCGATCTTTGCCTGCTCCGGCGTCGTGACATCCATGATCACGCCGCCCTTGAGCATCTGCGCCAAATTCTTATTGAGCTCATAACGATTGCCCATGCCTTCTGATTTTTCTGCCATAGTCAAATCTCCTTTTTATCCTCGCATAATGAACGGAACACCTTTAGGATAACGCGCAACTGACTATAGCAAAATAACCACAACAAAAATATAATAAAAGGTCAGATTCCCCTATCACCTGAAAATCTGACCTTACTGGCATACATAGCGTATTGCCAAACCTGCTGCTATCCATCTTCCTTATTCCATAGCTGCACTCCCCTGTGCCAGATTATCTTTTCCGCCTCCCCGTCCATTCCATTCCTTATTGAGTTCGGCAATGCGTGCACGGCAACTGCCTGGCACTGAAGTTCCCTGTGCCACCACATAATGAAGCCTGCCCTGCGCTTGACAGAATATCGTAACCTTTGCCTGGGGATCTGCCGCTAAACACTGTGCCAGCTTTCTTGCCGCACCAGGAGAAACATCCGCATAATGTGCCTCGATAATCTTAAGTCCGTCTTTCCTGACCGCTTTTTCCAAAAGCTGCGGCATAACCGCCTGCAGCCAACGCTCTTCCGCCTGAGACAGCTTATCCTGTAAATCCTTGATTTCCCCCTGCAGCCGCTCTACTCCGAGTTTTATTTCCTCATCCTTCAAGGAAAGCTGCTGCACTGCTTCGGTGAGTTCCTGCCAAACTTTCTGGATTTTTTCCATGGCCAGACGTCCGCAAAGAAAATAAATCCGCGTGCCATCCTTATGTTTTTCTGCCTTGAATATTTTTACCAAGCCGACCATGCCCGTCATCGGCGGATGGGTACCACAACAAGTGCAGGCATCGCTGCCTTCGATGCTGACTACCCGCACCAGCCCCGTCAGCTTATCGTTGAATTTGCGCGTCGCACATCGGGCTGCCTGCCCGGCCTCCATCCAAGCCGTCTTTATCGGACGATTCTCCTGAATCTGGGCATTGGCCAAAGTCTCTACCTGCCGGATTTCTTCAGCATTGACTTCATGGCTAAGATCGATTGTCACCATTTCCTCCGTCATATGGAATCCCACATTATCCGCCTGACAGAGTTTCCAAAAGCCATAGGACAGCAAATGCTCACCACAGTGCTGCTGCATATGGTCAAACCGCATCTGCCAATCGATTTCGAGCTTGACTGCCGTCCCGGCAGCCACAGGCTCATCGATTTCATGGAAAATGTGCCCATCCTTTTCCCGCACATGGCCAATCCTTATGGTCTTATCTCCATAGCTTAGCTTTCCCGTATCACTGAGCTGCCCGCCGCCTTCGGGATAAAATACGGTCTGATCCAGTTCTACCCCAAATCCTTGTTTCAGTTCCACGCAGTTCATGACCACAGCCTGACAGCTGCGCTGCATGACATTTTCCTCGTATAGCCTTACGGTTCTGCCTTCCCGCATATAGAATCCTCCTGTCATGACAATAAAAAGACAAGAGCGCTTACATTTATCTGCCAGGCACTCTTGTCCCATTTTGTCTTCTATATATCTACCAAACTATCCACCAAAATAACCGAGTTCCCCGACTGCACTTTTATTTTTCTTCTTGCACTCCAGGATGCGTTTGTAGAGATTTTTATAATATTCCTTATAGAATTGCTTCAACGGACTTTCCTGAATGGCTTCATGGGCACGTTCCAACTCCAGATCAGAATACTGATAGGGATGATGCATAGTATCTACGGCTCGATGCAAGTCTTTCATGATGTGCATTTCCTCCTCACAGAAATAACTGCCTTTCCTACCTTCCAAGTTCCATAAAAACGTCAAAAATCCTGCTCACTCTGCAAATTCAAACGACTCCCCCCTGCCATACCTCTGTGCTTACCACATACGGCGCAGAGTTACAGCACACATCGCATCACGGTCATGGCTGCCACGTTCCAGCACTGCATCGCCAGAAACCGTCCAGCCTGGCGAAAATTCATTTTCGCCGCTCAGTGACAGCACCATATGGGTCTTATCCTGCTGACCGCGCATTTCAAAAACAGATGCACCGCCACCAGCAAGACCAAAAGTTACCCGCGGATTAGCACCGCTGAAAGCATGCTTGAGCCCCAGCCGCATTGCATAACTGCCCTTGCTTAAATAGCGTTTGAACTCCATTCCCGTCCCAGTGGCAAAATAGGTATTGCCTGCGCTATCTACTCTTTGTCCTAATGCGCCTGCACCGCTTTCCGTATAACCATCCTGCCACAGATGCGACAGTTGCATATTGACATACGGGCTCACATGCCAAGTGGCCACTTTGCCCGCCTGCAAGTCGTGCTTGTATTCACCACCCAATTCCAAAATATGGCTGTCGTAATCGGCCTTCGCCACGCCAATGCCTGTTATCCCTCTGCTCAAATCATTTTTGAGCCAGCCGTGATTCAAGTAAACATAACTCTCATGCGGGCCGTATTTGTAGCCGGCATATACGCCTAAACGCGTATCCTGCACCTTGCTGCTGGCTGAACCAGCCGCAAAGGAACTGCTGCCATAACTGACAAAACCACCAACCCGCCAGTTATTTCCTGCCGCCTTATCATAGCCCAGTGCAAAGGTCGTGCCATGATAATTGGCACCACCTCTTAACTCGCCCCAATTCTTGGCGGTCTTGAACCAGATATTGTTTTCCACCGGCAAATCAACTTCCGCCCGCATATGCAAACCATCATTGACCGCATTCTCCTCATCATCCGCTAATTTAGCTGCTGGAACACTGACATCAACATTCTTCCTGGCATAGGCTTCTGCCAGCCGCGCAGACAGTATATGACTGGTCATTGTGTTGGTCTGCGCCATGGCCATGCCATATGCAGCATTCGGGGAAGATATATCCGTCAAGGCACGAGCTGCTGTTTCCGGTTCCATGGAGAATAATTTACGCAGCTCCCCCTGCTGGGATTTTTCCGCTCCCATACTGTCATACATATTTATCACCGCATCGTAAGTATCGTTTACGGCTGCATCCGTAGGCCCCAAATTGTTGGCGGCTGTCGTTTCTGCCTCAATCGTATTGCCGCTGATATTCCCCTGGGCATTGAGCATGCCTGAAACCGGCACCGCCGTATCGGCATTTTTGATTTTTCCCTTTATGGATGACTCTGATGTAAGGACAGTCTTTTTCTCTCCCGGCAGCATAGAATATGCCGTCACCGTTGACCCGTCAATATGCGCATCACCAGTGACCTTTATCTGGCCGCCTTTACCACCGCCATAGGCCTGCAGATTGCCATTCGATACCAAATTGCCATGAATCGTCATATTCTTATCCGCGGACGAAGCTCCGATAGTCCCCGCGCTGATAAGATAGCCTGTGGTATCATCTACAGGAAAATCACCACTCATTTTGCTGACCATATCATTTACAGTATATGTACCGCCAAGCAGTGCTGCATCAGCTGCCACCTGCACGCTTGCCACATTGGCAATTCCGTCGTAGGTAAGCGTTCCCGACTGGACATTCAACTTCATGTTGTCTTCACCAGTGATGTTGCCGTTATAGTACATATCCGTATTGAAATTGAGATTGGTCACCAGGTCAGGGATGTATGTATCGTAATCGTAAGTCCCCTTATACTGGATTTTCAAGGCATCGGCCTCCGCTGCCGCCCCTTTCTTTCCCTTTACACCATTATAAATCCCCTCACAGGCTTCTGCACCGAACTGTTTCCAATCGGAAGTGATATTCCCTTGGATGCTGGCCCCATTATGGATGTTGATATTCTTTACGAAGGCATTCTTGCCAATGTAGATGGCATTCTCACTGCCTGCCAATCTGCCAGACAAGTTGTAGCATTCAATCAAAGCTCCTTTTAATTCGTCTTTATTCGTGTTATAAGTATCCGCACCATCGATCGTTAAGGATTGATTTTCAGCCTTGCCTATTTTGCCATCCGGATTCACACTGCGCAGATAACGAATATAGGAACCACGGTACTCATCGCGAGCGCCGTTGGAACTGGAACCAAAGTCAAAACGCACACCTGTACCGCCATCGCCTGCAGCAGTCACTGTTCCAGCCTGCTCTACGGTATGGCCGTTGCCATAAGTCACCATCAAGCCATTGCCACGCCGCCCGTCAGCATGAATTTCCGTTTTCTGCGGCACAATCAGCGTATTGCCAGTACCATCCACCCGGACACCCACTGCTCCTGTGCCAGCAGTCAGGATATTAGCATTCTGCGTTACTTTGTTATTCGCCCCATAGATATGCAAACCGATGCCCAAAGGCACCACGCTGTAAGTATTTTTCAGATAAGCAGTCCCCTCCGCATTGCGCTGGAAAAAGCCCTGGTTATTTATGATCGTACCGCCATTACCATAAATAGAACGCCCAAAATAGGCTTTACGGTCAAAGTCATAACCCAAATCCTGCATGACCGCCAGTTCTACTTCCAAAAAGGAAGTAGAATTCGTGTAATCGCGATGACTCATCATGCCCGCCGTTTGCAGATGTGAGCCCTCAAATTTATATTTTCCCCTTTCGGTCTGTTCTTCCCAACCATTTATCGGCAACGCGGAGCGGCCAAAAAAAGTCGCCCCATCCAGAACCTCCGTTACATGTTCGCCGACAAAGTATAAATAGCCTTTGCCATCAGGCGTAACCTCTTTATCAACCACCAAACTCTTACTGGGGTCCGTTGCCTCTGCCGATGTCACAATCGGCATTCCCGGCTTGGCCGGATTACCGTTTTGATCCACCAGATGCAACGTCCAGCTGCGTTTGTCTTCTATATAGGGATTAACATAATATTGACCATTTTCCATATGGTCAACAAAAATAATTCCCAGCGCATGTCCCAGTTCGTGGCGGATAGTCCCCACAAAATCGTTGGCCTGCTCATTGTTGGTCAGTACGGTATCTGCATCTACCCACCAGCCATCGACGCCCCCTGACCTCTCTGCACCTAAGTATTTACCGATAACGACATTGCCCAAAGCGTATATCCCTTTTGCCAGTGTATCTGCTTTTGCCGCCTCATAACTCAATGGCTTGATCGTATCGCCCTCCTGTATCTTATCTGCAAGGAAAAATCCCTGCTTGACGATACTATCATAAGCATTTCTTTTGCCATCTGAATTCAACGAAAAGGTTATCCCCTCAGCACTTTGCTGCCCAAAAGTAGTGATAAATATCTGCCAGGGAGTGGTACTCTTATCCCGCGGCCCCAGTATATCGGCCCAATACGATATACCGTCTACCGTTCCTCGTATAATGGGGTCCGACAGATTGTACAATGCTGGATCTACCAGCCATCGATCCTTATCTCCCAGCCCCTGCCCCTGACGCAAGAAATATATCTCGGCAAAAGGCTTATCTTGATAATAAGAATACTCTGTTGCCAGATACGGTGATGTCCCCGCCTCACAAGTCATGGACATAGCTAATCCCGACAGTATTGCTGCCGTCAAAGCAGAAACTTTTTTCCCTGACAAAATCCTTTTCCGTCTCATACTGTCCATCCTTCCCTATAGGCACTATGCTTCTACGCCGAATCCGCAATTTCGCGAAATAAATTTGTTTACCGTATGTATTCGTTAGCACAATGGATAATCCCTGCCGTAAAAAAACTTCTTCCATGAACAGTTCCACTGCACAGAAGAAGTTTAAAAATTATATTCTCTTAATAAAACTTGCCGCCATGTGCTAACCAGCCCATAGCCTCAGTCTCCGTCAGTTTTACGCCCTCAATCTGAACGATAATCCGGCTGGAACCATTATGCATGTCCTTGATCCGCAAACGCCCAGTCTGCGTCAGATACCCACCGATGGCTTCAATAACATCATGATCTTCCAAAGGATAGTTAACAGGATATTCCAAAACGGTTCCTACCGAATAACCTTCCGCGGTAAAGATGGCAATTTTCTGTCCATCATCCGTATTGACCAGACCGTTGATGCTGCCACCAGTCATATGCGCCATGCACACCCCCGACAAAGCCATCATCATAGCTGCTACCAAAACCAGAATACGCTTTTTCATAACCTTTTCCTCCTCTTGCTCCTTATCTTTTGCCAGAATCTTCTCTCTATATGACTATATCGACATAAACGTTTATGTTCTTAAATATTTTTTCGCTATAGATATATCGATACACCATTGAAAAAACTTATTAACAAAAAGTTTTCTTGTAAAAAGAGATGATCCTTGTTGTTTTCCAACTTCTGCTCTTTATATCCCTGTACACCCGAAAGTGTTATCCTCCACACAAAATATATCCCGATCGTTTTTTATAGGAACAACGTATGCTAGTCAAAATTCCCTCAAGCAACAAATTGTTGGCAGGAAATCTCCCGCTAATGTTGAAATTATGGAACCGTAGATAACGTTTGGCAAGGAGGGGAACGACATGCTGCCCCAGAAGAAATCGCCAGCGTCATCGCCTTTATAGCCTCAGACGATGCCCAATATGTAACAGGAGCAGATTGGCACGTCGATGGCGGCTTTGGTATATAAAAACAGCCCGGAAAGCTTTATCCTTAGCTTTCCGGGCTGTTCTTTATGCGATCTGATACACCCGCGCATCAAAATTCTTCCAATAGCTCACGGCATCATCATAGGACAAAATATACCGATCCTCAACTTCACTTCGGCCCAACTCAATGCCATAACAACATTTGGCAAACACAGTAACTTCTTTATTGGCAGCATTACGCAGGATATCCTGCAACATATCCTCCACAAAAGCTGTTCTTGACTTCCAGGCAGCCTGTTCCTTTAGGTTGTACCTACCTAATTTGAACTTAAACAATTCGTTCGCCGCATTATTCACTGCAACAATCATCTGTCTTTCTCCTCTTCCATTTTCTAGGCAAACAATACATCTTTTCATAATAAACGCGGTTGTACAAATTAATGCCTCTATTTTATCCTCTAAGTTCCAACTAAGCAAGATATTTTTTGCATTTCAAGGTGTCTATCAAAGCGGGTATAATTTACCTTTACCGATTGAATATGTTCGCTATGACGCTCAGCACCACACTGATGAGGATGCATGTCACCACAGGGAAATAAAAGGATCCATTCTCCCCCGTGATTCTGATATCGCCAGGCAGTTTCCCGAGCGGCAGGAACCTGCCACCAAAGTGCAGGATACAGCCAACAACTATAAGGAGGGCCCCCAGGCCGATCAGTATCTTTCCTATATCATTCATCGATAGCCCTCCCTTGCTACTTGCAGTCTTTCTTCCTGAGTGGTGTTGCGTGCTTTGCTCATGTAGCTTCCGCCTCCTGAATATTTTCTGGAGTTAAGGTCTCCATGAGCATTATACACCTTGATCCAATCACGAAGTTGACGCGTATCTCGAATTCTATATTTCTGGCAAATATCCAACAGGCTGCCCTCACCATTCAAGTAGGAACCTTAAGTTTTGCTTTGTAAACACGGTTGTGTTCATGGGGGAGAAAATAACTTGTTCCCTCTGCTTTGTAATGCTTTATCCAACGACGAATTGAATCGTTACTTACTCGCAATAGGCGGGCTGCTTCTGACTGTCCCAGTCTACCTGTAAGACATTCACGGATGACTCTCACCTTCTCTTCTGCTGATGCTTTCTGTTTCTGTGGCATAGAAAACTCCCCCTATGATGACAGTTTTATTTTTCACCGTCTCTCATAGGGGGAGCATATCATTTTGACAAAATGGCTTTTTCACGTTTTTCAGCTTTTTCTTGTGGCTTATTTTAGTCAATTATCTCATCTGGGAGGAACATACACTGGATTATTTTGCGGTTACACTACACGGATTTCTAAGCCGCCTATGCGGCGGAATACGCCAGCCCAGATAGTCGATAACGGCATCATATTTTCTAAGCCGCCTATGCGGCGGAATACTATGCACACATTTTGCAGACTTGTGGCCTGAGTTTCTAAGCCGCCTATGCGGCGGAATACGCCGGCATCTGGTGCCCTACATCGCATATCGTTTTCTAAGCCGCCTATGCGGCGGAATACCGCAAAACTTTCCTCGTCTACCCTTGTACATCAAGAGTGCTTAACTCTAACTACAATTTTACCCTTTTTTTATCTTATTGCAACTTCCCCTTTAAAATCAAGGTCTCTTGCTATCGTAAAATTTTTGGTCAAAACTCTGGCACAGTGGACCTATTATCCAAGCCATAGCTCCCGAACCCTTCGTCTACTGCACTATTACACATTATCTTCTCCACATAAAGCCTATATTTTTGACCATTAGTTTCACTACTCATTTGAACATAAGGTAGATTAGTATTCTGGCTCTCTATCGGAAAGAGCTTTATTGCCTCATCATAATCAATACCATGCCTTTTAGCATATCTCCTTGCCTTTTGAGAAGGATTAGGTTCTGAATGATAACGACGATATATTGCATACCCCTTCAATCTTCCTGGCACCAATCGAATCTGTGTTATATGGACATAATCCTGATAACGTCGCAGCCATTTTTTTATATCCATTTCAGCCAAGTCTTTCTCATCTCTGGCAAATATCCGCAATTTGTTTCCAAGCTTTATGTTTCTTTCATTTATGTACCCTGGAAACGAAACACCTATTCGACCTTTCCCACCATCATCCATCTGATCTGCTAATGCAATATGTAGTTGATGATACACTTTACTCCATATCTGGTTTTCGGAGATTTCTGCATCCGACAGTACAGTAAGTTCCTGATAATACTTCATCAAGATCACCCCTTGCCAAACACACCACCACGAATCAATACAGCCATCACGTAGTGTTCTTCTTCCGCACAGCTCAGTTTCTCACCCAAAGAAAATTTATCAAATAACGTATAGAAATCTACTTTCTCTTTCGGATTTCTAAAAGCCTTGCCTAAATTCGTCACAGCTCCATAAGGTTCAATCGCAATGGGTCCTACGCCATCTTCTGTAGCAAAAGCAGGATACCAAGTATCAATAGTCCTTAAGGCATTTCCCAACTTCTGTGAGTGCATTGCCGCCACACCATTTACCTGATATAAAATCTTACTCTTTCGGCTATTCCCCTTATCGAACACCAATTCCTCACTAGGATAAACTTCCTGCCCGGTTCCCAGCTTTGCATAAGCATCAACTTCGATAAAGAGATGTGGTCGCTTACCTGACAAGACATCCGCAATTTTCACAGCCAACGTATCAAGCTGCGTATTTTCCTCAAAGTCACGCAATGAAAATTCATACGCATCAAAAGTTTGAACCAATTCGTCTGCTTTGACCACAACATCTATCTTCTCTGCACCTAAGCGGTTGCGCCATAAGAAACGGCCACAGGCTATATTATACGCATAACGATACGCCAGCTCTTTACAGCCAGTATTCAGCAGATAATTCCTAACAGCATTGGCATAGCTTATGGCAAAATCTGCATTGTTGCATGCAGCTGGTTTCTCTAAGCCACTTAACACCTTAATCGTAAAAGACAATTTCAGTGTGTCCTTATCCATTCCTAAGGCGCAGGAATCCACTTGTTGCAAATTAGCTTTCTCCACTTCTGCATTCAACTTGGCAGGATCATTTTGAACAGCATCTTTCAATCGATTAGATATTGTTCCACGCACAGACTTTTCCACCAATTTCAGTTTTTCCGTTTCACCATCGTGTTCACCTGTCCAAACAGTTCCATACATATAGCCATCTGAAACCACCAGCTTTTTCTCAAAAGATAATACAGATGGAATAACGCCTTTCTTTGCCATTTTTAGTCCTCCTCTTTATCTGAAAAGTTATTTTGACAAATATATAAACCTGCCTGTTCATCATATTGGTATTCCCATAGGATATCTTGCAATGAATCGCACCTATACGGCATAACAAATTCGCCTACCGTTACCAAAGGTTCGACAAAATGATGCTCATAGTCGTAGGAACGCTGTCCCTGTACCGTCATTTTGCCCGACAAATCCCTAAAGCCCACTGCGATTGGCACCAACCATCCATCTGGGACAACTTTTTCTCTCTGCCAGATTACTTTCCCCTGCGTATCATTATCCGCCTGATAACGAATTTTCAACACATCAAGCAGACTATCCAAGACGTCCGCATCATCACTATGTGCCAATAAGCCACCGCGTTGGATGATAGCGTAACCGGGCATTAGCCGTGCCAGTATCTTTCGCTCATCTTTTTCATCGTATTCATCAGCATGGTATATTTTCCAACGCGCGCACTCTTCCGGTTTCGCAAGTATATCCCCGCTCGCTGCCTTCAAACATGGTAATTCCTGTCTGACTGTTTCCTCAAAAATCTCCACCTCAGTGCCATCCAACCCCTCAACTTCCATCAACAAACTAACAGTCAAATGACAGCGCGCTTCCTCAACAAATGGCGGCCTTTCAAATCCCCCTGTTTTTTTGCTTTTTTTGAGTGGATTTGCGGTACCAATAAGCGCTCCATAATAGTTTTCATCGTCCTTAAATACCTGCAACTCACAGCTATGGCATACCACCGCTGTTCTTGATAACTGAATTTCCTGCAATGGAGCCTGGCGCTGTATCAGCCTTTGCAATGCATGAACCATCCCCAGCCATGCCGTCATGGCTGGAAAGCCCACCGTATATGGACTGCTGGCAGCATTTGCGTTTTGAATTCTCAATTTTGGGACAAGCAAATAGTTTTTCACGCCCACACCCCCTTCCTTTGTATTTTTACCATTGTTTTTTCAAATCATCTTTGATAAGCACACATATCTCTTTTGATAAAGCTTTTAATTCTCCATCCCCCAACAAAATCTTATCCCGTTTCAAAATCCATTCATAGGTTAGCATTAGCCAAGCGGAAAAACCTTTGACAATATCAAGCTGCCAACTATACTCTTCATAACGTTCTATTTTATACTTGTCATCCAACCAAATGGCCTGCGCTTTACTGATACTACGTGAATCACTCCAGCCACATTCCTTTTGCCGTAATGCATATACGCTTTGCATTACCCTGTCCATGATTTTCTGCTCTACACCACGAATCTTTTGACGTATTGCAAGATTGTTCCGATTATCCATATAACAACTATGCAGCTGGAAGAATAAATGTCTGAATTCCCGCAGGCTTAGCGTGTCACGGAAAAAATCTTTACGCGGAAATGCAACAGACTGATTTTTCACTGTAGGTGGCAAAGATGGGAGCATATATACGCGCCCCCCCAACCGATTATTATTGAACGAGATATTCTGCGGTTTCGTTCCGCCGAACTTCATTTGCGTAAGATTATAAATGCGTTCATGTGTATTGCCGTATTTTTCTGATTTTTTATCGCACGCCTGTCTCGCATTGTACTCCATAGCCCGTATGCGTAACCGCACTTCCTGCATCAAACTGGACGGGGGCAATACTGTTAACAAGTGATAACTATCCCCCACGGGGAAATATACTTGTTTCAACCGTGTATCAGTTGCTGTCGGCTTTTCATGAGTCTTTATTTCCAACAATGCATTACGAACAGCCATATAGTCTGCTCCCATATCCGTGATATCCTGCTTTAGGTAATCATCATTCGCTTGCAAATGTTCATAAACAGTCTTGCCATCTTCCAGCTTTTGCTGCAACAAACTGGCTGTTGCCATGTAATTGGCCGCCACAAACACATCATTACTACAGGATACAGATGCTGTTGATACATAACCTTCTGCCGCTCTGTCTTTTATATTAGCCTGCCAGTTAACTATCACATCAGGATTCGTAAACCGCCCTATATGAGTAGCAAATAAGCATTTGTCAGCATTTTTAGCTATATCTAACAGCCATTCTTTTTGCGTTTTCTTCTTCTTCTCTGCTTCATATTGGATATAATCTAAAAAAACACTCACTATCTTCACCCCGTTCCTAAAATATTCAGTATATTACGTTAATGCTATTATAGCGCCATCTTTACTAAGTGTCAATAAAATAATAAAATAAATAAAGGTTTTATTTTTTCTTCCGCCTATCCGGCGGACTATAAGATAATTAAATATATAAATTTCTAAGCCATCTATTCGATGGATAACAACTACATTTTTTATGTTACCACATCATCAATCTCTTTGTACATACCAAATTGATCCGCGTATCGCCACTCCGCGCGCCCTGGTATCGTTATCATTCCAACGCGTAAGTTAACAGCCCATCCCGCCTCACCTTCTAAATAATCTGCCAATGCCTGCTGATAATTACGTTCCAACCAAAAGCGCTCCTTCTCCGCGACTTGTTCATGTACAATACCATAAGCAGTTTCACGTTTTATCCATTCTTTGGTTTGAGGACTTTGCTCATAAAAAGCCAGTCCTTCCCCCTCTTTATCCTGCAAGCAAAGCTCAATCTCCTGCTTTCCTTCACGAAATTTGTTGAATTGCTGTGGTAAGGCAGTCAACCACCATGTTTCTTCCTGCCAACCGTGGATATAACCTGCACCATGTACCGTTAGATCCCGAAAATCACTCAAAACTTGATGTTCCAAATGAACCAATTTATCATGGGGCTGAAGTTTCTCCGGCCGTACAATCCTTGGTGATGCATTAATTCCATCAGCCAGTCGCTTAGTATCCACCAAATGATTCATATCATGGCTGGAAAGCATATATTGTCTGCATTCAAAGCCAGGCATAGCAAATACTACCTTTTTCTTTGTCATCAACGCCTCAATATTGTACTGCATAATGGCAATATTGCCCCTCTCGCCTTTATCTATGGCATGCCGATGACGGCGGATACGTCCAGCCAGCTGAATAATTGAACGATAAGACGATGGTTCAATAACTGCCCAATCAAAATCATGATCGCGTCCCACTTCTTCAACCGGCGTTGCCACTAAAATAAAAATTACATTCTGCGCATCGGTTTCGTCAATATGGCGGCGCAAAACAACATCATCAAAATCAACTTCTGGTGCATCTTCCTCCTTGCGTTTCAAAACCTTATCAAGATATTTTTCTTGCCTGCTACGCAATAACGCCGTCTGCCGGCTATGATACACCATAATACGCGGCGCACAATCATCCGGCCATATGGATTTCAGCAGATACTTTGCCGCTTGAACACAGGACGTTATATGCGCTAAGCGAACCATTCCTAAGGAAATATTCCTACCTGTTCTTTTATCCTTGACTGCATAACATGCATGCATCTGCAATATAGCATCTTGAATAGACTGAAAATATCCCGATAGGCGCTGCGCCCCCTCTGATACGTCCATGAGCGACTTGCAATCCACGATCCAGCCATACCGCTTAACTGGCTGCAAATCCAACTTATTCCTATGCCGCAAGGAAAAATCCTTATGCAACTTTCGATAAACTGCTAATCTTTTATCTTGTTCGCTGTCATCCAAATGATGAATTTTAGTCTGAAACTCATCTATCCACACACAATGTAGTTCATTATGACAACCAAAAAAAACTGTATACTCAGCTCTGCCGCTGACATAAGCAGAAAAAAGCCCTTCTGCCAAATCTGGCGGGATAGTCGCTGACGATAAAATTACATTTTTTCCCAGTAACCCTGCAGCGTGAACCAATCGGGCAACAGCCACCAAATCAGCTCCGGCAAAATCATCAATTTCGTCAATGACAATGTCTGCAGACATCATACGGAGCAAGGGCAAAATATGCCGCCCACCACGCACACTTTCTACCGCAGGCATTAAATGGTCAATCGTTGCTACCAGAATAGGGGCATACAGTAAATCACGATTTTTTCCTGCCGCAACGCGAGATGATGCAAATAACACCTGCAAGAATTTATCTTCCTGAGGAAAATTCGCATATACCTCCCCTGGCAGCAATTCATTCATACATGCGGTATCACTGTTATCCTCCCAAGATTCTGATTCTGTATATAAATCCCTTACTGCCGCTGAGCCAACTAAGACCGCCATTTCACTGGCATCCATACCTATCCTCGCCCGATATTCTTGTCCTGTTTGCAGCGTCAGACTACGCAAGCCAAGCAACAAACTATACCTCAGAGATTTACCATCCGGCGAAATTGCCTGCATGATTTTGGCATTGGCAAAAGTCTTGCCGCAGCCAGTCCCTGCCATATTAATAACAAACCAGCCGCTCTGTTGCCGTTCTGATTTGACCTGTTGCCGAACATCACGAATCTTGCTAACAGCTTTGTCCTGCCAGGCATAGTTTGCTGAGCTCTTTTTGCGCAACTTAGCCATATCTTCTGCCTTGCTCATGCCCTCCGTAAACTTTGGCAAACGATGAGCAATGGCTATTGCCTGCTCAGCAACTCGCACCAAATGTTCATCCAAATACTGTTTCACCTGCTTTTTTTTTGTATTGGCATAAAGCAGATTTTTTCCCTGCCAATTATCATCTTTATCTCTGGATGAAATCGTATAATCTGCCAACATTAAACTTACTCTTGCATATAAGAGCAGTAAACGAACATTATTCTTTCTATAAAGATCATGTACAATATCCTTTTGTTCCAGCAATCGTCCACACCATTTTTTTAACTTTTTTTGCCATGTAGCTGAAATTACTAAGCCGTGGGAAAATTTAATAGCAGCCTTCCCCCCTTTTATGTAGCCCCAATCCGCACTGATTTGCGTCAACAATTGAGAAATCTTGACTATCTCCGTACATCTATAGCGTTTACTATTTTCATCATCTAACTTAGGCAATCGATGATGGGAAAGAATTAGCCAACATAGCAAAGCCGCCAACGGTGGCATAATCGAAAACGGTTTATCTACATTTTCACTTACCCACTTTATTAATTTCTTCTCCGAAAAGGTTCCCATTTGCAATTGCTGCAGCCAGGCATCATTCGATGAATTATCCGATAGGCTAACCACCCCTTCCAATAATTTACAGCTCAACCACTCATGCCGATAAAGTTCAGATCCCTTCTTCCCCTGCAGCAATTTCTGAAACGCATCATTTGCCTTTCCCCAGTCATGCAACAACGCTGCTACCGCTGTCAAAGCTTTTATCTCCGGCAGGTACTGCCAATTATTCTCCCAGGCATTGTGCATTTCATCTTTTTGCGTACTATTTACAGGGACATACCCTTCCTCATTAAAACGCGTTCTATCTCCCACAATCCACAACAGCTGGCTGCGAGTACGAGAACGAATCCAACGGCAGGATACTGACAAACTCTTGGTCGCATGCCTTCTAAGAAGATTGTGTACCATTCGCAGACCGTCTTCCGTAATAACAGTCTGCCAGGTATCATTGCCGATGCGGTTAGCAAAAGCATCTAAAATCCAACGCGTTGTCTTCAGGGCTTTTTTGTCACTCTGGCTGGTAAATATAACCATCATCCAAACCAACTCCCTTCTGCCATTGCTGACTTTGCTGTTTTACCGTCTCATACATAAATTCCAATGCCTTATGCTCTGTAAACTTCTGTAAGCAATAATCACGAAACTCTTGATTTTCCAAATTATTTTGGGCACAAATAAATGCCCCTGGCAAAATAATAGCATCCTTTATCAAATCAGCTACATCAAAAACCAATGCACCGCGCCTTGTTTTTCCATGCATCACCGCAAAGCCATGTGGAATCCCCAGAACCCATAAAGCTGACGCCGCCATACCATACGCCAAATAATTGCCGTGATTCAGGAAAATATTGGCCGTATCCAAAGCATTTACATCACGTTTAAATTCACCATAATCAGCATGCTGAGCTGAATATTTATATAGTTGCTTAGCAAAACTTGCTTCTGCAGACAATAATTCATTTACCCTTGCCACAGAATTAATAGATTGACGGAAGCCCTGCAAAGCTCTCTCTATCTCTCTATCATCCGCATAAAAACCTTCATCATGCAAATCTCGATCCTTAGTCCATACTCGTTCAAAAAAATCGCAACGCCTTTTTTGAAAATTTTTAGCCGCCAACAATCTTTTATCCTCGTCAAACCAAAACGATAGCCACCCCTGCACATATTGTGTAGGACGATATTCACTCTGTGGGCTCATCCATTCTATTTCCGTCCCGGCTAACAAAGGAGTTGCTCCTCCACCACAAAAACCAACTAACACACCTGCACTAGACAGCATCCTTACTGCCGCCTGCGTTATTGATGTTCCCGTTCCCAAAAGAATTACAGTCGTATTTGCAATAGGAATATTCCAGTATTGATTCGCCTTCTTTCCCTCTTTTAAATACAGTACCCGTCCATCCTTCTGCATGACACGACACTTCTCCAAATAAAATACATTGGCCCGTTTCGAAAATAATATTGCCTTTAATTCTGTGGGTGTCAATCCTTCCATCATTATCCCCGCCTTATGCATTTATTTCTCTCATTATACGTCCATTTTAAAATTCAAGCCACCTATAATTTCTGTTACCATCTACTACTTCCCAATGAAAAAGCCCCATAGGTTAGAATTCTTCATCCAGCTTATAGGGGCTATATCTGCATATCATAAAATCTCACAATAAATGCACAACATAGCAACATTCGACAACAATCATTGTTTCTTGTTTTTATATTCTCTTACCTATAAAGTAATACTTTTTCTATTTCATCACATGCCAAAAGGGAGTTCGACAGATTGCCGGGAAATGGCAATCTGTCGAACTCCCTTTTGTATTGGAACTTTCAGCTTTCTTATTTATCTTTCCGTGACAGTAAACATACGCTCTCAACATGCGAAGTACACGGGAACATGTCCACGGGCTGGACTTTTTCGGCTTGGTAGCCGAGTTCGTCGAGGATGGCGATGTCACGGGCGAGGCTGGCGGGGTTGCAGGAGACGTAGACGATGCGGTCTGGTTTCATGTTGGCAAAGGTCTCCAGCACGGTCGGCGTGCAGCCGGCACGCGGCGGGTCGACGACTACGACGTCGGCTCTTACGCCCTGCTTATAGAGCCGTGGCATAACCTGAGTCGCGTCGCCGACGATGAATTCAGCGTTGCGCACGTTGTTGTCCCGCGCGTTTTTCTGGGCATCGAGGATGGCCGGTTTTACGATTTCGATACCGATGACGCTTCTGGCCTTCTGGGCAAGGAACAGGGTTATCGTTCCCGTGCCGCAGTAAGCATCGATGACCGTTTCCTGACCGGTCAAGTTGGCAAATTCCAGGGCCTTGTTGTAGAGCACCTCTGCCTGGGCCGTGTTTACCTGGAAGAAGGAGCGCGGCGAGATATGGAAGTTCAGGCGGCCGATGCCATCCTGGATGGTGGGACGGCCCCAGAGGAGTTTCGTGTCGCGCCCCATGATGACGTTGTTGTGATAGGTCTGGATATTCTGATGGATACTGACCACCTTCGGCAGTTTGGCCCGCAGCATCTTGACGAATTCTTTTTCCCGCGGCATAGTCTTCGTGGCCGTTACGATGACCACCATGATGTCGCCCTTTTTGCCTACGCGGCCAACGACGTGGCGCAGGACGCCTGTATGCTTGTCCTCATTGTAAACGGGGATGTTGAGTTTCGTGACGATTTCGCGCACGGCATTGACCACTTCGTTGTTGCCGTCTTTCTGGATATGGCAATCGGTGGTATCGATGATTTCGTGGCTACCCTGGGCGAAGCAGCCGATGATGGTCTTGCCCTTCTCCCGGCCGATGGGGAACTGCATCTTGTTGCGGTAGTTCCACGGCGTTGCCGCGCCGATTGTCTGCTCCACGAAAAGATCCGACTGTTTGCCGATGCGCGTGACAGCGTCGATGACCTGCTGACGTTTGGCCTTGAGCTGGGCCATATAGTCAAGGTGCTGCAGCTGGCAGCCGCCGCATTTGTCGTAGATGCCGCAGACGGGCTCCACGCGGTCGGCACTCTTGGTGAGGATTTCCTTCACATGGCCCTTGGCATAAGTCTTTTTGACTTCGTCTATGACCGCCATGACCTTCTCCCCAGGCAGGGCGTAGGGTACAAAGACCGTAAAGTCCTGATAGCGGCCTACACCTTCGCCGCTCGTACCGAGCGTCTTGATTTCAATCTCGTATGATTTTCCTTTTTCGACGGGAACTTGTTTTCTCATTACGATGTTTTCCGTTACTGAAAACTTACAAAAAGCTATAAATTTCATAAGAAAAGCTAACTTTTACGTTTCATTCCTCGTTCTTTCCTCGAAAGAGGTATTTCGCGTCCGCTTTTGCCGTCCCGAAGAACAGACTACTCACGTTTGATGTAACGCTCCAGAGGCTTAAATTCCCGACTAATGAATCGGTACATATCTGCATTGACTTGTCGGTGTCAGCTTGCAGATTTAGATAGCTCCGCTTCCCCATAGCGTTTGAGATTCAAAGATGCTTGGAAGTCACGGCCTATCACATTGCCACAGACGGGACAGACATATGTCCTGTCTGACAGCTTCAGGTCTTTATTTACATATCCGCATTCAA
>SVBZ01000046.1 GCA_015058575.1 Pseudoselenomonas ruminantium
GAAAGCCGCATAAGCTGTAGAAATACTGTTTTATGGGGAAAGGGGCTTTGTGCCCATTTTTCAGCGGTTATTCTCTAAAAAGTAAAAATAGGCATGAAAAAAGAAGGTGGACAAAATGCTTTTGCATTTTGTCACACCCTCGTAAAGGGTTCGATTACCAGATTCGGTTATTCTCATCGATATGGCCGATATAGTTCTCGAAGTTATTATAGAATGTCTCTGTTTCCTTGAAATTGCGGGAGAGGATGATGCCGAACAGGACGTCCATATAGTAGCGCACGCCGACGCTGAAGATGCTGCCGCCGAAGTCGAGATAGTCGACGGTGTTGGCGACGTAGAGAAACTCGTCACAGAGATGCGCGAGCGTCGTATCGCGCGATACGGAGAACAGCACCGTGCGGATACCGCGATCCTTGAGCACACGAGCTGCGCGGATGAGCCGCTTGTTGACGCCGGAACGGCTGATGATGATGGCCAGATGCGATTTGTCGCAGTTGAGTGCCGCAGCGATCTGGCTGTTCATGGCATTATGGGCGACGGCATTGCACTTGACCTGCAATAGATTGTAAACAGATGTCTGGGCCAGCTGATAGTTCTGGTCGTAAGCGTAGAAGTCAACGACCGAGGCATCCATCATCCACTGGGCGACGCGTGTCACCTGCTCGAGGTCCATTTCGTTCTTGGTTTCGTCGATGGCCTCGACCTGCAGCTCGGCCATGATGCGGACGATTTCGGCAGGCTGGCTCTTATCGGTGATGGGGCGGTGGATGATGCGGTTCTTGCGCGGCATCACGCGATTGATTTCGCTCGTGAATTTGATTTTGAATTCGTTGTAGCCCTTGAGCCCGAGCTTCTGGCAGAGACGGAATACGGCTGCGGGGCTCGTATACGTTTTTTCTGCCAGCTCGCGTGTGGTCATTGCCGCAATTTCGACGGGATGGGCGAGCATGTACTGGACGATGTTCTGCTCGGTGGATGAAAAGCGTTCGTTTTCATGCAGCGCTTTGAGTAGCTTCATGACAGACGCTCCTTTCGGCTGATTTGTTGGTGCTGTTTAGGGAACCAGACGGCTCGACAGATTCGTGATTGCCACCATGAGGGCGAAGACGGCCACGCCGCCGACAAGATAGAGCAGGCAGTAGCCGTATTTTTTCTCGGCACCATAGCCCTTGACGTTTTCCCAGACGATGTTGAGCGTGAGCAGGGCAAAGAAAAAGCAGACAGCCTGCACGAGATATTGAATGATTTGCATAAAAAACTCCTGACTGATGGTTTGCTTCAGTAAATGTGATAGACCTTCCACGGTATCTGATCGACGCGGATGGTCTTGAGGAAATCGACGATGTCCTTGCGGCCGTAGTAATGCGGATTGCCGCTGCTGTCCTGGCTCATGAGGATAATCGGCATATTCGGAAAGAACTGCGAAAGCTCCTGCCGCGTCTTGATAAGGCGCGTCGTGTACATGGTTACGGACTGCTTGACAGCGATGACAGCAAAGGTCACGCCTTGTTCGATGATGACGGCGCCATGGATATTCATGGATGGGCTCCTTTCTGACAAGTCAAAGTTGACGGGTCAATTTACTGTTTTTATTGTAGCAAAGGGGGAATAGAGCGACAAGAGAAAAAATGTTCGCAAAAAGTATTGCAGGAATAGATGTTCTATGCTAGAATAAGAACAAAGTTTTGGAGAAGACATGTTTGAGGAAAATGTGTTTCAGAATAATATGTTCGATAATGGAGGCGTGAGCATCATGGAGTGCATGAAGAAAAGATTTTTTCAGCTGGCTGTCATTCTGGTGGCCGCAGCGGCGTTTATGCCGTTTCATCTTACGAATGATTACCTGCGCAGCAGCGATTTCGATACGGTGACCATCAAGCAGAACGACAGCGTCTGGTCGCTGGCCGCGCGTTATACGACTAATGAGAAGCGGGCCGCCGAGCTGCGGCAGGCCATCATCGAGGTCAATGGGCTGGCTCCTGATGGCAGCGGACTGCGTCTCGGCCAGCAATTGCAGGTGCCTGTGCTGGGGCGAAGCGAAAGCCAGCAGGTGGCGGAAAAATAATCCGTAAATCCCTTGACAGAAGCAGGGAAGGCTCCTATAATAGGGAACATCAAAGCAAAGACGAAGACACGACGACAGATAAGCGTCTCTAAGAGAAGGATGCATTTGGTGCGAGCATCCCGGGATAGCAGCTGCGGCCACCACTTCGGAGCTGTTTTGCTGAAGCCTTGGGGTGTGTAGGCAGGACCGGAGACTTTTCCGTTATCAAAGACTGAGTGGCTTTCCTATTGGCAGGAGAGCAATTTGGGTGGAACCACGATGCGACAGCTTCGTCCCTATCTAGGGGCGGAGCTTTTTTATTTTAAGGAGGGTTTTTCATGTTAAAGATTACGCTCAAAGACGGCGCAGTCCGCGAAGTCGAAGAAGGCAAGAGCATCCTCGAGTTCGTAAAAGAAGTAAGCAACAGCCTGGCTAAAAAAGTCCTGGCTGCTAAAGTAGATGGTGAGACGAAAGACCTCACGACGGTCCTGACGAAGGACTGCCAGGTAGATTTCCTGACGTTTGAAGAGGCTGATGGCCGCTGGGCTCTGCGCCATACGGCATCCCATATCCTGGCACAGGCCGTAAAACGCCTCTATAAAGACCAGAACGTCAAGCTGGCCATTGGACCGGCTATCGACAATGGCTTCTACTACGATATCGATATGGACAAGCAGCTCGGCGAGGCTGATCTCAAGGATATCGAAAAAGAAATGAAGAAAATCGTCAAAGAGAACCTCAAGCTCGAGCGCAAGGAAGTCAGCCGTGCCGATGCCCTCAAGATGTTCGAGGAGATGGGCGAGAGCTACAAGGTCGAGCTCATCAACGACCTGCCGGAAGATGCACTGATCACGCTCTACACGCAGGGCGAGTTCACGGATCTCTGCGCTGGCCCCCATGTCGTATCGACGGGCAAGGTCAAGGCACTGAAGCTTCAGAGCGTTGCTGGTGCTTACTGGCGCGGCAGCGAGAAGAACAAGATGCTTCAGCGCATCTACGGTACGGCTTTCGAGAAGCAGGCTGACCTCGATGAATACCTGCACATGCTCGAAGAGGCAGCCAAGCGCGACCACCGCAAGCTCGGCAAGGAACTCGACCTCTTCAGCCTGCATGAGGAAGGCCCGGGCTTCCCGTTCTTCCATCCGAATGGCATGGTTGTCCGCAACGAGCTCATCAACTACTGGCGTGAAGTCCATCGCCGCTATGGCTATCAGGAAATCAAGACGCCGATGATCATGAACCGCAAGCTCTGGGAGACTTCCGGTCACTGGGATCATTACAAAGAGAACATGTACTTCACGCAGATTGACGGCGAAGACTATGCAGTAAAACCGATGAACTGCCCGGGCGGCATGCTGGTCTACAAATCCCATCAGCACAGCTACCGTGACCTGCCGCTGCGTCTCGGCGAGCTCGGTATCGTTCATCGCCATGAGCTCTCGGGTGCACTGCACGGCCTGTTCCGTGTCCGCAACTTCACGCAGGACGATGCGCATCTGTTCCTGACGCCGAACCAGATTGAGGAAGAAATCCAGCATACGATTGACCTGTTCGATGAAGTTTACAGCACGTTCGGTCTTACGTATACGGCAGAGCTCTCCACGCGTCCGGAGGACTCCATGGGCTCGGATGAAATCTGGGAGAGTGCAACGGAAGCCCTGCGCAATGCACTCGAGCATCGCGGCCTCAAATACGTCATCAACGAAGGTGACGGTGCGTTCTACGGCCCGAAAATCGACTTCCATCTGCGCGATTCCATTGGCCGTACGTGGCAGTGCGGTACGATTCAGCTCGACATGCTGATGCCGGAGAAATTCGACCTCACGTATGTCGGTGAGGACGGCGAGAAACATCGTCCGGTCATGCTGCATCGCGTTGTTTACGGTTCGATTGAGCGCTTCATTGGCATCCTCATCGAGAACTATGCCGGCGCCTTCCCGACGTGGCTCGCACCGGTACAGGTCCGCATCCTGCCGATTACGGAGAAACATGCGGACTACGCTTATGAGCTCAAGAAGAAAATGTTCGATTTGGGCCTGCGCGTAGAGGTAGATGACCGCAACGAAAAGGTCGGCTACAAGATTCGCGAGAGCCAGGTCAAGAAAACGCCGTACACGCTGGTTGTCGGCGATCAGGAAGTTGCCGATAAGACGGCAGCAGTCCGCAAACGCGGCGTACAGGAAAGCATGACGATGAAGATTGACGACTTCATCGCCTATGTACAGGAAAAAATCGCCAGCAAGAGCGAAGAATTCTGATCGATCCGGTAAGCGAATGACCGGTCAGATCGCTGCTGCTTGACATGTCAGCTTTTTGACATGTCAAGCGGATAGGCTCCCCTTATGAGAGACAGTGAGACTGTCCTCATAAGGGGAGTATTTTTATGCTGCGCAAAGGGCATCCATATCCCTGTCTGACAGGGCGCAGCTTCTTGCTAAAAACGTGTGGGCATGATACACTCCTTGTAAGAAAGGGGTTGTTACTCATGATAGATGGCAAACAAAAAGTGCTGGCGCTGGCGGCTCACATCGGCTACCTGTTCTTCGGCGTTGGCTATATATTGGTTCCGCTGGTACTGTATCTGATTTACGATAAGCAGGATGCTTTCATCGCCCAGCATGCCAAGCAGGCATTGATGGCCCAGGCTATCTTTGGCGTGGTCAGTGCTGTGGTCACCGGGCTTACCGTCCTGTTGATAGGCCTGTTCCTCTGGCCACTGCTCCTTTTGCTGGGGGGCGTATGGTTCTGCTGCTCCATAATCGCCTGCTTCAAGGTAATCAACGAAAAAGAGTACCACTATCCGTTATTGGGACGGTTTTGATAGTTTCTGCAATGCTTGACATCTGACAGTTCGGTTTGACGTGTCAGATGTCTTTTTGTTGTGTGAAGGAGCGCGGCCTATGCATGCAAGCAGGAATGAAACACGGAGTCTTGGTCTTTGCGCCTGACGCGGGCTGTGATAGAATTAACTTAGAGAAGCGGAATGGAGGGCTGGGCATGAAAAAAGTACGGATAACGGTGATGCGGAAAGCTTGCTATCAGGATCTGATGGCGCAATACGAAAATCCCATCGAGCACGCCTGTGACATCGAGGAAGGGGCGGTGTTCATCGCCAACGGCTGGCAGCGGCCGGAAGGACTGTGCGAAAGCGCCTGGGAAACCATGTCCCCCTTCGTCATGGGACTGGCCCATGGTGCCGAGGACTTTTACGATGGCTGGATGAAAAATCCCCGTTCGGCTATGATTTCCTGCAACGATGGTTTTCGTCCTGTAAGCTTCCTGCTGGAAACTCTGGATGAGGATGCAGAGCCATGATTGTAAGTGCCAGCCGCCGGACGGATATTCCGGCCTTTTATTTCGACTGGTTTTGCCGGCGATTGGAGGAAGGCTACGCGGATGTGGTCAATCCCTTCAACCGCAAGCAGGTGAGTCGCATATCCTTAAAGCCTGAGGCTGTTGACTGCATCGTGTTCTGGACGAAGGACCCGGCACCGATGCTGGGGCGCTTGGCTGCCCTTAAGGACTACCACTACTATGTGCAGGTTTCCCTGACGCCCTATGGAAGGGATGTGGAGACGAACCTGCGGCCCAAAGGGGATATCGTTAAGACCATGCAGGAGCTCTCCCAGCATTTAGGCCGGGAGCGGGTAGTCTGGCGCTACGACCCCATTTTACTCAATGAGGCTTACACCATCGAGCACCATCTGAACTGGTTTGCCGAAACCTTGGCGGCGCTATCCGCCAGCGTGGAGCGCTGCGTGATCAGCTTTATCGACCTTTACGCCAAGGCGAAAAAGAATACCCAGGGGCTGAACCTGCACGAGCTTTCTACGGAGGAAATGCAGGCTTTGGCAAAGGGCCTGGCCGTGATAGCCCAGGGCAGCGGCGTAACGCTGCAGACCTGCTCCGAGGCAGTTGATCTGGAGGAGTATGGCATCATCCATGGTGCCTGCATCGACGGCGCACTTATTGAACGCATCACCGGCAGGCCCGTTAAGGCCGGCAAAGCCAAGAGCCAGCGCCCGCTCTGCAACTGCGTGGAAAGCTTTGACATCGGCCAGTACGATACCTGCATCCACGGCTGCCGCTACTGCTACGCCAACACCAGCCCGGAAAAGGCGCAAAAGGGCTTTGAAGCGCATACGCCCGCAACAACGATGTTGGGCGGTATGTTAATGGGGGATGAGAAGATTACCGTGCATGGCGACGCTCAAGATGTCGCTCAAGGTGACGCCTAAGGTGACGCCCAAGATGTCGCTTGAAGATAAAAGTTCGGTGATGTTCGGAGATAGTTCGGAGAAAATGGCGGTGATTGGCGGTGAAATGGCGGTGAAATACAGGAGCTGATTATTGAAGCTATATGTGAGCATAACAAAGGGCGATAGCCATTCGCTAAGGAACGGAAGCTATCGTCTTTTTGAAAACCAAGAATAAATCTAGTATAATAGATGCCAATGGTACAAGATTCTGAAATTAAGGCAAGGGATGATAGAGATATGGCATCACAGGAATTGAATCAGGCGCTTTGGAACGCCGCTAATGTTATGCGCAGCACCATGAGCGCGGACGAATACAAGGATTATTTGCTGGGGTTGATTTTCTATAAGTATCTGTCTGACCGTCAGCTTTATGCGGTGGTGGATTTGCTTGAGGATCGGAAGCCGGAGAGTTTGGATGAGGCGCAGCAGCTTTATGAGGAAGCGCGGCAGAGTGAGGATTGGGAGGATTTGAAGGCGGAGCTGGAGGAAAATTACAGCTTTGCGATTGAGCCGCAGTATACTTTTACGGCTTTATATAATGAAATTAACAACAAGACCTTTACTACCGACCATTTGCGTCAGGCTATGCGCGATATTGAGCAGGGTGGTGAGGCTATCCGCGGGCAGAAGCTTTATGAGGATTTGTTCGAGGATTTTGATATTGATTCCAAGAGCCTGGGGACGACGCCAGCAAAGCGTAATGCGATGCTTTCGGATGTGATGAAGGAGCTGGCGCATATCGATTTTACGCAGTATGGCGCGGATGCGCTTGGCGATGCGTATGAGTTTTTGATTGGCCAGTTTGCCGCTGGCTCGGGCAAGAAGGCGGGGGAGTTCTACACGCCACAGGCGGTTTCGGAGCTTATCACGCGCATTGTGACCAAAGACAAGGAGGGGGAACCTGCTTTTTCTATTTATGATCCGTGCATGGGGTCTGGTTCTTTGCTGCTGCATGCCCGCAGCTATATCCATGAGGATTGCCGCAATGGCATCCAGTTCTATGGGCAGGAAATCTCCCATACGACCTACAACTTGGCCCGCATGAATATGATTCTGCATAATGTGCCGTTCCAGTATCAGCATTTCCGTAATGGCGATACCCTGGGGGCTGACTGGCCGACGGAGGAGCCGACGAATTATGATGGTGTGTGTATGAATCCGCCGTATAGCCAGCATTGGAGTGCGGCGGCAGGTTTCTTGACAGACCCGCGGTTCCAGCGGTATGAAAAGCTCGCGCCGAAGTCCAAGGCAGATTATGCATTCCTATTGCATGGCTTCTATCATCTGAAAGAAAATGGTACGATGGGCATTGTCCTGCCGCATGGTGTGCTCTTCCGTGGTGCGGCTGAGGGAACTATTCGCAAGCATTTGCTCGAGGATGGCAATATCTATGCGGTTATTGGCCTGCCTGCGGGGATTTTCTTCAATACGGGCATACCGACCTGCATCATTGTGCTCAAAAAGAATCATCAGAGCCGTGATGTGCTCTTTATTGACGCATCAAAGGAGTTCCGTAAGGAAAAAGCGCGCAACTTTATGGAGCCGGAGCATATCGATAAGATTATGGCGGCCTACAACGAGCGGCAGGATGTGGACAAGTTCGCATATTTGGCTACCTTTGAAGAAATCAAAAAGAATGACTATAATCTCAATATCCCGCGCTATGTTGACACCAGCGAGCCAGAGCCGGAAGTTGACCTTAAAGCTGTATGTGCAGAGATGCAGTCGATTGACGCTGACATTCAGCAGACGGCCAAGGAACTTTTTGACATGTCAACAAATTTGACTTGTCAAGATAGAGAGACGGAAGAATCTTTGGCAGAGCTTCTCAAGGTATTGCAGGAGGGCTGAAATTTAGTGGCGTTTCGGGGCCTTGTGGCGATGTGTAACTTGCTGTTGAGTGCGTCCAATGTGCTGAAAAATCGCTATTTGCATGTGGATTGGAAAGAAGAAACAGCACATTGAACAGCACATTGGGGCGAAAAACAGCCTATCCGCCAGATTAGAGACAGCCAAAGTCAATATAAAGACCCAAAATAATATAATCACCTTGTATATGGCTTTTGGCAATGAAAAGATATTTGGACGTGGTGATGTGGTGAGTGTATTACCAATCACGGCTCGTCCTGCAACAGACTTGATAAAGAAAATGCAGGCTTTAGGGTTGCTGGAAAGTGTACACGGCTTAGGAAAAGGAAAATATCGCTTTGTGGTCAAGGAGAGCTGACCGGTGGATTTTAAGTCAGCGCGATTGACATTTGACTTTTGACAAGTCAAGTCGAAGAATAATGATAGCAGATATAGATATTTTCAAAATTAGAATGATGAGGGATATGTATGCCTAAATTGCGATTTAAGGGATTTACGGATGATTGGGAACAACGGAAGTTAGGAGATATGGTCAGTTTCTCCAAGGGGACAGGCTATTCCAAGGCTGACTTGCAAAATGAAGGAACACCAATAATTCTATATGGTAGGCTATATACGAAATATGAAACCGTCATATCCAATGTTGATACTTTTGCGGAAGAAAAGCCTAACTCTGTATTCAGCAAAGGTAGAGAAGTGATTGTGCCAGCATCTGGTGAAACGGCTGAAGATATTTCAGTGGCTTCGGTAGTTGAAAAAGAAGGAATATTGCTTGGGGGTGATTTGAATATCATAACACCGCCAGCAGACTTAGATTCGGCCTTTCTGGCATTAAGTATATCGAATGGGAAACTCCATAGTGATATGGCAAAGATGGCACAAGGAAAATCTGTGGTGCATTTGCATAACTCAGACTTGGCAAAAATCGATTTGCCTTATCCAAGTTATGATGAACAATGCAAAATTAGCAGTCACTTTGCAAACCTCGACAATCTTATTACTCTTCATCAGCGTAAGTGCGAAGCATTAAAAGAAGTCAAAAAATATATGTTGCAAAAAATGTTTCCCAAGAAAGGCGAAAAAGTCCCGGAAATCAGATTTGCGGGGTTCACTGGCGATTGGGAACAGCGGAAGCTAAATAATATCACTGATGTTCGTGATGGCACACATGATTCTCCGAGTTATGTCGATTCGGGTCATCCGTTTGTAACATCAAAGAATGTAAAGAACGGATACATCAATTATGACAATGTACAATATATTTCTGATTATGATTTTGAACAAATAAACAAACGCTCACAAGTAGATGTGAATGACATTCTTATGGGCATGATTGGAACAATAGGTAACTTAGCTTTAATAAGGGAAAAACCTGATTTCGCTATTAAGAATGTTGCGCTTATAAAGCATGCTGGAGAAACAAATCCATTTTACTTATATTCATATCTCCAAGCAGATTCAGTTACGAAGCAATTGAGCAATGTACTTGCGGGTGGTACACAAAATTTTATTTCTTTGAAAAATATACGAGAACTGGACATAGCTATTCCGAGTAAACATGAACAGGCTAAAATCGGTGAGCATTTCCGCAAACTCGATGAACTTATCACCCTTCATCAGCGTAAGCATGATACCCTTAAAGAAATCAAGAAATATATGTTGCAAAATATGTTTCCAAAGAAATAAAGGCATTGGGGGTGAATCGGTATGAATGAAATCGAGAAGGTATCGCAGGATATTTACGGCGAAATCAGACGAAGCATAATTCATGTGCAGCATAAGGTACAGCAGACAGTAAATGCTGGTATGGTGCAGATATATTGGGAAGTTGGTCAGCAGTTGGATAAGGCCTGTGATGGTAAGCAGGACGAATACGGCAAAGGGCTTTTGCATCAGGTTTCCGCTAAATTGACAGCTGAATTTGGAAAAGGATATTCCTATGCAAATTTGAAGAATATGCGGCAGTTTTATCGGTGCTTTCCAAATCGCTACGCACTGCGTAGCGATTTGAGCTGGACGCATTATCGTATGCTAATGCGGGTAGCGGATTCCAAGGCTAGGGAGTTTTATGCCGAGGAGTGTGCTGCGGCGGGGTGGAGCAGTCGGGAACTGGAACGGCAGATTACGACCTTTGCTTATCAGCGCACTGTTTCTCAGCAAAAGACAACCGAAAGACTACCACAGACAGCGACGGATAAGGGAATGGCACCTTATCGCGATTTTATCCGTGACCCTTATGTGTTGGAGTTCCTGGAATTAAAGCCTTCGCCGGAGTTTTACGAGCGGGATATTGAGCAGGGCATTATTGACCATTTGCAACAGTTCCTGCTGGAGCTGGGGCGCGGCTTTTCCTTTGTGGCCAGACAGAAACATATTGACATTGACGGCGACCATTTTTATATTGACCTGGTGTTTTACAACTATATCCTCAAATGCTTTGTCCTTATCGACTTGAAGCTGGGCAAGGTCAAACATCAGGACATTGGGCAGATGCAGATGTATGTGAATTACTATAAGGCCAATATGCGCAATGAAGGGGACAATGACCCCATTGGTATCGTCCTTTGTGCGGAGAAGAATGAAGCCGTGGTGAAGTATACGATGGGGAGCGATAACAGCACCCATATTTATGCGTCCAAGTATATGCCTTATATGCCGACTGAGGAAGAATTGAAAAAGGAGTTGCATTTGCAGGAGCTTCCGCTAGTGGAAGAAGACTGAGTTTTCGGTAGTAAGGTGCTTTTTGAAAAAGAAAAGGGAGTTCTGATGTCGTGGTTATCGTGACATCGGAACTCCCTTTATGTTATAATATCCGTGGTGCTATCACACAGGAAGCGGTTAGCCCTCTGCGGAGGGACTGTGACCCTCCGATTACATAGAAATCCCTTTCGGGAGATATGTATGGGGAGGGATGTCTGATGACAATAGAGTCTTTGTTGGCCGTAATCGGCTTTGCAATAGCCATCTTTAGTTTAGGCTATATGATCGGAAAAGACTGGAATACAAGAAAATGACCGCCCCTAGCCTGCAAAACTAGACGGTCATTTTTCTTGTGACTATCAAAACGGGCTAATACCCTTGTGTGAAGCACCCTTTTCTATATACAAATTATAGCAATAAAATAAATCCTCGTCAATGACGAGATGATAATCGAGGTGCATGAACATGGCGCAGAGCGAGGCTGTGATGGAAAGGGATTTGATACGGCAGTTGACGCAGGATGTGTCGCAGTGGACGTATCGCAAGGATATTCGGGATGAAGCGTCGCTTTGGGCGAATTTCCGCGATAAGCTCAATCAGAACAATCAAGCCGCCCTTGATGGGGAGCCTATAACCGATGCGGAATTCCATCAGATTCGGGAGTATATGCTCGATGTGGCCAAGAGCCCTTATAAGGCGGCACTGTGGCTGGCGGGGGAGAATGGCGAGGCGGTTATCCCGCTTACGCGTGAGGATGCCAGCAAGGGGACGATTCATCTTATGGCAGTCAGCAACCGTGAGATTGCGGGCGGCCGTTCGTCCTATGAGGTCATCAACCAGTTCGTTTCCGATAAGCAGGATGCGGATGACCGTGAGCGCCGTTTTGATGTGACGTTGCTCATTAATGGTCTGCCGATGATTCATATTGAGCTCAAGAATCAGGAGCATCCGTTTATGGATGCGTTCCGTCAAATCAAGAAGTACAGTCTCGAGGGCAAGTTCCGTGGGCTCTTTGGTATGGTGCAGATGTTTGTGGTGTCCAATGGCAGTAATACGCGCTATATAGCGGCCGATACGGGCTCGAATCTCAATGAGAAGTTCCTGACGGCTTGGGTCAATCAGCAGAATGAGCCGGTGGAGAATTATCTGGAGTTTGCGCGGGAAGTCCTGCGGATTCCTGCGGCGCATGAGATGATTGGTCATTACAGTGTCATTGATGCCGAGCGCCATAAGCTAATCCTGCTGCGGCCCTATCAGGTCCATGCCATTGAGGCGGTCAAGCGGGCGTCGGCTAGACAGGAGTCGGGCTTTGTCTGGCATACGACCGGTTCGGGCAAGACGCTGACTTCCTATACCGTAGCCAAGAATCTCTCGCTTATCCCGGGCATCGACAAGACGATTTTCCTCATTGACCGCAAAGACCTTGACCAGCAGACGTCGCTCGCGTTCAAGGCCTATGCCGAAAATGACAGCATTGATGTAGACGATACCGATAACGTGCACGAGCTTTTGCAGAAGCTCAAGAACAAAGACCGGCTGGTAATTGTCACTACTATCCAGAAGCTGCAGATCATCATGAAGCGGTACAATGGGGAAGCCAAGAAGGATTCACCGACAGCGAAGCGCTTCCATGGATTGTGCATCGCCTTTGTCGTCGACGAATGCCATCGCACGGTCACGCCGGAGACCCAGCGGGAGCTGCAGAAGTTCTTTTGCCATTCGCTTTGGTATGGCTTTACGGGAACGCCAATTTTCGACGAGAACAAGCGCCAGCGCAAGGGCGATTTGGCGCGCACCACAGAGGCCCTCTATGGGCCCTGCCTGCATAACTATACCATTAAGGAAGCCTTGCAGAACAAGGCGGTGCTGGGCTTTCAAATCGACTATAAGGACTCCTTGTCAGAGGATACCATCCTGACAATCGGTGAGCAGTTGGGGGCGGGCAGCTACACGGCGCTGGCAGGGCAGGATGCCGTGGTGCGTGAGCGCAGTGTCTTGCAGGCTTTCTATAAAAAGGAAGGGGAAGACGCATACGATAACGATGCGCATCGCCGTGGTGTGGTCGAATACATCCTCAACAAGACGGCGGGCAAATTCCGCTTGCAGGCACTGCAGGGCGAAGCCTATGAAGCCATCCTCACCGTGCCATCCATCGCGATTGCGCAGAAGTATTATACTTTGTTCCAGCAGTATATTGCGGAGGGGAAGATTGCGGCCTCGGTGCGCGAGAAATGCGTCGATTTCCCGAAGATTGCCATTACCTACACCGTCACGGAGAATGAGGAAGATTCTATCGCTAATCAGCAGGCGATGAAGGCATCCCTTAACGATTATAATGCAATGTTTGGGACGAAGTTCGGGCTGGACAGCCTGGCGGCCTATAATACGAATCTCAATGATCGTCTGGCGCGTAAGAAAGGCCGTTATAAACAGCGAAAGGAGCAGCTTGACCTCGTCATCGTGGTGGACCGCCTGCTCACTGGTTTTGATGCGCCGCCCTGTGCCATCTTGTTTGTCGACCGTCCGCCCATGGCGCCGCAGAATATCATTCAGGCCTTCAGCCGTACCAATCGTATCTATGATAAGAGCAAGCGCTATGGTATGATTGTCATCTTCCAGCGCTCGGCGGAGTACAAGGAGGCGGTGGATGGCGCGCTGTTGCTTTACAGCCATGGCGGCACCAATGAGGTCAGTGCGCCGGCTTTCACGGAGCTGGAAAAAGAGTTCCGCGAGGCGCTTGCTGAACTCAAAAGCCTGGCGCCATCGCCCGAGGCGGTCGACGCGCTGATCGATCGCAGTGCGATGCAGAAATTTGCCAAGGCCTTCCAGAAGGTCGACCGCTTGAGCGGGGAGCTGCAGGTCTATCAGGAGTGGGAAGATCATGACCTTTCGGAGTATGGCGTCCATAAAGAAATGCTTAACGATTATAGCGGTAAATATCGCAATGTTATCGAAGAACTGCGCAAGTCAAAAGAGGATGAAGACGAGCCGATTGCCATCGATATCGGTTATGAGCTCGAGAACATCACCAGCGTGACCATCGACTATCGCTATATCCTTTCACTGATTCAGAGCTACATGCCCGAGGAGGATGTCCTCATCGCTGCGCCTATCGAGGATGAAGCCATTGACAACCATATTACGAAACTTCGTGAGACGAATCCGGCGCTGGCCGATGTCATTGGCGGATTCTGGGAGGATATGAAGCAAGACCCGATAAAGTACAAGGGGCTTGATGCGCGGACGGTGATCGAGACGCGCATTGAGGAAATCGTCGCCAACCAAATCAACGATTTCACGGAAGAATGGTGTGCCCGGAAAAAAGACGTACTGGCTATCTTGGATACGTTCAGGAAAGGCGACAAGGTTTCGCTCGTCACCGACTATGATGCCTATAAGCAAAAGCATGGGGGCGTCAGCAAACTAAAATACAACCGCAAGGCCAAAGAGGCTGTGATCGAGCTCATAGAGAAAATCCGGCCATTGCGGGAAAAGTGAATGCAAAATGAGGATAATCGCTGATGCGATTATCCTCATTTTTTTATTTGCAGTTTTTTTCGCGTTGCACTTGGAGTTCTCATCCGCCGCTAAACGCTTGCGGTCAAAGATTCAATGGAAGCGGCCCAGGATAATGATGAGGAGGAAGACCAGGACTCCGAAAAGATAGGCGGCGCCAAAGAAATATGAGAAGAAATGACGATGACCGGTCAATTTTTCCCGACGATATAAATAAATTGGCGGGCAGAGGAATATCGCAAGATAATACCATTTGGATAGCGGAAACCCTGCGCGTTCCAAGTAGTTTTTATCAATGCAAAGCAGGGAGAAAGAGAAGAGCGAGATGTAGCGCGGCATAGGTGGCAGATGCAGGGGATTCTGCACGATGCCGTAGATGAAAGGGAGAAACAAGGCCAGCCGGCAGAGGTTCCAGCCTTTTTGCAGAAGTGCTAAATCCTCAGGCGCAGGGGGGAAAATCATGTTTGCCGGACCGGACGCTGCGCCGCTGGCGGCGTAGTTCATGTTCATAGGGGAAGCTGCAGCAGTGGCAAATTCTGGTGCCTTTTGGTCAGTCGTATTTGGATTGGCTGCTGGTCCTGGACTGTTTACAGGTGTGCCGCAGCTTGAACAGAACTTTGAATCATTTTCCAATGGATTACCACATTTCATGCAAAACATAAAAATTCCTCACTTTAAATAATATTTTGCTAAGCTATCAAATATAGATAGTTTATACACTTGTTCCTTATACATACTACGCAGGGATTGTTTGCTAAGCGTTAATCTTCGATTAGATATCCGTTAAATCGTGCAAATTTTAATGAAATTATATTTTTTACGTGCTATGGTGTCTAGCGGAAAAATTCTTATGAAAGATGGATGGAGGATACGATTATGTTTTGTAAAAATTGTAACACGCAGCTGCCGGATAATGCGACATTCTGCAAAAATTGTGGTGCACGGTTGACACAGGAATCCGCAGGTCCCGCGAAACCGCAGACGGTTATCCAACCGCCGGAGCCACCGATGGGGCATACGGCTTCGCAGATGAACAGGCAGGGGGGCTATTATCCGCAGCAGCCGCCGCAGCGAGCTTCAACGCTAAAGATTGTAGGTTTGACGTTGGCGGCGGTAGTGGCAGTTGGTGGTGTTTTCTTTGCCGTCTCGGGCTCAGATGCAAAGGATAAGCCGTCTACGGAGGTAAGCGAGCCGGCAGCATCGGGCGGGAGCAACACGAAGCAGGATAAAACCCAGCCGTCACAGGCACAGCCCCAGCAGACCCAGCAGCCGGCGGCAGCGGCAGGAACGTTAGCTATTAAGGAGAAAAATTTAAAAGTAAGTCTAAAAGAAACTGGTCAGCAATTGCTGACGATAGCCGATGCACAGATTTCTTTTGATGCATCTGGCCGTCCGCAATTGTGCTTCTTGTACCAAAATGATACCGGCAAGCAGGTAAAGAGCCTCGATCTGCTGGTAAGAGCTGTTGGCCCGAATGGCGAGTTTATGAAAAGCCCTGTAACGGGAGATACGGTTCAGGCTGTGGAACTGAACCGTGTCCTGGCACCGGGCGCAGCCACGAGCGCTAGTGACGTTATTCCTTTGACGGATCTGCCACAGGCTGGCAAATATCAGGTCGTAATCAGCTGCATCAATTATGCGGATTCTAGTTATCTGATGTTTGACTACGACTATCGCCCGACGCTTGTTCTCGAGTGAGGAATAAGTCCGGCCACTGCGGGATAGGTGATATTCGTCGCTGAAAAAGTAAATTTATGCAGGAAAATCAAGTCCTCCGTAGAATACAGTAAGGGAACGGATGTGATTGTTCAATGGAACAAGGGAGGACGAGGAGATCATGAGGAAACCAGAAGGCAGTATCAAGACACTGTTTATAACATGTATTGTCGTTATTACGGGGGTCTTGCTAGCGATACAGACATTCATCAATGTATCGCAATTCCAAAAAGGTATGGAAGCGCAAGTCAAAGCTACGCTGGAACAGCAGGGGCAGGGGATTGCTGCCAAGCTCGATCAGCGCTTGCTGCAGATCGAGCAGAAGGGCGAAGGCCTTTCCCGTGCGGTAAGCAATATGGCAAGCTATGACAATACGGTCTTGCTCGCGACCGCCAAGAGCTTTATCGAATCGGATAAGCTGGTACTCGGCAGCGGCTATTGGTTTGAGCCGAACGCTTATCAGGAGGGAATGGAATTCTACGGACCTTATCAGATGCGCAAGGGCAGCCAGATCGAGCTGACGATGGAGTACAGCACGGCCAGCTATAATTATTTTTCTTATCCTTGGTACAAAGAGGCTTTGGCTAATCCTGGCAAGGTTTTCTGGGATGGACCCTATCATGATGATACCTCCGGGACGAATATGCTGACCAGCAGCTGCGGTTTTACCAAGAATGGAAAAGCCGTCGGCGTCATCACGATGGATGTAGGTATCGATGAGCTGGAAAACTATGTACAGAGCATCAAAGTAGGCGAACATGGCTATGCTTTCCTGCTCAGCAAGGACGGTTACTATCTTGGCCATAAGGATAACGACAAGAACATGAAGGTCAAGATGAGTGAAGAGTCCAATCCGTCGGTGGCAGTGCTGGGCAAGCAGGCTGCTGGTATCCAGGAACTGACGCTGGTAGAAAGCGATGCGTTGGGCGAGGACAGCTATCTGATGATGGTGCCGCTTGCTATCGACAATATGAATCTGGTTCTTGTCGCACCGAAATCTGATTATACGGGCCCGATTACGCAGGCGAAATACACGAGCATCGTCATGGCCCTTATCGTCATGCTGATACTCTGCGTCGTGCTCATCGGTATTTTCAACCGCCGGGTAGGCAACCCCATCGGACATTTGATGGAGGAGGCCGGGCAGATTGCCGATGGCAACCTGACTGGTCATGTCAATGTCGCAGCCAATGACGAAATGGGTGCTTTGGGCGGCTCGCTCAACCATATGATTGAGAACCTGCGCAAGGTCATCCGCCATGTAACCGATATGTCCCAGCAGGTGGCTGCGGCCAGCGAACAGCTTACGGCAAGTGCTGACCAGTCGGCACAGGCTTCGCATATGGTCGCAGACAGCGTCGTCAATATCGCCGAAGGCGCCAGCGAGCAGGCAGTAGAGGCTGGCAATATCCAGGCTACGGCGGAAGATGTCACGGCACATGCCAAAGAGCTGGTCGGTGATACCAAGATGGTACTGGATAATGCAGTGGCTGCCAAGGCGAAAATTACCGATGGCCGTCAGTCTATTCAGGAGGCAGTAAGGCAGATGAATAATATCACTGCCAGCACGGACAGCATCCAGCAGTCCATCGAAAAACTCGACAAGAGTTCCCAGCAGATTGCCGATATCGTGCAGATGATTACCGGTATTGCCGAGCAGACGAATCTTCTGGCACTCAATGCTGCTATCGAGGCAGCCCGGGCTGGCGAAGCCGGACGCGGGTTTGCCGTGGTGGCGGATGAGGTCCGCAAACTGGCGGAAAGTTCCAATCAGTCTTCGCAGCAGATCGCACAGCTCGTACAGGCCAATATGCAGGATATGAAGTCAGCGGTTGAGGCCAGTGCCAGCGGCGCGCAGAGCGTGCAGGAAGGCATCAGCACCGTGCAGTCTGCCGATGGCGCTTTTCAGGAGATCGTTGCGGTTATCGATCAACTGACGGATAAAATCCAGACCATCGCCAAAGGAATTGAGAAGATGGCAGAAGAAAACGAAACGATGCTGCAAGCCAGCAATAATATTGCGGCGACCAGCGGCAAGAACTCCGATGAAGCCCAGTCTGTATCGGCGGCAGGCGAGGAGCAGAGTGCTTCCATGCACGAGATTTCCGATGCAGCCCGCAGTCTGGCCCAGCTGGCTGGCGATTTGCAGGCCGAGATGGAGAAGTTTAGATTATAATCCTTAAAAACGAAAACAGTGCAGTTCCGAGGAGCCCCTCGGAGCTGCGCTGTTTTTTGTCGTTTTGTCAAAAGAGGAAAACAACTGTCTTTGGAAATCTGGTATCGGTCACGCAAATGGTTGGCTGAATGATAAAAATATGATAATAAACTGATGATTTTGTAACAATGTTCCATTTTTTGCTTCGAAAGACATTTTTTTTGACGTGAGTCTTGAAGTATTTCAGTCGACTATGCTATAATAACTGCGGTAAATATTTTATGGTATGTCCGGTAAAAAGCATTTATCTGCTATGGTACTCGGGGTAAAATAGCAGGTAAATGTTTTTTTTATTGGACAAGAGAGGATGTGTCTAATGAAAGACGAAATTTTCAGCGTGCTGCAGCGCGTTGGCCGCAGTTTCATGCTGCCAGTTGCCGTGCTCCCAATTGCCGGTCTTTTGTTAGGCCTTGGTGCGTCGTTCACGAATCCGACGACAATCAAGACCTATGGACTGGAAGCTGTTTTTGGGGATGGCACAGTGCTTCATTCCCTGCTTACGGTTATGAGTGCTGCCGGTGGTACGATCTTTGGCAACCTGCCGATCATCTTTGCGGTAGGTGTAGCCATCGGTATGGCGAAGGCGGAAAAAGAGGTTGCGGCACTGGCGGCGATGATTTCTTTCTTCGTCATGCATGTTTCCTGTAATGCCATGCTCCAGCTGACGGGCAAGATTTTAGCTGATGGCTCGATTGCACCAGGCGTGCTCGAGGGTACGATTGCGTCGAGCTGCGGCATTATGTCGCTGCAGATGGGTGTTTTCGGCGGTATCATCGTTGGTATCGGCGTTTCTATCCTGCATAATCGCTATCATAAGATTGTTCTTCCGGATGCGCTGTCTTTCTTCGGTGGTTCGCGTTTCATCCCCATCATTTCGACGGTGGTCTTCCTGTTCGTCGGTATTGCGATGACGTTTGTCTGGCCGATCGTTCAGGACCTCATCTTCGGTCTTGGCAATGTCGTTACGGGTACGGGCTACATCGGTACGCTGATTTTCGGTATCGTAAAACGGGCGCTGATTCCGTTCGGTCTGCACCATGTATTCTATCTGCCGTTCTGGCAGACGGGTGTTGGCGGCAGCATGATGATCGATGGCCAGCTCGTACAGGGCGGCCAGAATATCTTCTTTGCCCAGCTCGCTTCGCCGGATGTCGCTCACTTCAGTGCTGACGCTACGCGTTATTTCTCGGGTGAGTTCATCTTCATGATCTTTGGTCTGCCGGGTGCAGCACTTGCTATGTACCGCTGCGCTCGTCCGGAGAAGAAAAAAGTCGCAGGCGGCCTGCTGCTTTCCGCAGCGCTCACGTCGATGCTCACGGGTATCACGGAGCCAATCGAGTTCTCGTTCCTGTTCGTGGCACCGCTGCTCTTCGGTGTTCAGGTTATCCTGGCTGGCGCAGCTTACATGATTGCGCATATGCTCAATATCGCTGTCGGCCTTACGTTCTCGGGTGGTCTTCTTGACCTCTTTATCTTCGGTATCCTGCAGGGCAATGACAAGACGAGCTGGATGCTCATCATCCCGGTTGGTATCGTTTATTTCTTCCTGTATTACTTTGCGTTCTCGTTCCTCATCAAGAAGTTCAACTTCAAGACGCCGGGCCGCGAGGATGATGATGAAGAGACGAAGCTCTATACGAAGGCTGATGTCAAGGCCCGCAAAGAGGGTGCTGCTGGTGCTGGCGATGAGCTCAGCCCGGTCATCGCACGTGCTCTGGGCAGCAAGCGCAATATCACGTCGGTTGACTGCTGTGCAACGCGTCTGCGCTGCTCGGTAGCAGATTCCGAGCTCGTTGACCAGAAACTCTTGAAGGCTACGGGCGCTTCGGGTGTCATCGTCAAGGGCACGGGCGTACAGGTTATCTATGGACCGAAGGTCGCTGTCATCAAGTCGAACCTCGAAGAGTATCTGGCTACGGCTCCGGATGTCGAGCCAGAGGCTGAGGCTCCGGCAGTGGAGGAGCAGGCTGAGAATACGGCTGAGACTCCGGTAGCAGCTCATGGTGAGCATGAGTTCTATGCGCCGGTTGCTGGTACGGCACATGCCATCACCGAAGCACCGGATGCTGCTTTTGCTGGCAAGATGATGGGCGATGGTTTCTTCATCGCACCGGCTGACGGCAATGTCGTTGCCCCGTGCGATGCCGAGGTCATGTTCGTTTTCGATACGAAGCATGCGATTGGCATGAAGGCCGCTGACGGCACGGAATTCCTCATCCACTTCGGCGTTGATACCGTAAAACTCGGTGGCCAGGGCTTTGAGGTCTTCGTCGAGCAGGGCCAGCAGGTCAAGAAGGGCGACAAGCTCATGCAGGTCGACCTCGACTATGTCAAGGCTAACGCTCCGTCGGATGTCTGCCTCGTAATCTTCACGGGCGGTCAGGCTGTACATGTAGAAAAATCCTATGGCGTCAAAGCATTGGATGCTGTTGCTTCCTATTGATTAGACTGCCATTATATGTGCTGGTAAAAATGTGCTAGCATTGACGCTTGAGGGGAGGCTGAAACCAGCCCCTTCTCAAGCGTTTTTTTATGGATAATCTACGCTGTCCATGTTGTGGACGATGTTGACACGCTATATCTCAGGCATCTTGGGCGGTATGACGGGAGATACTTTGGGAGCTGGCGATGAATTGAGTGAGATACTCTTTCTGGGGCAATGTGCAGGGGGGCTATTATGGGCGCACCGACTGCCCGCTGACCGCCAAAGGACGCCAGCAGGCAGAAAGGGTCGGCACCACTATGCGGGAATTACGGGCGGCAGGAGCGGACAGGGGACTGCTGCTCCTTACTAGTCCTTTGGAGCGGGCACGCCATACGGCGGAAATAGTCCGTGAAGCTGCCGGGCTTAACGGAGCCTTCCTCGTTGAGCCGGATTGGCAGGAAATCGACTTTGGCCGCTGGGAGAAGCGCCACTACCAAGACATAGCGCGGGAAGAACCAGCGGCATGGCAAAGTCTTTGCGACGATTGGCAGAATTTCTGCTATCCGCAGGGGGAAAGTTTCCGTGTATTTTCCGAGCGGGTCATTGCCGCCTGGCAAAAGTGGCAATTGCTTGCCAGCCGTCAGCAAAAGGATATATTGGTGGTCAGCCATGGCGGCGTGCTAAAAGTGATCCGCCTGTTTGCTGAGGCGCGTCCGTGGGATGACTTTTGGCGTTTGCACATTTCGCCTGGGGAGTTGCAGGTTATGCCAAGTGACGGGTCGCCTTTTCCTTGACGAAATCTGAGGTGCGTGCTATATTGAGTGCATACAGATGCATATCTGTAACAGAGTAAGTGAATGTGCGTTAAGTGCCGGATGGACGGGGAGTTGTCATCTGGACGAAAAGTTTTTACTTGCGGTACATTTGCTGCATCCCGCTGTTGCATCTATGAGACCATGACCTCTCAATCATGCAACAACGCTTGCTTTTGCATGAAGGAGGTTTTTTTATGTCCAATGAAAAAGTGCGGGCGATGATTTATGGTGGATTTTGCATCAGCTTTATCATTTTGCTCACATATGTTTTTTCAGTCCAGACGGTATTTATCCATATCACATTTGGTTTTTTACCGCTGGCTATGTATGGTGCCTGGTTTGGCCCTTGGCGGGCAGGCGTGATTGGTGCTTTGGCCAATTTCCTGGGTACGGCAGTGCTGGGCCTGGGCGCTTTTTTCCCGGGCTTTATGCTGTCGGATTTTCTGACCGGCTGGATTTATGGCTTTTTCTTCCATAATAAACAGCCAGTAGGCTGGAAGGAGGCTTGGCTGCCGTTTTTGCTGGTTATGGTCATTGTGCATTTGGGGATGAATACCCTGTGGCTCATGTTGTTTTATGATAAGGCAGCATCTGCAATCTTTGTGAGCAGGCTTGTCAAGAATATTGTTTGCTATCCGCTTGAGATCAGCTTGTTTTTGATGGTATACCGGCCAGCGGCGGCCTGGCATTTGCAAAAATCGTAAGCCTCCCAAAACAACTATGCCGTCATTTTTGCCGTTATTATAGGGAGCGGCGATAAAAAAATGAAAAAAGGTTTGACAGATCGTAATACATATGGTACACTAACAAAGTCGTGAACAAGAAGAGGCCACCGCTTCTCACCTGCTGACAAAGGTCAGATGGGTTTATAGCATGAGTTTTTTAGAGGTGGCTTTGTGCCGCCTCTTTCTTGTTTATAAAAAGAAATACCAGGAGGTGTTCTACTATTAGCAGAGATTCGTTACGCATCAATGAAGAAATTCATATCCGCGAAGTCCGCGTAACCAGTGCAACTGGTGAGCAGCTCGGCATCATGCCGACGCGTGAGGCGCTTCGCATGGCGGAGGAGCAGCATCTTGACCTTGTCGAGGTTGCTCCGAAGGCAAAACCGCCGGTCTGCCGTATCATGGATTTTGGTAAGTATAGATACGAACAGCAGAAACGGGAGAAAGAAGCTAAGAAGAAACAGAAAGTCATTAGCATCAAGGAAGTAAAACTTCGCCCGAACATTGAACAACACGATTTTGACGTCAAGTTGAAGAATGCTCTTCGCTTTGTCGAAGAAGGAAATAAAGTCAAAGTGACTATCATGTTCCGCGGACGAGAGCTTTCTCATCCGGAACTCGGCAAAGAGGTATTGGGCCGCGTAGCTGAAAAGCTGGGCGACAGCGTCTCGATTGAGCGCAATGCCAAACTTGAAGGAAAAAATATGACGATGATCGTTGCACCGAAGGTGCAGAAGGCATCGAAACAAAAGAAGTCGAAAGAGACTCAGTCTAAGGAGGAAAACAGTAATGCCAAAGATTAAAACTCGCAGAGCTGCTGCAAAACGCTTTACCGTAACGGGTAGTGGTGAATTCAAACGTAACAAGGCTTTCAAGAGCCATATCCTGGAGAAGAAATCTCCGAAACGCAAACGCAACCTGCGTAAAGCTGCTCTTATCACGGCTGCTGATCATGGCCGCGTCAAGAGAATGCTTCCGTACGCATAATCTGTTAACAGATAGATAGATTCGCATTATTTAGGAGGATGAAAACATGCCAAGAGTAAAAGTAGGCGTGACTGCACATAGACGTCATAAGAAAATCCTGAAGCTCGCTAAGGGCTATAAAGGTACGAAGAGCAAACAGTTCAAAAAAGCTAACGAGACCGTAATGAAGGCTCTCTACTATGCACGCCGTGACCGCCGTGCGAAGAAGGGTAACTTCCGTCGTCTCTGGATTGCTCGTATCAACGCTGCTGCACGTGTCAACGGCATTTCCTACAGCCGTCTCGTTTGCGGCCTGACGAAGGCTGGCGTTGAGGTTAACCGCAAGATGCTGGCTGACCTGGCTATCTCTGACGAGAAAGCTTTCGCACAGCTCGTTGCTGTTGCTAAAGAGAACCTGTAATTCATAGGTTTACACGAAGACGTGGGGTTGATGGAACCAATGGTTCTATCAACCCTTTTTGTCGTTAGGCGGATAGGAGGGAAAAATATGCGCGAACGAATCGACAGCCCGGCCAATAAGAAAATCAAACTGGCCGCGAGCCTGCACAGCCGCAAGCATCGGGAAAGGGAAGGCTTGTTCATAGCCGAGGGCATCCGTTTAGGCGAGATGGCAGCCGCTGCCGGCTGGGATATCGTCTTTGGACTCTATACGGCAGAGCTCAGCGGGCAGGTGCGCGGACAGAAGCTCCTGGCAAAGCTTAAGGCGCAGGGGTGCCTGCTATGCGAGACGACGGCGGCGGTCTACCGCAAGACTTCGGCTACCGACACGCCGCAGGGGATACTGCTCGTCATGCGGCAGCAAAAAAGCCGCCTGGCAGAACTGCCGGCGGCGGATAAGCCACTCTATGTGGTTCTCGATGGCGTGCAGGACCCTGGCAATGCAGGCACCATCATCCGCACGGCCGATGCGGTCGGTGCCGATGGCGTCATCCTGCTCAAGGGCTCGGTGGATGTGTTTAGCGATAAGACGGTACGCTCGACGATGGGCAGTCTCTTCCATCTGCCGGTCTGCACCGAAGTGACGGCTGGGGAGCTGACAGAGTTTATGGCATCGCGCTCGCTCACGCTTTATGCGACGGCGCTTGACGCGTCAGCCAAACCGCATTTTGCGCAGGACTTCACGCAGGGAGCGGCCATCGTCTTTGGCAATGAGGGCAATGGCGTATCAGATGAAATCCTGCAACAGGCGCAAAAGACCTATATCCCGATGTATGGCAGGGCCGAATCGTTGAATGTCGGCGTGTCGGCAGCCGTGGTACTCTATGAGGCCATAAGGCAGCGGCAGGTGATTTAGTATTTGCCCCAGTAGCAGTAGATGCCAAGGATGCCCGAGGCTATGCTGACGGTCAATTCGTTTTGACCGGTCAACAGCTCGTTGCTGACGGCATTGGGCTGGCGCTGCGACAGTGTGGCTCCCGCAAGCGGCCAGCGCACGTTGTCGATATTGACGCCCGTGCAGGTTCCGGTAAAGGGCAGCAGCGAAATCGCCTTTGGGCGCATTTGACAGGTCAGTTGGATTGACATGTCAGCGGTCACGTAAAAGAGCGCCTCGCTTTCGTCAATCAGGCAGCAGGGAATCCCCGCGTTGGCAGCGCTGAAGATAGTGCTGAAGGCATGATCGAAGCGGCCGCCGAATGCTCCGGTGAGGACAATGAACGGAGCTCCCTCAGCCTGCATCATGGTCAGCGCCAGCTGCGTGTCGGTAAGGTCCTTGGCCGTCGGGAATTCCCGGATGGGAATATCCTGCGCTGCGGCCCATTGCCAGGCAGCGGTGCTCGCGCTGTCCCCGTCGCCGAGCAGGCAGTCGGGCAGCCGGCCATCTTTCTGGCAGGTATCGATGCCGTGATCGGCGGCCCAGCAGCGGGCAAAGCTGTGAAGCTTTCTAAGCCAGGCGGCTTGCGGCGGACGGCCGCCGGTGATGAGCAGCCATGGGGCGGCGGCAGATTGTGCGGGATAGGTCGCGGTAAGCTGGGGGAAGGATAGTTGCAGGCTGGATGTCTGGGACATAAAAAGACCTCGATTCGTGGAATATAGGAATAGCGTACGTTTATTTGCATCATATGATATAATGATTATAAGCGATGCTTATAGCATAGCATGGAAAAAAACAAGGAGCAACCGCAAGGGAGGTATATATATGGTAACGTTCAAATATTATGGCCATTCCTGCTTTATGCTGGATAATGGTGAGCACAAGGTGCTGTTCGACCCGTTTTTGACGGGGAATCCGAAAGCCACCATCAAGGCCGAGGAGATCGAATGCGATTTCATCCTGATTTCTCATGCGCATAGCGATCATCTCGGCGATGCGCCGGAAATTGCAGGCCGTACGGGCGCGGAGCTGGTGGGGATACCAGAAGTGCTCGCAATCTGTGAACAGCGCGTGCCGGGGCTCAAGCAGCATCCGATGAATCTCGGCGGTTCGATAAATCTCCCGTTTGGCAGGGTGCGCATGACGATGGCGAAACACAGTTCGGGCGTGGCAGGCGGCATTGCCTGCGGCTATGTCATTTCGATGAGCGGGCTCAAGATTTACTTTGCGGGTGACACGGCTTTGTTCGGCGATATGCAGCTGATTGGCCGCAAGGATGAAATCGACTATGCCATCCTGCCGGTGGGCGACAACTATACGATGGGCCTTGAAGATGCGGCGCTGGCCGCGCAGTGGCTCAATGCGCGGCATGTCATTCCCGTGCATTACAACACCTGGCCCATCATCAATCAGGATGTCAAGAAGTACCGCGAAATCACCGAGGCGATGTCACGGGCAGAGGTCCATGTGGTTGAGCCCGGGGCAGAACTGGAGCTTTGATGGGCAAGGAGAAGTTAATCGTCATTCTAGGGCCGACGGCCGTAGGCAAGACCGCGCTGTCGATTGAGCTGGCGCATCACCTCGATACGGAAATCATCTCGGGTGATTCGATGCTCGTCTATCGCGGTTTTGATATCGGCGCAGCCAAGCCGACGCTTGCTGAGCGGCAGGGCATCGTGCATCATCTCGTCGATGTGCTGCCGCCCGATGCGGCGTTCAATGTCACGGATTTTGTCCGTGAGGCCCGCCGGCTGATTACCCAAATCAATGCGGCAGGGAAGATTCCCATCCTGGCTGGCGGCACGGGCCTATATGTCAAGGCTTTGCTCGAAGGCTATGCATTCAATGTGACGCAGGGACATGAGGAGTACCGCGCGGAGCTTGAGGCGCTGGGCCGCAGCAAGGGGCATGAATACGTGCACGCGATGCTGGCCAAGGTAAATCCGGAGGCGGCTGCGCGTTTGCATCCGAATGATTTCCGCCGTATCGTGCGGGCATTGGAGGTCGCGCATTTCGGCGATGAGGCGATATCGCAGTCGCGTGCGGCTGCTGATGGCGAGCTTTGCTACGATGCGCTGGTCCTAGGTCTAAGCCGCGACCGCCAGCAGCTCTATGACCGCATCAATCGACGTGTGGAGCTGATGTTTGCGGCCGGGCTGGCTGCAGAGGTGCAGGGGCTGCTGAAGGCGGGCGTTGCACGTGATTCCCAGGCCATGCAGGGCATTGGCTATAAGGAGACTGCCGCCTGGCTCGCTGGTGAGATGACCTATGAGGAGGCGGTTGAGCTCATCCAGAAATCGACGCGTCATTTTGCCAAACGGCAGCTGACCTGGTACCGGAAAATGCCATATATCCATTGGTATCGCGTCGATGAGATACCGGAAGAAAACTTGTTGCCGATGGTTTTTGCTGATGTGGCAGGATTTTTTCCCGCAGGGTCGAATTAATAGGTAGTACCGTAATGGAGGGATTTTTATGCCAGCAAAAAACATCAATCTGCAAGATAGCTTCCTGAATCAGGTCCGCAAGGAGAATGTCGCTGTGACGATACATCTTCTCAATGGCTTTCAGATCAAGGGCAATGTCAAGGGCTTTGACAATTTCACGGTCGTTCTTGACGTTGCTGGCAAACAGCAGATGGTTTACAAGCATGCGATTTCTACGATTTCGCCGGCACGGCCAATCAGTGGCATCTTCGGTGTGGATAAGCGTGACGAAGAAGAATAATAGATGAGAAGAAGCGGGGCCTTTCTCTGAAAGGCCTTTTTTTGATGGTAGCGACAGACAGGAGAAAAACATGAAGGTACGAGGCTTTGAATGGGTTACAGGCTGGCAGCAGCGCGGTGCAGTGCTGCCACAGCGCAAGACGGCGGCAAGTGCCGGCTACGATCTGGCGGCAGCTGAGGGCGCAGTGATTCCGCCGCAGGGGATGGTTATGGTGCCTACAGGCGCCAAGGCGTATATGCAGGCTGATGAGGTGCTGATGATCCATATCCGTTCGAGCCTGGCGGTTAAGCGGCAGCTGGTGCTAATGAACAGCGTTGGTGTGGTCGATGCGGATTATTACAATAATGAAGAGAATGAGGGCCATATCTTCATCGCTCTCTGGAATCGCGGCACGCAGCCAGCCGTCATCGAAGCGGGCGAGCGCATCGCACAGGGAATCTTCCAGAAGTACCTGACAGCAGATGATGATATGGCTGGTGCTGGTGCCAGGCGGCAGGGCGGCTTTGGTTCGACAGGAAAGGCGTGAGTAGTATGGCAGAGGAAGGCATGGATTTATTTGCAATGCCGGTTGACCCGTCAAATTTTGACAAGTCAGGTTTTGACCGGTCAAATACTGACTTGTCAAGGGAAGGGGCGGCGCGTCCTTTCGAGCCCTTGGCCCAGCGCATGCGGCCGCGCAATTTCAATGAGTTCATCGGCCAGCAGGAAGCCGTGGGCACAGGCCGCTTCCTGCGGCAGATGATCGAGCGCGATCAGATTTCGTCGATGATTTTCTATGGGCCGCCGGGGACGGGCAAGACAACGCTTGCCCAGATGATTGCGGGGATGACCGGCAGTGCGTTTCGCAAGCTCAATGCCGTGGCGTCTGGTATCCAGGATATCCGCGCGATCGTCAAGGAGGCCGACGAACAGCGCAAATACTATCAGAAGCGCACCATCGTATTCATCGACGAGATTCATCGCTTCAACAAGAGCCAGCAGGATGTGCTATTGCCCTATGTCGAAGACGGCCGCTTGATTCTGATCGGTGCGACGACGGAAAATCCGTTTTTTGAGGTCAATCATGCGCTATTGTCGCGCGTGCGTATCGTGCGGCTCTACCAGCTAAGCGATGGCCAGCTCGTGAAAATCCTGCGGCAGGCGCTTTCTGATACAGAGCGCGGCTTGGGCGGGCAGCAGCTGGCGGTAGATGATGAGGTATTGCTCGGCATTGCGCAGCTTGCGGGCGGCGATGCGCGCATGGCCCTCAACATCCTCGAGGGGGCAGCCTCGATGCTGCCGCCAAATGGCGGCACGGTTACGCTTGAAATGGTGCAGGAAATCCTTGGCCAGCGCGTGCAGCGCTACGACAAGAAGGGCGATAATCATTACGATACCGTGTCAGCGTTCATCAAGAGCATGCGCGGCAGCGATCCCGATGCGGCTCTTCATTATCTCGCGCGGATGCTCGCGGCTGGCGAAGATGTCAAATTCATCGCGCGCCGCGTGGTCATCTGTGCGTCGGAAGATGTCGGCAATGCCGATCCGATGGCGCTGGTCGTGGCGATGAATGCCGCGCAGGCCGTGCAGTTCGTTGGCATGCCGGAGGCGCGCATCATTTTGGGTCAGGCAGTGACTTATATCGCCGCAGCGCCGAAGAGCAATGCGGCCTATATGGGAATCGATGCGGCATTGCAGGATGTCCGCAGCAAGAACTGCGGCGCGGTGCCCATGCATCTGCGCGATGCGCATTACAAGGGCGCGGCCAAGCTCGGCCATGGCACAGAGTATATCTATCCGCACAGCTATCCCGGTCATTTCACGCCGCAGGAGTACCTGCCCAAGGAACTGGCCGGTGTCCATTACTACCAGCCGACAGAGAACGGCACCGAAAAGCGCCTCGGGGCCTACCTGCATGATTGCTGGCCGCGGCGTTATTGATGCTTTTGACAGATGGCAGTGTTTCTGCTATATTGAATCCATAAAATCTGACAAGCATACTCAGAATTCCGAGGTGGGACATGAAGATATCAACAAGAGGCCGCTATAGCGTGACGGCTCTTTATGCGCTGGCCCTGCGCTATGGCGAAGGGCCGGTTCCGCTCAAAAGCGTGGCGCAGGGGCAGGGACTGTCGGAGAATTATCTCGAGCAGCTCATGGTGCCGCTGCGGCGGGCGGGGCTCGTCAAGAGCATCCGCGGCGCGCAGGGCGGCTATATGCTTGCGCGCGAGCCAAAGGAAATTACGATCAGCGAAATCATCACGACGGTTGAAGGGCCGATTGCCGTTGTCGACTGCCTGCTGGCAGAGGCTGAGGCGGAAGATCAGCCTTGCAAGCGGGCTTGTGCCTGCGTGACGCGTGGCATTTGGGAAAAGGTCTGCGACAGCATCAGCGAGGTGCTCGGCAGTATCACTTTGCAGACACTCGTCGATACGGATAGCAGCAAAAAACATATGGGGTGTTCGCAATGAAACCAGTCTATCTGGATTATGCGGCGACAACGCCGGTTGACGAGCGGGTTCTGCAGGCTATGCTGCCGTATTTTACGGAGCAGTTCGGCAATCCGTCAAGTGTCTATGGCCTGGGGCGCGAGGCCAAGCAAGCGGTAGCCAGCGCGCGCGCGCAGGTGGCAGAATTGCTGCAGGCAGAGCCCGAGGAAATCTTTTTCACGAGTGGCGGCAGCGAGAGCGACAATTGGGTGCTCAAAGGCATGGCCTTTGCCCTGCGCCGCGCGGGCAAGGGCTGCCATATCATCACGAGCAGCGTCGAGCATCATGCGGTACTGAATGCCTGCGCATGGCTTGAGCAGCAGGGATTTGCGGTGACGTATCTGCCGGTCGATGCGGCCGGCCGCGTACAGCTGCAGCAGGTCAAGGAGGCTGTGCGCGAGGATACGATTCTCGTCAGCATCATGACGGCCAATAATGAGGTCGGTACCATCGAGCCGATTGCGGAAATCGGTGCGTTTTTGCAGGCGGCGGGGATTTTCTTTCATACCGATGCGGTGCAGGCGGCCGGGCATATCCCGCTGTCGGTCTCCGAGCTGCATGTCGACGCACTTTCGCTTTCGGGGCATAAGCTCTATGGCCCGAAGGGCATCGGCGCGCTTTACCTGCGCCGTGGTTTCCAGCCCGATGCACTCGTGCATGGCGGCAGTCAGGAACGCGGCCAGCGGGCTGGCACGGAAAACACCGCGGGCATTGTCGGGCTTGGACAAGCGGCAGTGCTTGCACGCGAAGAACTCGCGGCTGAGTGGGAACGGCTGTCGGCCCTGCGCGACTGGTTCATTGCCGAAATCAAGACGATTCCCGGCAGCTGGCTAAATGGCGATGCGGAATACCGCCTGCCCGGCAATGTGAATTTCGGCATCGAAGGCATTGCACAGGATACTTTGCTGATCCGCCTGGACATGGCAGGGTTTGCCGTTTCAGCTGGCAGTGCCTGCAGTGCAGGCTCGCTGGAACCTTCGCATGTCTTAAGAGCAATGGGGCAGACGCCAGAGCAGGCGGCTTCGGCCCTGCGCATCACGTTGGGGCGCTTTACCCGGCGGGACGATCTCGTGCAGCTCTTGCAGACCATCCGGCAGGCCGTGACGGCAATCCGCGCACAAGTATCAGCAAAATAAAAGACGGTGCACTGGGAAGGAAAAGGACAAACGCGGCCGGTATCTGGCAAGGATACCGGCCGCGTTTTTTTGCTGGGAGACAGGATTTACAGGGATGTGGCCAAATAGGGAATGATTTTGCTGACGATTGACAAAAAAATTTGTATTGACAAGCATTATTATGTATAATTAAAAGGCAGTGCTTGAAGTATGAGATTTAACAAGCTGCAATTCATGTCAGGAGGTTTTTGATAGATTATGTTAGGAGATATGCTGCGCGCAGAACGCGAAAGACAGAATCTTACTATTAAGGATATCGAGAAAGGCACGAGTATCCGTGCGTTATACATAGAGTGCATTGAAAACGGCGACTATAGCCAGCTTCCGGGTGAAGTATACACGAAGGGCTTTATCCGCAACTATGCAAATTTCCTGAAGATGGACGCTGATGCAATCGTCAAGCGGTTTACCGAGGAGAATCATCCTGAGCAGGCTGCGGCGCAGGCAGCAAAGGAAGCCGAGCAGGCAGCCGTTGAAGAGAAACCTGTAGCCAAGGCAGCACCGGCCTTTTCGACGGGCAAGGATTTCCGCCAGCGTGTGGAGTCCTCCCATAAACGGCAGAATACGTTCCTGCTGGTGGCACTCGTCGTGCTCGTAGCAGCCGGCGGGTTCTTCCTGCTGTCGGGCGATGACAGTCCGGCGCCGAAGAAAGCCCCGCAGACTACGACGCAGACCGCCAAAGCACCGAAGACGGAAAAGCCTGTGGAGACAAAGGCACCGGCTGAAAAGAAGGTCGAGGGTGTCGAGGTCGTCGCTAAGACGACGGGCTCCTGCTGGACGCAGGTCAAGGCCGACGGCAAGGTCATCTATGAGGGCACGCTGGAGAAAGGCAAGACCGAGACTTGGAAAGGCAAGGAGTCGGTCATCATCACGGCAGGCAATGCCGGCGCGATTGCCTTCAATGTCAATGGCAAGGATCTCGGCAAGGCTGGCGAAATCGGCGAAGTGACGGAGAAGACGTTCACGCCGGAAGGCGAGAAGTCGGCAGACAGCAAGAAGGATAGCAAGAAATAATGAACGGATTTTTGCCAATCAGCAAGAAGGATATGGAAGAGCGCGGCTGGCAGCAGCTGGACTTTGTCTTCGTGTCCGGGGATGCCTATGTGGATCATCCGAGCTTTGGCCCGGCCATTCTTTGCCGCCTGTTGGAAAAGCATGGCTATAAAGTAGGAATCATACCCCAGCCAGACTGGCATTCTACCAGGGATTTCGACCGCCTGGGAAAACCGCGGCTGGGGTTTCTTGTTTCTGCGGGCAATATGGATTCGCTGCTCAATAAATTCACGGCGGCGCGCAAGGTCCGCCATCAGGATGCTTACTCGCCGGGCGGCAAGGCCGGTTTCCGGCCCGAGCGCGCGACGATTGTCTATTGCAACCGTCTGCGCGAGCTTTACCATGATGTGCCGATTATCATCGGCGGCATCGAGGCCAGCCTGCGCCGGCTCGCACATTATGATTATTGGAGCAATGCCGTGCGCCGTTCCATCCTGGCTGACAGTCAGGCGGATTTGCTGATTTTCGGCATGGGTGAGCGGGCACTTCTGGAGGTTGCGGCCGATTTGCAGCAGGGCGTAGCCATCGAAAATATCCAGGATGTGCAGGGCACGTGTTATCGCGTGCCCAATATGGACTATGTCTGGGATTATCTGCCGCTGCCGTCCTATGACGAAGTGGCAGCGGACAAGAAGAAATTTGCCGAGTCGTTCAAGACCGAATATCTGGAGCAGGATGCTATCCGCGGCCGCAAGCTGGCCCAGCAGAATGGCGAATGGTGCATCGTGCAGAATCCGCCGGCGCTGCCGCTTAACGAAGAGCAGATGGATGAAATCTACGATCTGCCGTATATGCGCACGTGGCATCCCATCTATGACAAGGCGGGCGGTGTGCCGGCTATCCAGGAAGTGCAGTTCAGCCTCGTGAGCCAGCGCGGCTGCTTTGGCGGCTGCAATTTCTGTGCGATCATCTCGCATGAGGGCCGCATTATCCAGCGCCGCAGCCACGCGTCGCTTTTGCGCGAGGCGAAAATCCTCACGCAGCTGCCGGGCTTCAAAGGCTATATCCACGATGTCGGCGGCCCGACTGCCAATTTCCGCCGCACGAGCTGCGACGGGCAGCTTGCGCGCGGTACCTGCCGTGGCAAGCCGTGCCTGTCGCCGGTGCCGTGCCGCAATCTTGTGGCCGACCATAGCGATTATATCAAGCTGCTGCGCGAGCTGCGTGCCCTGCCGGGCGTCAAGAAGGTCTTCGTGCGCTCGGGCGTGCGGTTTGACTATCTGCTGCTGGCTAAGGATGAATTCCTGGAGGAGCTCTGCAAATATCATGTCAGCGGACAGCTGAAGATTGCGCCGGAGCATGTCTCTGACCGTGTGACGCGCATGATGGGCAAGTCGAACCGCAAGGTCTATCAGGCCTTTGCCGAAAAGTTCCGCCGCACGAATGAAAAACTTGGGCTCAAGCAGTACCTCGTGCCGTATTTCATGTCAAGCCACCCGGGCTCAGAGCTTACGGACGCCATTGAGCTTGCGGAATTCATCCGCGATATGGGCTATCATCCGCAGCAGGTACAGGACTTCATCCCGACGCCTGGCACGCTCTCGACGGCCATGTGGTATACGGGCATCGACCCCTTGACGGGCGAGAAAGTATATACGGCAAAATCCTATGAGGAAAAGCTCATGCAGCGCGCGCTCATGCAGTACTGGCTGCCGCAGAACCAGGCGGTGGTGCGCAAGGCTCTGCGGCAGGCGCATCGCGAGGATCTCATCGGATTTGACCGCAAGTGTCTCGTGCGTCCCGAGGGCAGCGAGAAGAAACATTCGCCGGACAAAGGCCGAGGGCCGCGGCCGGCAAAGCATAGAAACAACAATCACAGCAGACGAGAAAAGAAGGTGCGGCGATGAAATGTCCATTTTGTAAACAGGCTGACAGCCGGGTCATCGACTCACGGGCTGCCGAGGATGGCACGACTATCCGCCGGCGCCGTGAGTGCAATGGCTGCGGCAAGCGGTTCACGACCTATGAGGTCGTCGAGAAACTGCCGTTGATGGTCGTCAAGCAGGACGGCCGCCGCGAGGTATTCAAGCGCGATAAGCTGCTCAATGGCATCGTGCGATCGTGCGATAAGCGCGATATTTCGATGGAGCGCATCGTGACGCTGGTCAACGAGATCGAGCGTGATGTGCGCAACACGATGGAGCAGGAGGTCGCGTCGGCCAAAATCGGCGAACTCGTCATGAACCGGCTGAAGGATTTCGATGAGGTAGCCTATATCCGCTTTGCGTCGGTATACCGTAAGTTTGCCGATATCAGCAGCTTCCTCGAGGAACTCAAGGTATTGCAGGCGCATAAAAGCGAGGAAATGAAGGATAAGTAAGACCGGCGATAAGCAGGATAGGGAGGAAGAAAGCTTTTGGATTGGGAACTCAAACGGGAACTGAAGGAACTGCTGGCGCAGGAGACTGGCTACTACCGCTACCCGATGGGCACGCGGACGCCGGTGGCGCTTGTCTACCCCAATTCGTATTTCGTCGGCATGTCGAATCTTGGCCTGCATATCGTCTATGAACTCTTGAATGAGCGCGATGATGTGGCTTGTGAGCGTGTGTTCCTGCCTGAGCGCAAGGAGCTAAGGCGCTATGAGAATACACGCACGCCGCTCATGAGCATCGAGAATCAGACGCCCTTGCACGATTTTTCCATCGTGGCGTTTGTCTTGTCGTTCGAGATGGACTATTTCAACGTCCTGCAGATGCTGACGCTCGGCAAGGTCAAGCTAAAGGCTGCTGAGCGCACGGAAAAAGATCCGCTCGTAATCGCGGGCGGGCCGTGTGCGACATTCAATCCTGAGCCGCTTTCCGGCGTTGTCGATGCCTTTGTCATCGGCGAGGGCGAGGTCATCATGCCGGCGTTCATGGATGCCTGGCATGAGGCTAAGGCGCAGGACATGAGCCGGGAGGAAATGCTTTGCCATATCGCCAAGGTTCCGGGCATCTATGTGCCGTCTCTCTATGAGCATCATTATGATGAAGTGGGGCGGCTGGCAGCTATCGAGGCGCTGCCTGGGGCTCCCGAGCGGGTCAGCCGCCAGTGGGTGCAGGATCTTGACGCGCATCCGGCCCATACGGTCGTCATCACGGACAATACGGAATTCAACTTCTACCTCATAGAGACGGCGCGCGGCTGTGGCCGCCATTGCCGCTTCTGCATGGCGGGCTACTGTTTCCGGCGGCCGCGCAACCGCTCACTCGGCGTCATCACGCGCGAGGTCAAGGATGCGCTCAAGCACAAGCGCCGCATCGGTCTGATGGGGGCCGCGATTTCGGATTATCCCGAAATCAACGAACTCTGCCGCGAAATCCTCGGCGAGGGGCTGTCGATGTCGGTCGCGTCGTTCCGCGCCGATTCGGTCACGCAGGAACTCGTCGATTCGCTGGCCCAGAGCGGACTTAAGACGCTTACGATGGCGCCCGAAGCAGGGAGCAAGCGCATGCGGGCGGTAATCAACAAGGGCATCGAGGAAGAGCACCTCTTCCAGGCCATGGAGATGGGAATCGCGGCAGGAATCCGCAACTTCCGCCTCTATATCATGATTGGCCTGCCCTTCGAGCAGGAGGAGGATATTGCGGCCATTATCGATCTAGCCAATCGCCTGAAGGATTACATGGAGGAAAAAGGGGCCAAGGGAACCTTGACCCTGTCGGTCAATCCGTTCATTCCGAAGCCGTTCACTCCATTCCAGTGGAAGGCGATGGCAGACCGCAAATACGTGGAGCATGCCTTCAAGCACATGACCCAGAGCTTGCGGAAGCGCAAGAACATTATCGTCAATGTGGAATCGCCGAAGGAAGCCTATGTGCAGGGCGTTCTGGCCCGCGGCGACCGCCGTGTGGCTGAGGCGCTGCTGGTAGCCCACGAGCTTGGCGGCAGCAAGGCCTTCAAGCGGGCGATGAAAGAATGCGGCCTGTCGATGGAAACGTATCTGTACCGGGAACGGGAGGAGACAGAGCTCTTCCCCTGGGAACGGCTGGATATGGGCTTCACGCGGGATTACCTTTACGCAGAATTGAAAAAAGCTGATGGACAGAGGCCGACGATACCGTGTTTTGATGGCTGTCATCGCTGTGGTGTCTGCTGAGGCCAGGTTTATACGAATAAAGAAGGTGCATTACGATGAGTTTCGTTATTGAGCATATGCGAAATAATCTTTGGCGCGGGAAATTCTCATCTTTTCCGGAGGAGCTTTGTATTCATGGGCTGACCGGAAGGCTGGGGGGCGTGAGCAAGAAGCCTTATGATTCGCTGAATATGGCTTTGCATGTCGGCGATGATCCCGAAGACGTCTGGGAAAACCGTTGCCGGTTCTTACATGCGTTGGGGCTAAAGGCTGAGGATATGGTCACGCCGGAGCAGGTTCACGGGCAGCGCATTGTCCGCGTGGGACGCGATGAAGCCGGCCGCGGGTCCAAGGTGTATGAGGATTCCATTCCGGAAACCGATGCGTTGATAACCGATGAACCGGGGCTTCCCCTGGTGCTTTGCTTTGCCGACTGTACGCCGGTGCTTTTGCTGGACCCTGAGAATCGGGCTGTCGGCATTGCGCATGGCGGTTGGAAGGGAACGGTGAAAAAAATCGCCCAGAAGACGGTCATGGCGATGACGAAGGAATTTGGCACGAAGCCAAGTGATGTGCTGGCAGCCATCGGTCCGGCCATTGGCCCCTGCTGTTATGAGGTGGGCGATGAGGTAGCGGAAAAGTTCCGTGAGGCCTTCCCGTATCACGCGGATGAAATCATCGATTCCGCAGGGGATAAGGTGCATTTGAACCTTTGGCAGGCCAATCGCCTGCAGCTTATGGATATCGGGGTCAAGAGCGGGAATATCGATATGGCTGATACCTGTACGGCCTGCAAGCACCAGTGGTTCTATTCATACCGCGCCGATGGCGGCACTACTGGCCGCATGGCCGCTGTTATTGCACTGAATAAATACTGACGGGGGTAATTGCATGATAGCAGATAAGTTTCATGAAGTTGAAGCAAGGATCGAAGAAAGCATGCAGCGGCGTACCCGTGTACCAAAGGATGCGCCCGTTACACTGATTGCCGTGACGAAGAATCACGATGTGGCGGCGATGCGCGAGGCTATCGATGCTGGTGCGGCCGATATCGGCGAGAACCGCATCCAGGAGGCCAAAGAGAAATACGCGGAGCTTGACCGCGATGTGAACTGGCATCTCATCGGCCATCTGCAGACTAACAAGGCCAAGACCGCGGTGCAGCTTTTTGACCTGATTCATTCGGTGGACACGCCGCATCTGGCCAAGGCGCTCGATAAGGAGGCAGGCAAGATCGGCAAAGTACAGGATATCCTGGTACAGGTGAATCTGGCCAGGGAGGACAGCAAATCGGGCGTCTATAAGGAGGATTTGCAGGCTATGCTCGACCTTGTCGAGACGCTGCCGCATCTGTGCCTGCGCGGCTTGATGTGCATCGCGCCGAACTATGAGGACGTCGAGATGTGCCGGCCGCTGTTCCGCGAAATGTACGAAATTTATCAGCAGGTAAAGGAATTGCCGTATCCAACGGCGAATATTACATATTTATCTATGGGTATGACCCATGACTACCCCATTGCGGTCGAAGAGGGCGCAAATATAGTTCGGGTAGGAACCGCGATTTTTGGACCGCGACAATACTAAAGAGGTGGCATTATGAGTATTATTGATAAAGTTTGCGGCAAGATGGGCCTGATGGATCCCGAGGATGAAAAGCTCGATTTCGCTGAAGAAGAACGCGAACAGAAGCCGGAGATAAAACGTGAACCAGCCGAGGAGGAACAGGCTATGAATCATGAGAAAGAAGGCGCCCACAACGTTGTGGACTTTCACTCGGCCGCAACGGCGCGCGAGAACACCGTGACCAATTACAAGATGAAGGTCATTGTCATCGAGCCGCAGACGTTTGACGATGCGCAGCAGGTCGCCAACAACCTGCGCGAGAAGAAACCGGTTGTCATCAACTTTGAGAAGACAGATGCCGAGGCCGCTAAACGCATCATTGACTTTATCAGTGGTACGACGTATGCGCTGAATGGTGAAATCAAGAAAGTCGGCCACAACGTATTCCTCTGTGCGCCGAGCAACGTAAACGTCAGCTATACGGAAGAAGATCGCCGGGTATCGACGGAGATGCCCTGGCTGAAGAAATAAGGGAACTACAGCAATATGGCAAGTGAACAGAAAGAAAAACTGATTCGTTTCTACAAGGGAACGGAAGGCGAGGAAGCGGTCATAAAGCTCGTCGATATGGCTGAGGCCGTTTTGCGCAACCAAAAGTTCCGCATGAGCGGATTTTTGGACCCGTTCGGGCAGGAAATCGCTGAGACCGTAGCGGCTAACTACGGCCGGCTGCGCGTCGACTTTGCGGGCGGCTATCAGGGGGCTGAGCGCTGCCGCGCCATTTATGTGCATGAGGACTTTCCCGGGACGCCGGCAGGCTTTGACATCGACTGCATCGAGGCGCGCTGGAATGGGCAGTTTGCCCGGCTCTCGCATCGCGATGTGCTCGGTGCACTCATGGGGCTTGGCATTGAGCGCGATTGCCTGGGCGATTTGCTCGTGACGAATGACAGCGTCAAGATTCTCTGCGATAAGAAGATGGCCGACTATTTCCTCGCGAATCTCACGAAAATCGGCGCAGTCGGCGTGAGCTGCGAGCGCGTCGAGCTCTCTGCCATCGCTCCCAAGGAGGAGCGATGCAAGGAAATCCGCGCGACGGTGGCATCGCTGCGCGTCGATTCGATTGCGGCAGCGGGCTTTGGCTCATCGCGCAGCCGGGCGGCTGCTGACATTGCCGCGGACAAGCTCAAGCTCAACTGGCAGCCGGTCAAGAGTGCTTCGCAGACTGTGAAAGAGGGCGATATCCTTTCGATGCGCGGCCGTGGCCGCCTTGAGGTCGCCGAGGTGCGTGGTACGACGAAGAAGGGCCGTACGGTCGTAGTCCTCAAGCGCTATATGTGATAGACAACTACTCGTTTCAGATGGGAGATAATAACCTTGCTTACACCAATGGACATCCATAACAAAGATTTCAAACGCAGTTTCCGCGGCTACAACGAGGATGAGATTGACGACTTCCTCGATCAGGTCGTCAATGATTACGAGAAACTGTTCCGTGAGAATGACCGCCTCAAGGAGGAGCTTGAGCGGGCACGCAAGGATAACGAACAGTATCAGCAGCTTGAGCAGAATCTTAAAGATACGCTGCTTGTGGCGCAAAAGACGGCCGAAGAGGTGACGTCTTCGGCGCGCCAGAATGCCGAGGAGCTGCGCGAGAATACGGCCAAAGAGTGCCAGAATATGCGCCATGAGGCCCAGATGCAGGCCAAGCAACAGCTCGACGATGCTGCGGCCAAGGTGCGCAGCATTGTCGCTGAGTACGACCGTCTCGTGCGCGAGAAGAATCAGTTCCTGCGCAAGGTAAAGGTGACGATGGAGTCAGAGCTGGCTGTCATCAATGAGACGCTGCGCGTGCTGCCGGACCCCGAGGCTGCCGAGAGCCAGGCCGGACAGGAAAAGCTCGCTGCTATGCCGCAGACTGCGGAAGAGCCACAGGCAGAATCCAGTCAGGCAGCAGACAAAGAAGCTGAAGAGAAAGACAAGGCAAGCGAGGAGAAAGAGTAAGTAAGTGATGGCCGTTTGTTTGTTTGTTGTTCTGCTGGTATTGGATCAGGTAGTCAAAAGCTATGTCAGTACGGCCATGCTGCTCGGTGAGACGATACCGGTTGTGCCGGGGATATTCCACATCACGTACATCCTCAACCCAGGGGCAGCGTTTGGGATGCTTGCGCATCAGCGCTGGTTTTTCATCCTGGCGGGGATTGTCATCGCTGCGGCATTTCTTTACTATTATCCGTGGCTCAAGCGCCAGTGCAGCTGGTTTCATTACGGCTGTGTGGCACTGCTGTCGGGTGCTGTGGGCAACCTCATCGACCGCATCCGGAACGGGCTGGTCATCGACTATATCGATTTCCGCGTCTGGCCGGTGTTCAACATTGCCGATATAGCGATTGTGCTTGGTGTTGCCAGCATGATTTATGCAATTCTATACAAGATGAAAGACACAGAGGATTGATATGGCAGAACCATTGTTATTTATAGCGGATAAGGCTGGCGAGCGTCTGGACGTATTTTTGACGCGCCAGCAGCCGGACTTGTCAAGAGCACATGTGCAGAAGCTCATCACAGAGGGCGCAGCACCGGTTGACGGCGTGGTACGCAAGGCAAACTACAGGCTGCGTGGCGGCGAGCAGATAAGCCTCGTGGTACCCGAGGCGGCACCGGTTGAAATCAAGGCAGAGGCTATCCCGCTTGACGTGCTCTACGAAGACGAGGATATCATTGTCGTCAACAAGGCGCGCGGCATGGTCGTGCACCCAGCAGCAGGTGTCAATACAGGAACGCTCGTCAACGCACTGCTCTACCATTGCCACGATCTTTCGGGCATCAATGGCGAAATCCGGCCGGGTATCGTGCATCGGCTCGATAAGGATACCTCAGGTGTCATGGTCTGTGCCAAGAACGACAAGGCGCATATTGACCTGGCAGAGCAGATCCGCACCAAGGCGGCGCACCGCATCTACTGGGCAATCGTATATGGCAATATCAAGGAAGAGGCAGGTATCATCAAGGGCGATATTGGCCGCCATCCGACCGATCGCAAGAAAATGGCCATTGTCCGTGAGAATGGCAAGCCGGCGGTCACGCATTTCAAGGTGCTTGAGCGGTTCGGCGACTACACGCTGATTGAATGCCGTCTTGAGACAGGACGCACGCACCAGATTCGCGTGCATATGACGAGCATCGGGCATCCGCTCGTCAACGATCCCAAGTACGGACCGAAAAAGCCGTCGCCTTTTGCCATTGAGGGACAGGCCCTGCATTCGCTGACGCTGACGCTGACGCACCCGGGGACAGGCGAGACGATGACGTTTACAGCTCCGGTGCCTGCGGACATGCAGCGGATACTCACAGGTCTGCGTGACCGCCTGGCCAAGGACCGCAGGAAAGCGGCTGCGATGCAGCCTTGATGGCGCGATATACCTAGCGATAAGAAAAGACGGGAGTGACAGATTATGCCAGTATTGACGGATAAGACCGTACTCATGGATTCCGAGGGAATCCGCCGCGCGTTGACGCGCATTTCCCATGAGATTGTCGAGAAGAACAAGGGCGTCGAGAACATCGTGCTCGTAGGTATCCGCACGCGCGGCGTGCCGATTGCCGAGCGCATCGCCGCCAGCATCGAGCGCATCGAAGGCACGAAACCGCCGGTGGGCGTTCTCGATATCACGCTTTACCGCGACGATCTGTCAACGCTATCGTATCAGCCGATTGTTCATCCGACGGAACTGCCCGTTGATATCACGGGCAAGACCGTCGTGCTCATCGACGATGTGCTCTATACGGGCCGCACGATCCGCGCCGCTCTTGACGCACTCATCGATATGGGCCGTCCCAAGACCATCCAGCTGGCCGTGCTTATCGACCGCGGCCACCGTGAGCTGCCCATCCGTGCCGATTTTGTCGGCAAGAATGTACCGACCTCATCGCATGAAGTCGTGAGCCTGCAGTTAAAAGACACCGATGGAGCGGAAAAAGTCGTGATTCGCGAGTTCAAGGAAAATTGATAGCATAATAGAGACTGTTGCACAGATTTGATGTGCAGCAGTCTTTTTTATCGTTTTGTCCGTTGCTTATTTTTTAAGTAAAGCATTGGAGCGTTAGACTATTAATAAGTCGGCCGGATTTTTCGATATATGATTAGAGGGGAATCGTAGGACATACAAGGAGGTAATCGATATGCCAGTGAAGGTAGGCAGCAGTTATGTGTCTGAGGCAGCTTATAGTTTTGCCAAGGCACAGGTCACGGACAAAGCGGAAGACTCCAATGTCATGAAAAGCCTGGCAGGAAAATTCCCTAGTCTCAAGCTCAATGTGGGAACTGTCCCTTTTAGTGGCAGTGGCACTAACAATGTGTCTATTTCTCCGAAAATCCTCAAGCAGATGGAGCAGGATCCGGAAAAGCGCATGGAATACGAGGCCTTGCTTTATGACATTGCCAACACTGATGCGACGAGTGGCAATATGCCGGGGCGTAAGCTGAAATCTCACGGTTTTATCATCGAGGATGATGGTGGCTTGCGAGGCTGGGGGATTTCTGAGTATGATGATGGCAATCGGCGTCAGCAGTCGCATTTGAAACGCTCGGAGAAAAAGAACTGGTGGCAGGATATGCTGGGCAAGCCAAAGGCGAAGAAAAAATCGACTTTAAAGGAGCTGGCGAAAAAGGTTGCTGTACAAAAGAAAGCGCCGGCTACGCAAAAGAAGGAGATTCTTGACGATGAAAAAAATCCTTTGGTTGGCTGGCAAAGTGCGAAACATCATACAGAGGGTATCTTGCGGCAAAATGCAGAAAGGATTATATCCATACCATGCAATGGCAATCCTGTGTTAGCTAAAGCCTATTGGCAAAACAGCAAAGCTGTGGGCAAGGGGCTAGATTTCGCCAGTACGGATGAATTGAATAAATACTTGCAGGATAGTTTTGGTCTTGTCAAGGCTGGCATGGCGAAGATTTCCGGGAAATATCTGCAAAAGTGTCTGACGGATGAGCAAAGCCGCTTGAAACTCTTTGACAATCTGCGGGCGGCAGAAGACGCTTATAACAATCGCAAGGAGGAAGTAGGCTTCCAGAGTATGCAGATTACCATTGACGAAGACGGTGAGATGACTATGGAATCCTCTAAGACCACCGTGGGCATCAATGCGGATAAGTGGCGCCGCCAGATTGCGGCTGCAGCTACCCGCGGGGACATGCAGGATGTTGTGGCGTTATTGGAACAGGATTTGCAGCAATTAGAAGAGGGGCTGAGACTAAATCAATGTGATGCCGCTGAAGTGGAGAAAGCAAAAAAGCTCCTTGAACAAGCCAAGGAGCGCATGGGAAGACTGCCCGATAGAGCAGCCACTACGGCAGAAGAAACTGCTATGACAGTGAATATGTTAATATAATGTTCCGTGAAAGCTTGGTGTGAGCTATCTTGGTGTTTAGACAGCTCACCCAAGCTTTTTGATTTGCAATAGGCGTTATGAAAATCTTTAACTCTGCAAGAGGCTCAGGAACCAGCCGGCGCTGTGGTTGTTTTGGGCCAACATGGCTTGGGCGGCTTGCAGCAGGATATTTTCTTTGGTAAATTCAATCATTTCTTTGGCCATGTTGGCATCGAGAATCGTTGACATGGCCGCCGTGAGGTTTTCGCTTTCGGTGGTCAGATTGCTGATGGTGTATTCGAGGCGCATGCTCATGGCACCGATGGTTGTCTGCTGGTCAAGGGCGCGTTCAAGCGCGCGGTCAATGGCACTCATGGCGGCGTTGGCACCCTTTTGTGTGGTCACGTCGATGGCATGGCCGTTCTTATCGCTCAGCCCGAGCGCGTAAGCGCTCATGTCGCCGATGGAGCCGCGGATGCCGCGGTTGGCATCGGCACTGCTGGCGATGTAGAAGCTCGAATCGCTTTGTTCATCGCGCGGTTCGATGCTTTCCTTGAAGTCATTGAGAGCCGTCGTGGCGGTTTTCTTGATCTGTCCGTTCGAATCGGTAATGCTGATCGTGATGCCCGCAACCGCGCCGTCAAGGCCCGTGGCAGCTGCCGTAAAGGAAACGGCATTCTGTTCATCCGCTGTATGGACGGTTTCGCCATGGGCATCCACGCCAATGGTGGAATCGGTCTGCAGTTTTGACGGGTCAAAAATTGACTGGTCAATTCCATTGAACGCCGCCAGCATATCGGTAAGGGTGGTGGCACCGGCCTGATAGCTCGTCGAGTAGGTCTTGCCATCTTTGATATAGGAGAGGTTCACGGTATCGCCCTGCTGGATATTCAGCGAAGAGCCGTCGCGGCGCTGCAGGTCGGTAAGTTTGGTATTCGCAGTCGTCGTGGTGGCAAGGCTCTGGTTGGTGAGTACCTGCGCGGTCGGCTCTGCCGCCGAGGCCATGGACCCATCGAGCAGCAATTGGCCGTTATACGTGACGCCCGCGTTGTCGTTGATTTGATCGCCAAACTGGTCAAAGAGCTTTTGGATTGTGCGGCGGTCTGTGTCCGTGCAGGTATCACTGGCGGCCTCGATGGCCTTTTCCTTGAGGTTTCGCAGAATGTCGATGGTAGAGCTGACGCCGCCTTCGGCGACTTTTAGCATGCTGAGGGAAAATTGCGCATTGCGGCTGGAGGCATCGAGACTGCGGATGCGCACGTCCATGCGCTGGCCGATAGCCCAGCCCGAAGGATCATCGGCGACACCGGCAACGCGCTGGCCTGTAGCCAGATGATGCATATGCTTGGACAGTTTGAATTGATGTTTGTCCATGATGTTCAAGATATTCGTCGACATGACGGAATTGCTGATCATCATATTTGTCACCTTCCTTGTGAGCAAAAGAAATCCGTATCCAATACTATTATACTACTCTTAATACTATTATACGTAAGTATACATAAATTGCAGTTTGACGGTCAGTTCCAGCCTTCCCCTAAGGAGGCAACGAAGCGCTGGTATATGCGTCCGTATGGAATCCCGCTACTACGAAGCTCGGGGTTCACGGGGTAGTGCTTTTTCTGTTTCCGCTAAATGGGCCGCTGGCAGAGTTTTACGGACTTAGTTACCTGCTCCCGTTACCAGGTCGCGGCGTACATTTCTATATCTAGCTTATGCGCTTACGGCCCAGTCCTGCTACGCAGGACAGTCGCTCCAGACAGAAAAAAGCACTACCCCGTTCGCCCATGACATTCGTATGAACAAATTTGCACGAACCGTTTCTCCCGTTACAAACACATCGATGTAATTCATAGCTTATCGCCGTAGCTGTGCAGGCTTATCCAAACTTAGCAGAGGGCGGGGGCGGGTACACTTTCTTCGTAGCGGGAGCGACTGCCCGAACGCAGTGAGGGATGGCCCGCAGCAGGTTCTACCTAGAACGACACGATGTATTGGCGTGCCGCCGGCCTGCC
>SVBZ01000047.1 GCA_015058575.1 Pseudoselenomonas ruminantium
GAAGCATGTGGCACCCGGTATTGCCGTTCTCCAGTACGCGGCTGAATTAAAGGCACAATCTGGTGATACCGCCAAGCTTACCATGAATGCCCTATGCGATGCATATCTGGCTGTTCGCCGTCAAGCCCCGGCCATCGACGAGCACATCAAAAACATATATGACGAACAGGAACTGAGCCCCGAGGCAACTATTTCCAAAATGGAAATAGTTCAAAATGAAGGCGCCCCTAATCAAAGGCCGCAAGAAACCATAAAAATAAGCCCGACCATACGGCCAGGCCTGCGCTCAGGTTGCAAACCTAAGCATTTGTGCTGTTGCTGCGTCACTGCCGATCCAGCCACTTGCAGATGTAGTAGCTGATTACACCTGCTACGACCAACAGAGAAAGGTAAAAATAGTATCATCCATAAGCAAGCCCCTCGGTAGCTACTCCGAGGGGCTTTTCCTATGTCTGGTCACCATGCATTTCGATGTATCCGCACAGGATTGCATAACTTATGTTTTGCTATACTCCTTTTCGAAGGAGTGAATGCTATGAGTGTTTATAAAGATGCTGCACGCGGAACCTGGTACTGCCGCTTCCGCTATCGGGATTACAGCGGCAAGCTGCATGAGACCACCAAGCGCGGGTTCCGTACCAAGCGCGAGGCACAACGCTACGAGATGGATTACAAGGGGGCTGCTGCAGGTGCTGCTGAGATGACGATGGATGCTCTCTGCGACGCCTATCTGGCCGATCGCAAGGTAAATGCCAAGAAGTCCACCTATAGTGCGCTCGAGAAGGTCATCCGCAATCACATCCGCCCTGCTTTCGGCCGGCGCATCGTCAGCAAGATCACCAAAGCCGAGGTGCGGGATTGGGAGAATGCGCTGCATAAGAAAAAGCCCCGCTACGGCACCCCCTATGCAGAGAGCACCCTGCACACGATCAGCGCCCAGCTTTCTACACTGATGAATTATGCGATGAAATACTACGACCTGCAGCACAACCCTGTCCGGTCAGTCGGCACGATTGGCAGCCGCAAGCCCAGGCAGGAGTTCTGGACCATCGACCAGTTCCGGCGTTTCGTCCAAGCTATCGATGACTATCCGCTGATGCGTATGGTATATATCCTGCTCTTCTTCAGCGGGATGCGCGTCGGAGAGCTCTTGGCCCTGACCTGCGACGATGTGGATTTTGATAAAAATATCATCCACATCACAAGGACCGCACTTGGTCGCGGCATGGGCTACGATACGCCCAAGACACCATACTCTAAGCGCAACATCCTCATGCCACCCGATGTGATGGCGTTGCTGCATGAATACATGGGCAGTCTTTACGAGCTGCCGAAACCGCCCGAGCCCATCCTGCCGGTCACGCGGGTTATGATCCGATGGAACCTCAACAAGTATGCGAAAAAGGCTGGCCTCCCCCATCTACGGGTTCATGATCTGCGCCACAGCCACGCCAGCTATCTCATCCATCACGGCGTCCCCATTACGACCATCAGTAAGAGGCTCGGCCATGCTAACGCCAATACTACCTTGTCAATCTACGCGCATATGTATGCCGAATCCGCCGAGGATGTGGCCGCCATGCTGAATCAAACCTTCCATGATGAAAAAATGTGGTCAAAACGTGGTCAAGGCGATACGAAAAACAACGCAGGCGCTTGGAAATTCAAGGGTTAGTGAGGTTCGTTCGCGGATGCATGAATTTCCTGCATATATAAAAAAGGCTTTCGTCTATGACAAGATACTGCAAATCCAACTACTAATCAAGATATTCCTGCCACGCACGGCCAGACCATTTTTTACACATCAATGAGGCAGAATGTATACAAAAGGTTCTGGCTAGTAAGACAATATAGTTTTTCTTGAGGCAGAGGAAATCCCTGCCTTTTTTATGCTTTTTATTCATGAAGAAAGAGGTTGGTAAGAGTATAATGATTGGAGTTATCCTGGCGGCGCTTGTTATTGGTGGTATTGTCAGTGCGATTGTTGCAGTGAGCACCAATGATGAGGAACTGCGCGAATTGGCCATAAAAGGTGTTGCAGATGCTATTAAGGCATTTGTTATTTACTTGCTTGTTACAGTGGCCGTAGTAACAGCAGGCGTATATGCCTTGATTCAGGCATTGCATTAATAGAGTAGTAAGAAGATATGCAGGAGGAAATTGAAGATGGAAGTACAGTCGTCAGTGTTACAGGGTGCAGCATTTATGGCAGGTTTGGTAGCAGAGTTCTTCGGTGCCACAGAAACAGTTATCGGCGGCGGCCACTATGTAGCAGATGGGCTGCGTAAAGTTGCCGATGGTGTTGACTGGGTAACTGATCAGGGCCAGGAGTTCTGCCGTAACCGCAAAGTAAGCTGCGAGAACCGGCAGAAGGAACTCATGGATAAGCTAGAGGCATTGTCTCAGGCACAGTTCTCCGAAGAAGAGCTGAAGGACATGGAAAAGATGGCCAAGGAAATGATGGCTAAATCAAAGACCTCGCTGACGACGCAAAGAAAGATATCGAGGATGCTGAGTTCACTGATGTAAAAGTAGAAGCGGAGACTGAAAAGCCGAAGGTGTTCAGGGATGACCCGATTTTGGTCTAATAAGTCATAATATAAAATACTCTAACAAAAGAAGTGGCAAATCTAAAACGGGAGGGAGTGTGGATGGCTGAACCAAGTGCAACCAAGAGAAAACGAGCATGAAATATTCCCTAAACAGTTGCGTGTAACAAGGTGCCTTGCACGACATATTAGGGATTGTAAACAGGGAGAAATATGATATAATACAGTAAGCAGTGGATGAAATACAGAAGGAGTTTGTAATGACTGAGCGAGAAAGAGAGCATTTCTTCCCGACTAATTTAGATGCATATACTATAACGCAATCTGAATATTCTACAAAAAAATTGACGCAACGCGATTATATGGGAGAGGAATATGAAATTGCCCAAAAAGTAAAACAGGTATCTGAAGGTAAAGTAGTATTGGAAGGCGGATCAATACAATGTTCTAATCCGACGTTCAGGAAATTTATGGATATTTCCATGTATTGTGCTTTATTTGGTGCACCAGCCTATGGTTACTTTGAGCATGATTCTTCTATACTATGGGCTTTTATATGGCTTTGCATTGGTAGTGTTATTTATTCGATCCTTGAATGGTTATTAGAAAATGGTGCTAATGTTGTCTATAAAATACATAATGGCCATTACGGACGTAAAGAGAATTCAGTTTATGATAACATAACGCTATTCAAGACTGATGAGTTAACATTAATTGTAGATGAATATAAGAAAAATTCTAAAACAGAAGAAGGACGCAATTTTCTCTTGGGCAAGTACAATCCATATCAATTGCATTTTTTAAAATTGTATACTACTCCTAAGGAACAACGAGAAGAAACGTGGCAAGAAAAGAAAGAACGCGAAGAGCGTGAAAAAATTATTGATAAAGGAAAAAAACGTCTTGATAATATGGATATAGAAGAAAAAGAACTGTTTTGATATCGTGTTTCAAAGTAAAGATTTGAAGAGAGCATATTGATGCTCTCTTTTTTTGTGTACAGAGACAGTAAGTGCGAAATATTGCATATAAACCAACATAAAAAGAACAAGTAGCCGCCACTCGCCCACCAATAAGGGGCGGACGCACCTGCTTACCTGTTCTTTTTGTATTGTACCACGCAGGCTCTATTACGAGCAATAAATAATGTTTTGGGGCGTAGGCGGGCATCCGCCCGCCCCTTTATCATTATGTGCCGGGGCAGTAGCCCAATTTTTGTTTTTCCAGCTGTTATGCAGGAGAGGTATATCGTGACCGTTAGATGTCAGGCTAATAGCTCACTTGCATAAGGCTTGTAAAGCAGAAACGTATACTTTTTTATTTTTCCAAAGAGAGGTTGATTGTTTTGGTTATCAGTTTCAGCAGATTTGTGAAAGCGTACAATGTAGCAACTAAGAAGAGGGGCTTTCGAGAAACGACGAGCCGTGGCCTTGTTCGCCGGCTTAACAATGCAGACTGCAATTTTAGTTTTGCAGGCGGGCGGCTCACGATTGAGCAGCTGAAGGCATTGTTTGTTTACAGCTATAAGGCGACGCAGGATCACAAAGATAAGGTCATGGACATCTTTGTGGATGTATCCGAGAAGTTCCAGTTGCCTATCAGCTTTGTAGAGCTTGCGGCCGCCCGCGATGCTATTTTCTCCCTATGAACCCCTCCTTTTAAGCTAAAAATACTACATAAGCACTCACAAAGTAAATACACGCTATTATATCCTGCTATACGGCCGCACAGAAACGGCGGATCTCTCCCAAGCGCTTGTAAAGATGTTTGCCCGGACAAAGGGTGTCATTCAGATCACGATGCCCGACAATCACGCCTTTCTGCCTGGCATCCAAGTCATATTTCCGGCACAGCCAGCGGCAAAGTTCCTTGACGGCATTCATCTGTGCCTCTGTCGGCTTACCGATTTCGAAATTTCCCGCCAGGCATATCCCCACAGATTTCTTGTTATAATGCGAAGCATGCGCACCTACTGCCTCAGGGCGCCGCCCCTGCTCGATCATGCCATTCTTGCGGATCAGATAATGGTAGCCGATTCCGGCCCATTTCCTTTCCTTCTGGTGGAATTCATGGATAGCTGCCGCCGTAGAATCCTTATCTTCATTCGGGAATCCTGTATGATGAATCACCAAGAACTCCGTACATGGGCGCTCTTCATATTCCGTAAACTGAAAAAAGCGCTTATAAATCATCGGTTCATAATAAGCCGCTTCCGCCAGTTTGGGCCCGCCTGCCATCTGCCCCAGCAATAACGCCGCACTATAATACAAAAACTCACGTCTGTTCATAAGCTATTCCCCCTATTCGGCGAAAAAATCAGCCTGGCATTTAACTTTTGTTTTTCCGGCGCAATAACGAGGGAATCACCCCCAGGAAACAAAGAACGGAAAAGAACAAGAACGCCAGCGAGATATTGCGGCTAAGCGATGCCGCAGGCGAAAGCGGCGGCCAGGAAATGGCCAATAGCAGCGTGACCAGCGCCATGCTGAGTACCTGCCCGCCCAGGCGCATCGTGCTCAAGAGCGACGACGCCATATTGTAGTACTGACTGGGCAGTGCGCTCATGATGGCGTTGTTGTTCGGCGCCGCAAAGAAGGCAAAGCCGATGCCGATGACTACGATGCTCGGAATCAGCGGCCAAAGCAGCTGATAATACGTGAGCGCAGCCAGCGCCACCAGGCCTGCCGTAATGATCGCCATGCCCAGCGAGCAAAGCAATGCGGCGGGCCTGCGGTCCGACAGCGAGCCCGCCAGCGGCGAGAGCACCATCATCAGCACGGGCTGGGCCAGCAGGAGGAACCCTGTCCTTTGGGCGGATATCCCCAGTATGCTTTGCAAATAAAGCGATAGCAGGAAGCTTATCGCAAATGTCGCACTGTAATTCAGCATGGCCGTAAGGCACGACAGCGTGAATTCCCGATTTTGGGTGAACAGCCTTAGCGACAGTTTCGGCATCTCCCGCGCCGGTGCGGGCCCTGCGTTTTTCAGCACGCACAAGGCTGCCCCCAGGACCAGCCCGGCATAGGCGGCCATAAAGCAGAACAGGCTGCGCCAGCCCAGCCCGTCATTCATGAAGCCGCCGATGACCGGGCCAAAGGAAAGCCCCGCATAGACGACGGAGACCATCCAGCCCATGGCCTTGCCGCGGTTCTTTCCCGGATAGGCATCGGCCAGGATCGAGGTGCTCGTCGCAAAGATCATCGACGCGCCCACCCCCTGCAACATTTGCGCGCCTAAGAGCAACGCAAACGAATCAAACACGACGGGCAGCAGGGAAAACAGCAGGAACAAGAGATTCCCGAGCGCAAAGATGCGCACTTTGCCCCAGCGGTCAGCGGCCCGCCCCATGGGCAGCAGGAACAAGAACGACGTGGTAAGATAGGATTCAATGACCCAGCTTAGTTTGTCCGCCCCCACCTGATATTCCTGCCCGATAGCCGGCAGCGACAAAATAAGGGCGCTGCCGGAAAACGGCGTCAAAAACGAGGCCATCATGATGACGGCAAGTATCCTACGGCTATCCATCTGCATACAAGTCTCCCATCAAGCCAGTAATTCCAGCAGTATCTTGACATTTTCCGTGCTGTACTCGATCTGCTCCGACCAGCGGCGGATTGACTCGTCAAGTTGACCGGTCAAATGACAAGTCAAAAAGATAAAATCGGTATTGAGCTGCGCATAGGCAAGTACCGCCCCCAGCCCATACGCGTACACATACCCGAGCGCCCGATACAGGATGTACTGATAGATGCGGTCAATGACCTGCGGTACATCAGCATCGGCCGTAACCGGAACTGTCCGCAGCTTGGCAAGCTGTGCCGTCCAGGCCGCATCGATGGGCTCGGTCTTTTGCAGGCAGTCGAGCACAAAAGCCGCATCAGCGGCCGTAAGCCCGGTCTGATACCGTAAATCCTCAGCCGTGACCGGAAGCTCCAGCCGCTGCAGCAACTCCAGCAGCGTAAGCGCCCTGCCACCTTCTTCATGGAAGACGAGCGGCGCGTCGCTTGCCAGCAAAAGTTCGCAGCTTTTCTCGCAGCTAAGCCCGACACCAGCCAATTCATAGCGGCCTGCCGTCACGAAAAAGCGCGGATGATTGGCGCAGATATCGCAGAGCACGGTCTCACCTTCCCTGCGGATCAGCTCGCAAAGGCCATCCTGGCGCAGGAACGGGCAGCTGTCATCTGCGCGCAGGCGGAACTGCCAGCTGCCCCCTGCCTCCACGATATTCTGACGGATGGACTGCCCCAATTGCCCTGGCCACTGCTGATACCGCTGCGCCGTCCGTTCATCGATATCGATTTCCCAGCCCGCACAGCAGGTATGCTGGCACTTATCCGCCTTGCAGCAAAAGTCCTTATAGAAATCCGGATAGATTGTCACTAGCTTCAAACCGTAACCTCACCTGCCAAAACCTTTTGATAGTCCGCATAATTCTTGCGCAAGAGCTCCGGCGTATCGAGCTCATAGGGGCATTTTGCCGTACACTGGCGGCAGTTCAGGCAGCCTTCGATTTTCTTCATCTCCGCCTGCATCTCCGGCGTCAGCCAGGCCTTCGACGGCGCGCGGCGCAGCATCAGCGACATGCGGGCACACTGATTGATCATGATGCCCGCCGGACACGGCATGCAGTAGCCGCAGCCACGGCAGAACTCCCCGCTTAGCGCTTTCTGCTCGGTTTCGATATAGGCAGCAAGCTCCGCATCCATGACCGGCGTTTCTTGCATATAGGAAAGCCACTCGCTTAGCTCCTGCTGGCGCTGGATGCCCCAGATGGGCAGGACATTGTCATACTGCGCGATATAGGCCATAGCTGCTGCGGAGCGGTTGATGAGACCGCCCGCAAGCCCTTTCATCGCGATAAAGCCGACATTTCTTTCCTGGCAGAGCTTGACGAGCTTTATTTCCTGCTCCGAGGCCAGATAGCTGAACGGGAACTGCATCGTCTCGTATAGACCCGACTCCACGCATTCAAAGGCCACTTTGATTTTATGCGCGGTCACACCGATATGGCGGATCTTGCCCTGACGTTTGGCCTCCAGCATCGCCTCATACATGCCCGAGCCATCGCCCGGGCGCCAGCACTTCTCTGCACAGTGGAACTGATAGACATCGATGCAGTCCGTCTGCAATAGCCTAAGCGATGTCTCCAGATCCTGCCAGAAGCCTTCGGGGGTCTTGGCATGGGTCTTTGTCGCGAGGAACACCTTATCCCACATGCCATGGAACGCCTCGCCGAGCTTTTCCTCACTGTCACTGTAAGCACGCGCCGTATCGAAATAGCGCATGCCGCCCGCATAAGCTGCCTGCAGGAGCTTTACGGCCTCAGCCTTCGTCACGCGCTGGATTGGCAAGGCACCGAATCCGTTCTGCGGCACCGTGATGCCCGTAGTCCCCAGGGTTACCTGTCTCATACTTACTGCCTCCCTCATAAATACACACAAGCATAGCTTACTACCAATTATACCAAGATTCCCTGCCAACACCCAAATATTTTTCCCGCGCACACGTCCAATCGTTGTCAGAACTTTCCCTAAATGATATAATAATAAGAGATAAGTCCTGCCTGCATCTGCGCCGTGCAAAGGAGGGATTCCCATGAGCGGCATCGGTGTAATCAATGGGGCATCCAGTATCTGGAGCCTCGCTGCCTCCGGGGTATCAGCCATCCGGGCAGCAGCAGCCACAACGGATTCATCGCAGGAAGCTCCGAGCCAAAAAGACGTACCGCAGAATCGTAAAACTGTGGATAGTGCAACGATTACCAAGCGTATGTCTGACGGAGCTATGGTTGTCCTGTCGCTTCACGGCGATAACGTGGTAACTGCGCATACTTACTCCCGCATCGGCAAGAATCTGACACTTGCCACGAACTACTCCCAGGGCCAGCAGCGCGAAATCCACCATTACCAGGACAGCATCGACAGCATCTTAGCTGGTTCTTTTATCAATATCACCGCTTGAACCATACATCAAGGATTCGATGAGGGGCAGATACCGGACAGGACTTACACAAAAACGCTGGCGTCGCTACAGACGGCCAGCGTTTTTGTGTTTCTGCCATTTTTTGCTATAATATACCTATTGTATTCCATCAAGAAATGAGGTACCCCATGAACCTGAATCTTCCCCAGTCCTATTTCAGCAAGCTGCTGCGCGCCATCGTCGAATTCGACATGATTAAGGATGGCGACCATATCCTGCTCGGCATCTCCGGCGGCAAGGACAGCATCTTCCTCGCCTATGCGATGAAGATTCTCCAGCAGCGGCTGCACAAGGAATTTGCGCTTTCCGCGCTGACCATCAACCCGATGTTCAAAGACGAACAGGGCCAGCCTGCCTTTTTTGACATTGACCGTGCCCGTGCCTTCATGCAGGAGCTCGGCATCCCTTACGATGTCATCGACGTTGACATCGAAGGCGCCATGGCTGAGACCGACTACAAGAGTCCGTGCTTCACCTGTGCGTTCTTCCGCCGCGGGGCCATGAACCGCTACGCCAGCGAACACGGCATCCACAAGGTCGCCTATGCCCATCACAACGACGACGCCGTCGAGACCTTCTTCATGAGCATGCTCTACTCGGGGCAGCTCCATACCTTCACGCCGGTCACCTACCTTGACCGCACGGACGTCACCGTCATCCGCCCGCTCATCTACTTCCGCGAGCAGGAAATCATCGACGCCCAGGCATTCCACGGCTTCGATCCGGTCAAGAATCCCTGTCCGCACGATGGCAATACGAGCCGCCAGACGATAAAGGAGCTCATCGCGCGGCTTGACCAGTCAATCCCCGACTGCTACAATCACCTCGCTGCGGCCATGCGCGAAGGCGCGCTCGGCCAGCTCTGGCCGGCGGCACAAAGCCGCAAGGAAATGCGCGAGACATACTACCGCTATATGGGCAACAACATCAAACAGAAATAACCTTCTATCGCCGTCAGTGTCCCCAGACCTGCTCGGCGATTTCTTTTACCAGCGCAAGTTTTGCCCACTGCTCTTCCTCGGTCAGCTTGTTGCCGATCTCACAGGAAGCAAACCCGCACTGCGGGCTAAGATACAAACGCTCCAATGGCACATACTTTGCCGCCTCATGGATGCGGGCAATCACAGCCTCCTTGTCCTCAAGCTGCGGCGTCTTCGTCGTAATCAGCCCGAGCACGACCTTCTTATCGGGCGATACCTTGGCCAGCGGCGCAAAACCGCCCGAGCGCTCGTCATCATACTCGAGGTAGAGCGCATCGACATGCTCCTGCGCAAAGACGTAGTCAGCCACCGCATCATAAGGGCCGCTCGTAAAGTAGGTCGAATGATAATTGCCGCGGCAGATATGCGAATTGATGACCATATCCGCAGGCTTACCCGCAAGCGCCAGATTGTTCACCGTGAGCAGCTGGCGCTTGACTTCCTCCAGATCGAGCCCCAAGGCCTCATAGCGCTGCTGGGCCGCATCGCCAACGACTGCGCCCCAGGTGCAGTCATCGAACTGCAGATTTCGGCAGCCTGCTGCATAAAACTCTGTGATGACCTCGCGATACGCAGCGGCGATATCGGCGATGAGCTCGTCATCAGTCGCATAGATTTTCCGCGTCGCCGCGATATTCTGCGGGATGATGAACTGCTGATACATCTGCGCCGGCGCCGGGATCGTATACTTGGCCACCGTCTGCTCGTCCTCGAACTGCTTGAGGAAGCGGAAGTATTCGACAAACGGATGCGCCTTGGCCTTGATTTTGCCGACGAGCCACGTCTCATCGAGCGCAGCGACCTCACCATTGAACTGCACGCCGCCGCCTTCCTTATGGGCAACGCCTTCAAAGCCCCACATGAAATCGAGATGCCAGTAAGCCCGGCGGAACTCGCCATCGGTTATCACATGGAACCCTGCGGCCTTCTGCTTGGCGACTACAGCGCGCACGGCCTCATCGGTCACAGCATCAAGCTCCGCCTGGCTGAGCTTTCCCTGCTTGAAAAGCTGACGCGCCTCCTTCAGTTTCGCCGGGCGCAGGAAACTCCCTACAAAATCATAACGGCACGGTGTATAGATTGTCTTCATGATCCATCATCCTTTCGGTATCTTTTTTGTTGCTGCTCTTATGATAAGGAGTTCCGGTCTTTCTGTAAAATACATAAAACATCGCTTTGTTCATAGAAAAAATCTATGGCAGATGCTATAATAGCGCATAATACCATCATGCACAGGAGGCAGATCATGACACTCAAACAACTTCTCTACGCCGTGACGATCGCCGAGACCGGCAACATCACCGAGGCCGCCAAAAAACTATTCATCGCACAGCCGAGCCTTACCGCTGCGATCCAGTCCCTCGAGCAGGAGTATGGCATCACGATTTTCTCACGCTCCAACAAAGGCATCGAAGTAACCCCTGCCGGCGATGAACTCTTAGGCTACGCCCGCCAGGTCCTCGAGCAGGCCGACCTCATGCACGAACGCTATCTCGGCCAGTCGCCGCTCAAGCAGCATTTCTGCGTCTCGTCGCAGCACTATTCGTTTGCGGTTGAAGCCTTCGTCGAGCTCATCCGCCGCTATGATGGCAGCAAATACGAATTCCACATGCGCGAGACGCAGACCTACGACATCATCGATGACGTCGCCCATCGCCGCAGTGAGACAGGCCTTCTCTACCTCAATACCTTCAACCGTTCCATCCTCCTCAAGACGCTAAAGGAAAACAATCTGGCCTTCACCCCGCTCTTTACCGCCAAGCCCCATGTCTTTATCAGCAAGCACAGTCCGCTCGCCCACAAAGCGCAGCTCACGCTTGCCGACCTTGCCCCCTATCCGCGCCTTTCCTATGAGCAGGGCAGCCACAACTCATTCTATTTCTCCGAAGAGATTCTAAGCACCGAAACCGTCGACAAGGAAATCGTCGTCTGCGACCGCGCCACCCTCTTCAACATGGTGATCGGCCTCAACGGCTATACCATCTGCAGCGGTGTCATCAGCGAAGAACTCAACGGCTCGAACATCATCGCCCGCCCGCTCGCTGTCGATGACTACATGGAAATCGGCTACATCCTGCCAAAAAGCACGCGGCCCTCGCGGCTGACACAAACCTACCTTGCCATCTTGAAAGATTTAATCGAAACATAATCGAAAAAGCATTGACCAATATAGTCAATAAGACTATACTATACATAGTCAAACAGACAATAAACTAAAAAGTCACACAGACTATAGCAAAAAGTACGAACCCAGTCTGTCAGGAAATGAGGTGTTTTCATGGATCAGGAACAAACAGCGGCGGAGAAAGCCTTCCTCGACCAATATGACGTGTCAAAATACGAGCGGCCTTCCGTCACAGCCGATGTCATCATCTTCACGATGGATGACGACAACGAGCTCAATATCCTTTTGATCAAACGCGGCAATCATCCCTACAAGGATTATTGGGCCATCCCCGGAGGTTTTCTGGAAACCGGCAGGGAATCGATTGACGAAGCCGCAGCCCGCGAACTCTACGAGGAAACCGGCATAAAGGCCGACGATGGCATCGACCTGCGGCAGCTCATCACGGTCGGCACCCCCGACCGCGACCCGCGTACCCATGTGGTCAGCGTGGTCTACACCGCACTGGTGCCCAAAGGACTGCTCCAGCCCAAGGCCGGCGATGACGCCAAAGAAGCAAAACTATTCAAGATACGCAAGGGCTATGATGAAAACGGCGACCTTTCCATCTATTTCGTCGGCGATAAATGCTCGCTCACGATGAAGAACATCGCCTTCGATCATGAAGACCTGATCATAACGGCGCTAAAGCGCCTGCGCGGGCGGCTCAACTATACCGACGATGCCTTCTCTCTGCTGCAGGACAAAGACCGCTTCGATATCTTAGAGCTGTTGCGCATCCATGAGGCCATCCTGTTCCAGAAGCTCGACAAGCCGAACTTCCGCCGCATGTTCATGCGCGACTACCTTGGCAAACACCGCGTCAAGGAACTTGGCCAATACGCCCAGGAAGGCAAACGCAAAACGACGCTGTACAAGTATTTACCCAGCAATCGTGATATTTGAAAGGACGGAAAGAAAATGAGCACGAAAAAGATTCTGATTGTCGTAGATATGCAGGTTGATTTCATCGATGGTGCCTTGGGCTGCCCCGAAGCTGCCGCTATCGTCCCCAACGTAGTGGCTAAAATTGCCAGCGCCAGGCAGAACGCCGATAGGATAATCTTCACCCGCGACACGCATGGCAAAGATTATCTAAGTACCGAGGAAGGCAAGCATCTGCCGATTCCCCACTGCCTCAAGGAGTCCGCGGGCTGGCAGCTTGACACGCGCCTGCCCATCGCCGCTGGCGATACCGTCATCGATAAGCCGGCCTTTGGCTCGCTTGCCCTCGGAGAGCTGCTGCAGCAAGAGGATGCAACGGCGCTCGATGGCATCGAGCTTGTCGGGCTCTGCACTGATATCTGCGTGCTTGCCAATGCCACCATTGCCAAAGCGGCACTGCCCAATGTGCCCATTTCCGTCGACGCTGCCTGCTGTGCAGGTGTCACGCCCGCATCCCACGATACCGCGCTTGCCGCGATGAAGACCATCCAGATAAACATTCTCCACCAAGGACAGGAGCCCTGGCGAAAATAACTACTTGTGCATTTGAGGAGGAAGTAATCATGAAGTTCAACCAGATCATCCACTCGCTGCTCGAAACCGATCTCTACAAGTTCAGCATGGGCCAGGCCATCTTCCATCAGGCCAGCGAATACGAAACCACCTGGACGTTCAAATGCCGCAATAAGGACGTGCAGTTCACGCCAGCAATGGTCGCAGAAATCAGGGAACAGCTAAAGGCCTACTGCACCTTGCGCTTTACCGAAGAAGAACTCAGCTATCTTGCTGGCATCAAATGGCTAAAGAAATCCTATATCAATCACCTGCGCCTCTGGCGGCCAAACTTTGCGGACTTCACCATCGAAGCTGGCGGTGCCTGCGGCCTTATCATCGAGACCAATGGCACACTGCTTGACACGTCCATGTATGAGATCCCGACGCTGGCCATCGTGAATGAAGTCTACTACCGTTTCCGCCCCGACTACGAGGCCCTCGTCGCCGATGCCAAGGAGCGCACCCGCAAGAAAGCCGATATGCTGCGGGCCGGAAACTACTGGCTGCCCGTCTTCTCCGAGTTTGGCCTGCGCCGCCGGCTCTGTGCCGAGGCACAGGAGTATGCGATTGAACAATTCGCCAACCTGGATTGCAATGATGTGCTGCGCTCCTACTTCGTCGGCACCTCCAACGTATATCTGGCGAAAAAGTTCGGTGTCAAACCTGTCGGCACGATGGCTCATGAATGGATCATGTGCATGGGCCAGGGCAACCACCTCTATAACCCCGCCTACTCCAACAAAGTCGCCCTTACGGCCTGGGTTAAGGAATACGGCGTCGATAACGGCATCGCCCTGACTGACACCATCACCACCGACTGCTTCCTGCGCGACTTCGATAAGACCTTGGCCACCTTGTTCAGCGGCGTCCGCCACGACTCCGGCGACCCCTTTACCTGGGGCGACAAGCTCATTGACCACTACACGCGGCTCGGCATCGATCCCGCCACCAAGACCCTGCTGTTCTCCGATTCGCTGGACTTTGCCAAAGCCGATAAGATTGCCCGCTATTTCCAGGGCAAGGCCAAGACCGCCTTTGGCATCGGCACCTATATTTCCAACGACACCTACGCCGAGCCATTGAACATCGTCATGAAAGTGACCAAATGCAACGGCCAGGACGTGGCCAAGATATCCGACACGCCGGGCAAAGGCATGTGCAAGAACCAGGAATACGTCGACTATCTGCAGCGAGCCATCGACTGGCGGCTTAAACACAACGACTGATAGGAGGCAGCTATCATGAAACAGACTTATCCGAAATTCCAGGCAGCGAAAGACAAACAAAAAATCGTCACCTTTCTCCAAGACTGGTTCAAGCATAACGGGCCTGAGGCGAAAGCCGTAGTCGGCATCTCAGGCGGCAAAGACTCCTCCGTGGCCGCTGCCCTCTGCGTGGAGGCACTGGGCAAAGACCGCGTCATCGGTGTCTTGATGCCCAACGATGTCCAAGCAGACATCGACGATGCCCTTTGTCTTGTCAAGCATCTCGGCATCCAATACCGGATTGTCAATATCGGAGCTCCCTTCAAAGAAATGCTCAAATCCCTGCAGTACACCGAAGCCGTAACTACCAACAACTTCTATTTCACCGTCACCGACACCCTGCGGCAAAATCTCGCCCCTAGGCTTCGCATGGCTACGCTCTACGCGATTGCCCAGGGCATCCCCGCAGGCGGGCGCGTCATCAACACCTGCAACCGCTCCGAAGACTATGTCGGCTACAGCACCAAATACGGTGACAGCGCCGGCGACGTCGCGCCGCTGGCCGCCTACACGGTCGATGAAGTGCTGGCCATCGGGCAGGAACTCGCTCTCCCCGCCCACCTTCTCCACAAAGCCCCTGCCGATGGTCTCTGCGGCAAGACCGACGAAGACAACCTCGGCTTTACCTACGCCGTACTCGACCGCTACATCAAGACCGGCAGCTGCGAAGACGAAACCATCAAAAAAAAGATCGACCATCTCCACGCCTGCAACAAACATAAACTAGCGCCCATGCCCATGGTGGCAAGATAAAAAAGAAACCGGACGATAACCAGCAGATCCTGGTCATTGTCCGGCTTTTTTATCTGGCAAACGCTTTGTTATTCGTAGGTATTCAATTTCTTATCGGCATAGATTTTCGTGCCTTTGATGGAGGCATCCAGCGAAAGCCCTTTCTTGGTCATCTGATATACCCAGATTCCCTTGGCCGCAATCGAGGCGCCCTCTACGGCACCGCCAGCCTGCCCGTCACTTGCCGAAGCATCGGCCGCACTGGCAAACTTGATATCGCCCGCGATAAAGGACTGCCAGGCCTGCTCCGTGCCGATGACGAAAATCAGGTCATACTCTTTGACCCCCAGGCCAAGGCCCAGCCCCAGCTCCTTCATGCGCATGTATTTTTTCTCGCCGGTCTTATTATTCACGGCGAGCCCACGGCCATGGGCATCGCCGAAAAGCCCGAGCTTCATGCCCGTATTGCTAAGCGTAGCGTATGCGTAGCAATCCCGGATGACCGCCCTTGACGAAGGGACTTTGGCATACAGGTTTTCGAGCGCCTTGGCCGACAACGCTTCGATCTCTGTCCGTTCTTTCTGGATCTTAGCCGGATTGGCCGCTAAAGCCGTGGCCGGCAGCAGGCACAACATCAGCACGGCCAGCAGCCATAGTGCCGTTCTCTTCTGCAAGGTTTGTCTCATACTTTCACGCTCCTTATCGCTTCAAAAGGCCTTATTCTTCTTGAATCTGGCTGTAATCCAAACCACCATGCAATACATGACGGGAATCAGGAAGATTCCCAGTATGATAGCCCCCTTCTTGTAATCCGGCTATATTTTCCTAATTTCTACAACTATCATAAAATTCCTTCTAAAAATCTTCCATACACCTGCTGACAAAAAAAAGCCCTAAAAAATTTTATAAATCTCTGCAAAAAAACATAACACTTGGACCGGTTTGCAGATATAAAGAATAGCTGGAAACGATTTTGAATGGAGGCTGATGTATCATGACGATCGATAAGAACAAAAAGATGAACTTTGATGAACTCGATGGAGTAGCCGGCGGCACTATCATCGAAACCATTTCCGACAGCACTGAGCTTTATAAGCGGGGACTGCTGGACAATGAATACGAAAGCTGCGCGGCAGTCCGTGATAAACTCCATGCGATGGGCTATACCGGCTTTGTCGATAAAGGCGGCATCATCAACGACAACGTTTACACGGATAAGCAGGGAAACGTGATTTCCCGCAAGGACTTCTGGGCCAACTTCGATGCCGAAAACGGCACGAAGATTATCCGCGACAGCAAGCTGGATATATAAGCGCCAGACAACACCAAAAAGCCACCCTGCACGGGTGGCTTTTTGGCGTTCTTTTGCCTTCCTATCGCAGCCCATGCAATGCGGGCTGCGGCCCCCTGCCCATCAATCGGATTGATAGATGGTATGGCTCAACAAATCCGCACAGGACACATGACCATCCGGACAGAAGCTGCCTGTGTCCATCAGCACCACGCTGCCATGACTCAGCCATTGCGGCTTAGCCTCATAGCCCAAATACTGTACCGGCGTATGCCCTAAAACAATAACCGCCCCGCCTTGATGCAGCTCCGGATGATTCGCCAGGGACCGTCCCCATAACAGCACCTTTTGCTGCTGCTCAGCAAGCGGCAGCCCCGGATCACAATCCGCATGCATGAACCAAAACGTCTTACCGGCCGCCGATAGTTCCGTACACAGCGGCAGCCGCTCAACCCATTCAATCCAAGCTCGGGTCAACGCTTCCCCGCGCCCAGATTCCTTGATTTTGTCACACGTAACCCGCCCGCCATTATCCAGCCACATCTGCCTTGGGGATGAAAGCCACTCCCAAAAGCCCTTTTTCTCTGCCGGCATAGCATAATGGGCATCCAGAAACATCTGTTCATGATTTCCACGTAAGAAAATCATCCCCTTGGTGTCCTGGTGCGCCAGGATAAAATCCATCAGCGGAACAGGCTTATCGCCGCGGTCAAGATAATCGCCCAAAAAGACCATAAAATCCCTTTCGGGATTGAATCTTACTTTCGCAAACAGGGACTGGAATTTGTCCCATTCGCCATGAATATCGCCAACGACCAATAACCGTTCTATGTCCATTGCCTTTCATCTCCCAGCCATCACGCCGACTTCGCTATCCTGTCTATTACCTATATTATAGCCCCAGCAACACCCCCTGGCTATAGCCGGATTGACATGTCAAATCCGCACCCCAGGCAGGAAAAATGCCGCCGGCAAAAGAACTACATAGGAAAGAAAGAAACAAACAACAGCAAGGAGGAACACACGATGTCCGTACTACAAGATATCCTGGCGGTCAACGCCTCATTCTGCGCCGCCCCACCGGTGGACTATACGCAGGAAGACCATCAGCAAAGCAAACTGCCCCAAAAACAGGTAGCCATCATTACCTGCATGGATACCCGGCTGGTCAATTTCCTCGAACCCGCTTTGGGCCTGGCCCGCGGGGATGCCAAGGTAATCAAGACAGCGGGAAACTCCGTAACGGGCGTTTTCGACGGCACCATCCGCAGCCTCATGGTCTGCATCTATGAGCTTGGCGTCAAAGAAATCCTCGTCATCGGCCACCACGAATGCGGCATGTCCAAGACAACCTCGCAAAGCCTCACCAAGGCCATGCTGTCACGCGGCGTCCCCAAAGAAGCCATCCACATGATTGCCAAAGAACTAAAAGAATGGGCCGACGAATTCCAGCATCCCGAACAAAACGTCATCGACACCGTCGAAGCCATCCGCTTAAATCCCTTGATCCCTGCCGACGTACCTGTCCACGGGCTGATTTTCCATCCGCGAACGGGAAAACTGGATGTCATCATAGAAGGCTATGATTATGCAAAAAAATAACAAACACTTTCCAAGTTCACGAATATAAAGAACAGAAAGCAAGAAAACAACACGCTAAGATGTGGAGGAGGAAAACAAAATGAAAAAGCTCATGAACCAGATGAACAATATGGAACTTGATAAGGTGGCCGGCGGCAAACGGTACGTTTATCCTACTGATGATCGTCGTCCGAATCGTCCGATTAAGCAGTGGCATATCGAACGCAAAACAGTCATTCATTATAGATAAGAACGCAAAAACGCACCGGTGCATATCGCACGGTGCGTTTTTATATCGGCAGCTCAATCTGAGCCTTGAGTGTCTTCTGCGTTTTCTTGACAAAACCGTTGGTCATCACGATGGTTTTGCCCACATAAAAGAAATATTGGAAACGAGGACACACGCCACAATTATAGCACAAATGCGGGCGGCTGACTTGTCAATTTGACTTGTCAGCCGCCCGCGTTCAAGGGATTGGGATTATGGGAATGGCAGTAACTTTGGCTAATGCCGCTGGAGTTCCTTGATGAGCTCCCCGATCTTGTCCGTCAGATTATCCATCGACCGTTGGAATCGGGTCAAGAGGTAGAACGTCACCACAATCGGAAACCCAACGGCAGAAATAGCCGTGAGAATGGTCTGCTCCATGGCGCCATCTGCCATCAAGCTGTAATCTCCGCCTCATCCACCGTGCGGATGAGCGCCTTCTTCAAGGAGGCCAGCTCCATACCGTTAATAAGGAAGAACTTCGTCTCCCGTACCTTCGTTACAAAGGCATCCACCTCCGCTTTCGTGACATCCTCACGCGGCTCCGAAATCACCATCTCCGATGTCTTGCCATCGGTACGGTTGAAAATAAGGATTAACGTCTTCTTCATGATGCAAAACCTCCCTTACGCTCAGCCCACAGCAACCAGCGACGCACTGTCCACACGGACAACCGCATGGATGGTACGCTCCTGAAGTCTCCCC